>DATCYP010000088.1:0-6705 GCA_036526375.1 Gaiellaceae bacterium | reverse complement strand
CCGACCGGCACATCATGGGGCTTTCCCCGCACGAGGTCGCGCGGGTGACGAATGCCGTCCCGGCCGATCTTGCGGAAGAGGCCTGACGGTACGATTCGCGCATGGAGGCGACCGCAAAGATCTGGATGAACGGCGAGCTCGTCGACTGGGCGGACGCGACCGTTCACGTCGGCACGCATGGGCTCCACTACGGCACCGGAGTCTTCGAGGGAATCCGCTGCTACGCGACCGACGACGGCCCCGCGGTGTTCCGGCTGAAGGAGCACATGGAGCGCCTCGCCAACTCGGCGAAGCTGCTCTACCTCGACCTGCCGTACTCCGTCGACGAGCTTCGCGCCGCGACCTGGGAGCTGATCGGCGCGAACGGCATCCCGGAGTGCTATCTCCGCCCGATCGCGTTCTCCGGGTACGGCCAGCTCGGCGTGGCCTGCCGCGACAACCCGATCGAGGTCGCGATCATGGCGTGGCCCTGGGGCAGCTACCTCGGCGACGAGGCGCTCCGCAACGGCATCCGCGTGAAGGTGTCGAGCTGGCAGCGCGTCGGCCCGAACGTCATCCCGCACGTCGCCAAGGCGACCGGCGTGTATCTCAACTCGATGCTCGCCGTCGGCGAGGCGAACCGCGCCGGCTACGACGAGGCGATCCTCCTGACCGCCGAGGGCTTCGTCGCCGACGGCTCCGGCGAGAGCATCTTCGCGGTCCGTGACGGCGTGATCTACACACCCGACCTCGCCGCGTCGATCCTCGTCGGGATCACGCGCGACTCGGTGATCCAGATCGCGCAGGATCTCGGCCACCGCGTCGTCGAGAAGCCGCTGATCCGCACCGACCTCTACCTCGCCGACGAGGTGTTCATGGTCGGGACGGCCGCCGAGGTGACGCCCATCCGGGAAATCGACGACCAGCCGATCGGGCCCCCCGGCCCGGTCACCCAGGAGATCCAGCAGGCCTACCTCGACACCGTCCACGGGCGCAGCGAGCGCTGGAGCCAGTGGCTGGAGTTTGCGCCGGCCCCTAGCGCGGCCGCGGGCGGCGGCGCGTCCACCGACGGCACGGCGTGAGACAGGAGGTGGCGGCGGTCCCGCTCTCGGGGCCGTACCTCGGCAAGCGGGAGGAGGAGCTCGTCCTCGACGTGCTCCGCTCGGGGCGGCTCTCGCTCGGCCCGGCCGTCGACCGGTTCGAGGAGCTCGTCGCCGAGCGCGTCGGCGCGCCCTACGCCGCGGCCGTCTCCTCGGGCACCACCGGCCTCCATCTGCTCTGCATCGCCGCCGGTATCGGGCCGGGCGACGAGGTCGTCACCTCGCCGTACTCGTTCGCGGCCAGCGCGAACTGCTTCCTCTACGAGGGCGGTGTCCCGGCCTTCGCCGACATCGACCCGCGGACGCTCAACCTCGATCCGGCTGCCGTCGAGGCCGCGATCACCGAGCGCACGAAGGCGATCGTCGCGGTCGACATCTACGGCTATCCGTGCGAGCTCGACGAGCTGCGCGCGATCGCCGACCGTCACGGCCTCGCCCTGATCGACGACGCCTGCGAGGCGCTCGGCGCCGAGTACCGCGGCGCGCCGGTCGGCTCCAGCGGCACGTCGTGCGTGTTCGCGTTCTATCCGAACAAGCAGCTCACGACGGGCGAGGGCGGGATGGTGGTCACGCACTCCGAGGAGGAGTGGCACCTGCTTCGCTCGCTGCGCAACCAGGGCCGGCCCGAACCGGGTGGCTGGCTCGAGCACGTGCGGCTCGGCTTCAACTACCGGCTGAGCGACATCGCGGCCGCGCTCGGCATCGGCCAGATCGAGCGACTCGACGAGATCCTCGCGCGCCGCTCCGACGCGGCAGGCCGCTACGCGGAGCTGCTGGGCAGCGTCGAGGGGCTCGAGCTACCGGCCGCGGACGACGCCGACCACCGTCGCTCGTGGTTCGTCTACGTCGTCCTGTTCCCGGATCACGCGGCGCGCGAGCGGACGATCGCGGCCTTCGAGCGCGAGGGGATCGGCTACAACCGCTACCTCCCGTCGATCCACCTGCAGCCGTACATGCGTGAGCGCTTCGGCTTCGAGGAGGGGCTGTGCCCGGTCGCCGAGGACGTGAGCTCGCGCTCGCTCGCGCTGCCGTTCTTCACCGGGATCGAGGCGGCGGCGCAGGAGCGCGTGGTCGAGGTCCTCGTGTCCGCTCTGTGAACCTGCAGAGCCTCGATCGCGCCGAGCCGTTCACGACCAAGGACGGCTCGACGATCCGGGAGCTCCACCACACGCCCGCGCAGAGCCTCGCCGAGGCGACGCTCGAGCCGGCCCAGGCGACGGAGCGGCATTATCACGGGCGGACCGAGGAGATCTATCTCGTGACCAAGGGCTCGGGCACGCTCGAGGTCGACGGCGAGACGCGGAGAGTGCGTCCCGGCGACGCGGTGCTCATCCCTCCGGGCGCGTGGCACACGCTCGAGAACGACGGCACGAGCGAGCTCATGATCCTCTGCACGTGCTCCCCGCCTTACTCCGACGAGGACACGTACTTCCAGTAGCACAGCCTTCGAGTGGCGCCGCGCGGCGTGCGATTATCCGCGCATGAGCGACGGCGCGACGCGGATGGTCTTCCTGGGCTTCGGCAAGTGGGCGCGGGCCGACCGCATCTACGCGCTCGAGCCGATCACCGGCGACGAGCGCGGCGGCGGCCGGCGCACGCGCGTCTGGATCGACGGCGTCGCGGAGCCGATCCTCGCCGGGAGGACCGAGCGCACGATCCTCCACGACATGGGACAGGACGCGGCCACGGCGAGCGTCGTCCTGGACGACGCGCTCGACCTCGCGGAACGCGTCGCCAAGGCGGTCGACGAGGGGCCGCTCGATCTCCGCGACCTCGGCCGGCGCGCGCGACGCGTGCTCGAGAAGACCTCGAAGCCGGCCGAGCCCGAACAGCTCTTCTAGTGGAGCCGCTAGCCACCGAGGAGCGCCCGTCGTGGCGCGAACTCGCCACGCGCATACCCGTCGACTTCTCCCCGCTGCGCGACTACCCGGACTACCGGCGCCTCTGGATCGGCCAGGCCGTGACGTTCGTCGGCAGCGAGATGGCTCTCGTCGCGCTGCCGGTTCAGATCTGGAAGCTCACGCACTCGACTCTCGCGCTCGGCCTGTTCTCGCTCACCGAGCTCGTGCCCCTCCTGACGCTGACCCTCGTCGGCGGGGCGGTCGCCGACGCCTTCGACCGCCGCCGGATGGTTCTCGTCACCGAGACGCTCCAGGCCGTCGGCGTCGCCGGCCTGCTCGTGAACGCCGCCCTGCCGCACCCGAGCATCGTCGTGGTCTTCTTCTTCGCGACGATCGTGGCGGCCTGCTTCAGCGCCGGCGTCGGCGCGATGCGCTCGCTGCCGCAGCGCCTGCTGCCCGAGGAGATCTTCGCGCAGGCCGGCGCGCTCGACTCGATCTACTACGGGCTCGGCGGCGTCGCCGGGCCGGCGCTCGCCGGGGTCCTGATCGGCGCCGTCGGCCTCTCCACGGTCTACGCCATCGGAGCGATCTCGTTCGCCGCGACCGTCGTCGCCCTGTGGGGATTGCCGCCGATGCCGCCGCATCCGGAGGCGGACCGGCCCGGGATCCGCTCGATCGTCGACGGATTCCGCTTCGTCGTGCGGGAGAAGGTGATCCTCGGCTTCTTCCTCGTGGACACGAACGCGATGGTGTTCGGGATGCCGCTGGCGCTCTTTCCGGCGATCGCGTCGGCTCATTTCGGGAACCTCGACCTCGTCGGCTACTTCTACTCGGCTCCGGCGGCGGGGGCGCTCGTCGCCGGGCTCGGCTCCGGTTGGGTCGCGCACGTGCGCCGGCAGGGGGTCGTGGTGGTGGCGGCCGCGAGCCTCTGGGGGATCGCGATCGTGGGCTTCGCGTTCGCCGACCGCTTCTGGCTCGCGCTCGTGCTCATCGGCCTCGCGGGTTTCGCCGACCAGGTCAGCGCGATCTTCCGCAACGCGATGCTGCTCGCGCTCACGCCGGACCGGCTCATCGGGCGGGTGCGGGGGATCGAGTTCATGCAGGTTGCGAGCGCCCCGACGTTGGGGAACCTCGAGGCCGGTGTCGTCGCGTCCCTCACCAGCATCCGCGTCTCCGTGGCCTCGGGTGGGTTGCTCTGCGTCGCCGGGACTCTCGTCAGCGCGGCCGCGTTCCCGGTGCTCCTCCGCTACGAGGCAAGACGCATTGCGGCTGACACGTGACTTCTTCGCGCGCCCGGTGCACGAGGTCGCGCCCGAGCTGATCGGCGCGACGCTGCTCCTGGACGGCGTGGGAGGGAAGATCGTCGAGGTCGAGGCCTACGACCAGGACGATCCCGCGAGCCACTCCTTCCGCGGCAGGACGGCGCGGACGGCCTCGATGTTCGGCCCTGCCGGACACGCGTACGTGTACCGCTCGTATGGGATCCACTGGTGCCTCAACCTCGTCTGCGGCGTCGAGGGCCGCGCCGAGGCGGCGCTCGTGCGCGCGCTCGAGCCGACGCATGGGCTCGAGGCGATGCGCGAGCGGCGCGGGCTCGAGGCCCCGCGCGCGCTCTGCTCGGGCCCCGGGAAGCTCTGCCAGGCACTCGGCATCACGCGCGTCCACGATGGGCTGTCCCTGGACGAGCCGCCGTTCGAGCTCCTCGCACGCGAGTCGGAGCCCCCGCTCGCCGTCGGTCCGAGGATCGGGATCACGCGCGCGGTGGAGCAACCCTGGCGCTACGGCCACGCGGGATCGCCGTTCCTCAGCCGCCGCTTCTAGGATCAAGCCCATGCCGATCGCCGAGCTGACGCGGAACGCCGTGAACGTCCTGCCCGAGGGTGCACTCGAGGCGAAGCTGAAGCTCGGCCGGCCGCTGCGGGTCAAGTTCGGCATCGACGTCACGTCCCCGGACATCCACATCGGCCGCGGCGTCCCGCTCCAGCGGATGCGCGCGTTCCAGGACGAGGGGCACAAGGGGGTCCTGATCGTGGGCGACTACACGACGCGGATCGGAGACCCGTCCGGTCGCTCGACGGAAAGGCCGATCCTCTCCGACGAGGAGATCGATGCGAACGCACGGCTCTACCTCGACCAGGCCAAGGTCATCCTGCGCGACGAGCCGGACCTGCTCGAGGTGCGCTACAACGGCGAGTGGCTCTCGAAGCTGACGTACGCCGACGTCGTTCGCCTCGGCCGGATCACCACCGTGGCGCGGATGCTCGAGCGTGACGACTTCGAGAAGCGCTATCGGGCCGGCGAGCCGATCTCGGTCTCGGAGCTTCTCTACCCGCTCATGCAGGCATACGACTCCGTCGCGGTCGAGGCGGACCTCGAGCTCGGCGGCACCGACCAGCTCTACAACCTGCTCGCCGGCCGCGAGGTGATGGAGGCGTACGGGCTCGAGCCGCAGGTCGTGCTGACGACGCCGCTGCTCCTGTCCTGGGACGGCGAGAAGATGAGCTCGTCGGTCGGCAACAACATCCCGCTCACGGGGGCGCCGGAGGAGATGTTCGGGCGGACGATGCGGATCCCCGACTCGCAGCTCGAGGAATGGTGGGCGCTTCTCGCCGAGCAGCCGGTGCCGGAGGCGGATCCGATGCAGGCGAAGCTCGCGCTCGCGCGGTGGATCGTCGCGCGCTCGCACGGGGAGGAGGCAGCGCGGGCGGCCGAGGAGCATTTCCGGCGCGTCGTGCAGCGTGGAGAGGCGCCCGAGGACGTCCCGGAGCGCTCCCTTCCGAGCGGTGACCCCGTCCATTTGCCGACCGTTCTCGCCGACGCGTTCGGCCTCTCGACGAGCGAGGCGCGGCGGTTGATCTCGCAGGGAGGCGTGAAGCTCGACGGCGACGCGGTGAGCGATCTCGACCTGCCGCGAGACCGCCTCGAGGGCGCGGTCCTGCAGGCCGGCAAGCGCCGCTTCGTTCGGCTCAACGGAGCCGCTTGACGCACGCTTCGACCCTGCTACACTTCCCCGGCTGCCCGAGAGGGCGGCACGGAAAAGTCCCTGCAAACGAGCGAAAACGGAGAGCCTTAGGAGGATTCCCCGCAAGAGGAAACCCGCAAGTCCTGAGGCCTCTGGCGCGAGTCGAGGCCTTTTTCATGCCGTCCCGAAGGCTCGGTCCTTGAAAACTCAACAGCGTGCGTTTACGTCGAGACGCTGGTCCGGCTTCGGTCGGAGCAGCGAATCAACCCTGTCTCCACCCTTCGGGGTGGGACTTTGAGCACAAGCTCAAAGTGAAAAGACTGGTCGGCTTCGGCCGGCCAACACTTCTTCACGGAGAGTTTGATCCTGGCTCAGGACGAACGCTGGCGGCGCGCTTAATACATGCAAGTCGAGCGAGAACCAGGGCTTCGGCCCTGGGGACAGCGGCGAACGGGTGAGTAACACGTGGGTAATCAACCCCCGACACCGGGATAGCCCGGGGAAACCCGGATTAATACCGGATGCCCCGTCCGGCTTTCGAGCCGGCCGGAAAAGGGTAGCTTCGGCCTCCGGTCGGGGACGAGCCCGCGGCGGATTAGCTTGTTGGTGAGGTAAGAGCTCACCAAGGCGACGATCCGTAGCTGGTCTGAGAGGACGATCAGCCACACTGGGACTGAGACACGGCCCAGACTCCTACGGGAGGCAGCAGTAGGGAATCTTGCGCAATGGGCGAAAGCCTGACGCAGCGACGCCGCGTGAGGGAAGAAGGCCTTCGGGTTGTAAACCTCTTTCAGGAGGGACGAAGCCACTCGGGTTAATAGCC
>DATCYP010000087.1:0-14791 GCA_036526375.1 Gaiellaceae bacterium | reverse complement strand
ATGCGCCAGGCAGGAATCGAACCTGCGACCTCGCGCTCCGGAGGCGCGCGCTCTATCCCCTGAGCTACTGGCGCCGGGGAGGAGGCCAGTCTACCGGCGGCCGGGCGTTGGTACGTTCCGGCCGTGGACGTCTCCGCGCGGATCGTCACGCTCGAGCTGGCGGAGACGTTCGTCATCTCGCGCAGCGCCGTCGATACCGAGGACGTCGTGGTCGTGGAGGTGCGCCACTCCGGCGTCTCGGGGTTCGGCGAGGCGCAGCCGGCCGACCGGTACGGCGAGTCCGTCGAGTCGGCGCTGGCGTTCGTCGAGGAGCACGCTGCGCTGCTCGGGGACGACCCGTTCGCGCTCGAGGACGTGATGGAGCGGCTGCCGGCACGGGAGTTCGCCGCGCGGGCGGCGCTCGACGCCGCGCTCCACGACCTGCAGGGGAAGCTGCTCGGCCAGCCGGTCTGGCGGCTGCTCCGGCTGCGCCGTACGGGCCCGCCGACGAGCTGGACGGTGTGGCTCGGCGATCCCGACGACATGGCGCGTCGCGCGGAGGACGCGCTCGGGCGGTTCCGAAGGCTCAAGCTCAAGCTCGGCGGCCGCGACGGGCTCGACGTCGAGCGTGTGCGCGCGGTGCGTGGGGTCGCCGGCGACCTGCCGCTGCAGGTCGACGTCAACGAGGCATGGAGCCCCGACGAGGCTCTCGAGGCGCTTCCTTCCCTCGCCGAGCTCGGCGTGGAGTACTGCGAGCAGCCGGTGCCCGCCGGCGACCCGGGCGGCCCGGAGCTGAAGCGGCGCTCACCGCTCCCGATCTACGTCGACGAGGACTGCCACACGCTCGGAGACGTCGCCGCGTGCGCGGAGCGCGCGCACGGGATCAACGTCAAGCTCGCGAAGTCGGGCGGGATCCGGGAAGCCCTGCGGATGGTGCACGCCGCGCGCGCGCTCGGCCTCGGCTGCATGCTCGGCTGCATGGTCGAGTCGGGCCTCGGCATCTCGGCGGGGGCACAGGTCGCGTCCCTGTTCGACCACGTCGACCTTGACGGAAACCTCCTGCTCGGGCACGACCCGTGGCCGGGCGTCCCATTCGTCGACGGCGTCCAGCTGCCACCGGAGGAACCCGGGCTCGGTGTCCACGCGGTATCTGCTGCTCGCTGAGGGCTTCTCGGGCGACCCGCACTACGGGAAGACGATGCGCGGCGTGCTCCGCTACCGGCGGGACGACGTCGTCGCGATTCTCGACTCCGCGCGCGGCGGCGACACGGAGGAGGGCGTGCCCGTCGTCGGCAGCGTCGAGGACGCCTTGCCGCTCGGCCCGACCACCGCGCTCGTCGGGGTCGCCACGCAGGGCGGACGCTTTCCGCCGGAGTGGGTCGAGATCCTCCGCGCCTGCGTCGAGCAGGGCCTCGACGTCGAGAACGGTCTTCACGTCTTCCTCGGCGACGACGCGGCGCTGAGCGCGCTCGCCGAGGAGCGAGGTGTCGAGCTGCGCGATCTGCGCCGTCCGCCGGCCGGGCTCTCGACCGCGACCGGCGAGAACCTCTCGGTCGACGCGACGATCGTGCTCACCGTCGGCTCCGATTGCGCCATCGGGAAGATGACCGTCTCGCTCGAGCTCGACCTCGAGGCGCGGCGGCGCGGCATCGCCTCGGTCTTCGTCCCCACCGGGCAGACCGGCATGACCATCGCGGGCTGGGGGATCGCGGTCGACGCCGTCGTGGCCGACTTCGTCGCGGGCGCGGCCGAGCGTCTCGTCGTCGAGGGGCGCGAGCGGGGCGGCGAGCTCCTCTGGGTGGAGGGGCAGGGCTCGCTGCTGCACCCGGTCTACTCCGGCGTCACGCTCGGCCTCTACCACGGAAGCGTCCCGCACCTGCTCGTCCTCTGCCACGAGGCCGGACGCACGGAGATCGAGGGCGCCGGGGGCGGGCCGCATCCGATCCCGCCGCTGCGCGAACTCGTCGAACTGTACGAGCGGCTTGCGCTGCCCGCCCGCGCGGCGCGAGTCGCGGCCGTCGCTCTCAACACCCGCGACCTCGACGAGGCGGAGGCGCGCGCGGCAGTCGAGGCGGCGGAGAAGGAGACCGGGCTGCCGGCCGACGACCCGGTTCGCTTCGGGGCGGCGAAGCTCGTCGACGCGGTGCTCGCGGCGGCGCCCTAGACGTGCTCGTCGCGGTCGTCGCCGACACGCACATGCCGCGCGGCGGGCGGCGTCTTCCGGAGGCCTGCGTCGAACGTCTCCGCGCCGCAGACCTGATCCTCCACGCCGGTGACGTCGTCGCCGAGTGGGTCTTCGAGGAGCTGGTCGGGCTGGGTCCTCCGGTGTACGCCGTCCACGGCAACATGGACGACGCGGCGCTGTGCAAACGACTGCCGCAGTCGCTCGTCGTCGACGCGGGTGGGCTCCCGATCGGGATGACGCACGACCCCGGGCCACGCGCGGGGAGGGAGGAGCGCCTCCGGGAGCGGTTCCCCGGCTGCGCGGCCGTCGTCTACGGGCACACGCACCAGCCGCAGGTCGCACGCGTGGGCGAGGTCTGGATCCTGAACCCGGGCTCGCCGACCGAGCGGCGACGGGCGCCGTCCCACACGATGCTCGTGCTCGAAGTCGCCGAGGGCCGGCTCGAGCCCGGGCTGGTCGTGCTCGCTTGACACGAACAGACGTTCGCTCTATCATTCGAACACATGTTCGGGAAGTTCCTCCTTCTGCTCTGCGCAGCGGCTCTCGCCGTCGGGCTTGCCGCCCGCGGCTCGAGCGGTGCCGGGCCGAAGCACACCTACGTCGTGCGGCCGGGCGACACGCTCTGGTCGGTCGCCGAGCGCACGTACGCCGGGGACCCGCGACAGGGCGTCTGGGAGCTCGAGCAGCGGAATCACCTCGCCTCGGCGACGATCGTGCCGGGGGAGAAGCTCGTCGTCCCCTAGACGTCCTGGCCGGCTAGAGGTCCTGGCCGGCGACTGGCGGGAGGTCGATCCCGAAGACGTAGACCTTCTCGCCGCGGAACAGGCGCTGCTCCGTGTCCCACGGGAACCAGATCACGACCTTCCACTCGAGCCGCCCCTCTGCGGGCGCTTGCCCGAGCCACGGCGCCTGCTGGGTGGCGGAGACGTTCGCCTCCTCGCACACGCCCTGCGGCCCGATCACGATGTCGGTCAGGTCGAAGCGGATGTCCGGGAACGCGGTCAGCAGCTCCGTGTAGAACCGGCGTGCACCGTCATGGCCCTCCCAGCGGTGCCCGGTCTGGACGAGCTCGTAGACGCAGTCCGGGGTCAGCGTCGAGATCAGTCCCGGCAGATCGCGTGCGTCCTCGGCGACGGAGTGCTTCTTGTAGAGCTCCCGCACGTCGCGGTAGAGCTCGGGAGTCACCTCGCGCCGGTAGACCTCGAGCACGGTCGGGTCGGCCATGGCCCGAGCCTATCGCGGCGTGATCGTCAGGCGGGTACGAGCTCGCCGGCCGCCGGGTCGATCCCGAACAGCTCGGGCGAGCGGTCCACGAGCGCGACGAAAGCGTCGACGACCGCGGGCGCGAACTGCGTGCCGCGGCACCGGACGATTTCCTCGGTCGCGTCCTCGAGCGTCCGGGCGCTGCTGTAAGGGCGGTCGGTCGTCATCGCGTCGAGGGCGTCGGCCAGGCCCACGATCGCGGCTTCGACGGGGATTCCCTCGGCGCGCAACCGCTGCGGATACCCCTCGCCGTCCCAGCGCTCGTGGTGGTGGAGGATCGCGGGCACGGCCGCTCGGAGCCGGTGGAGCCGTCCAATGATCCGCGCGCCGTCCTCCGGGTGGCGCTTCACGATCTCGTACTCGAGCTCCGTCAGCCGGCCCGGCTTCGTGAGGATCACGTCCGGGACGCCGATCTTCCCGATGTCGTGGAAGAGCCCGGCGAAGCGGAGCACGTCGAGCTGCTCTCGCCGGAGTCCGAGCTCCTCGCCGAGCGCGACCGCGATCCGCTGTACCCGCTGCGAGTGCCCCGCCGTGTAGGGGTCCTTCGCGTCCACCGTCGCGTTGAGGCTCTCGACGGCCTCGAGCGCGCTCTCCTCGAGCAGACGGTTGGACTCGGCGAGCCGCAGGGTGCGGGCGCGAAGCTTCGTGTTCTGGCGGTCGAGGGTGTGAGACGCGCCGCGCACCAGCAGTGCGAGCGCCGCCCAGAGCGCGAGGAAGACGCCGCCCACCGCAAGCCACAGCATCGTGCGGCGCGAGCCGATGAGACGACCCAGAGCCGACGGGTTCGCATAGATCTCGTATGCCCCGATTGCCTGCGATCCGTCCGCGCCCTCGATGGGTGCGTAGACCTCGAACAGGTGGGAGACGCCCGCCCGGCGGGCGAGCTGGTTCCGCTCGAACGAGTCCTCGTCCTGCGAGCCGCCGCCGGCGCCGACGAGCGAGGCGACCGCCTGGTCCTCGCGGATCGCGTCGCTGAGCTCCTCGTCGAGCGGGAACCTGTGCCCGATGCGCTTCCTGTCCACGTTCGTCCACGCGAGGAGCCCGTCCGCCCGCCACACCTTCACGCTGAGGATGTCCGGCTGCGCCCGCACGCTCCTCCTGAGATAGGCCAGACGCCTGCCCGAGACCGGCGCGAGGTGGTCGCCGTGGACGAGCACGGGACCGACCGCGCCGTGGACGTACTGGACGAGCGCCGTCTCTTCCGCGCCGAGGGCCTCCTTCGTCAGCGACCGCGACAGCAACCAGCCCAGCGTGACGCCCGCGCCGGCGCAGATCAGGGCCGACGCGAGCAGGAAGACGCGCAGGAGCGTGAGTGACCGCTCGAGCCCGCGTCCCCGCCGCAGCCGCCGCTTCCCCTCTTCCACCCGCGGAATATCGGCCCCGCAACCCGGTCTGTTTAGCGCCGCGTTCCTAGAATCGCCCGATGGATCTCGACGTCGTCTTCCTCGGCACCGCCGCCTCCATGCCGACGGCGCAACGCGCGCCCGCAGCGCTGCTCGTCCGCCGCGGCAGCGAGCGGCTCCTCTTCGACTGCGGCGAGGGGACGCAGCGCCAGCTGCAGCGGTCGGCGATCGGGCTCCCGGACCTGCAGGAGATCTTCCTCACGCACTACCACGCCGACCACTTCCTCGGCCTGCCGGGGATGCTGAAGACGTTCGCGCTGCGCGGCCGTGACGAGACGCCGCTCATCGTGTACGGGCCGCGCGGGCTGCGGGAGCTCTTCAACCGGCTGCGTCCGTTCCTCGGCCGGCTGCCGTATCCGCTGACCCTCGTCGAGCTCGAGGTGGGGGAGCGGCTCGAGCGGGACGACTATGCGATCGAGGGGTTCGCGGTCGAGCACGGCGCCGAAGCGCTCGGCTACGCGATCACCGAGGTGGAACGCCCCGGCCGGTTCGACGTGGCGGCCGCGGACGCGCTCGGCGTGCCCGACGGCCCGGCCCGCGGGCGGCTCCAGGCGGGCGAGGAGGTCATGGTCGAGTCCGGGCGCACCGTGACTCCTGCGGATGTGCTGGGGGAGTCGCGCCCCGGGCGGAAGCTCGTCCTCACCGGCGACACGGGGCCGTCGCCGCGCGTCGTCGAGGCCGCGCACGGCGCCGATTTGCTCGTGCACGAGGCGAGCTTCATGGCCGACGAGAAGGAGCGTGCGCGCGAGACCATGCACTCCACGGCCGCGGAGGCCGCCGAGGTCGCGCGCCTCGCGCAGGTGCGGCTGCTCGCGCTCACCCACGTCTCGCCCCGCTACTTCGGGCCGGAGCTCGGGGACGAGGCGCGCGACGTCTTTCCCGATACCGTCGTGCCACGCGACTTCGACCTGATCGAGGTGCCGTTCGCGGAGCGCGGTGCGCCGCAGCTCGTCAAGAGCGGCGCCCGGCCGCCCCGGCCGGTTCAGAGCGCCGAGCCGGTGGAAGCCCCTATGATCGAGCCGTCATGAGCGGGATGGTCCAGGTCGCGACGGCGGGCGACGTCGCCGAGGCGGAGGAGATGCAGGAGATTCTCCGCAATGCGGGCATCGACTCGTCGATCGAGCAGGCGCCGGAGGACGACGCGGTCAACGTCCTCGTCCCCGAGGCCGAGCTCGAGACCGCGCAAGAGGCGATCGAGGCGCTCACGGAACCCGACGACCTCATCTCGGAGCCCTAAGCCGATGCCGATGGTGACCTTCCTCCGTGGCAGGGCGCGCCTCACCGCAGGCGCGGCCGCGCGGCCGTCACGCCCTTCGTAGCCGCGCCTTCGCGGACGAGCTCGTTCGGGACGCAGGAGTCGCGCCGGGCACGCTCGCGCTCGATCTCGGCGCCGGCGGCGGTGCCCTCACGCGTGCGCTCGCCGACGCCGGCGCCCGCGTGCGCGCGGTCGAGCTCGACCCGGCGGCGCTGGGACAGCTGAGGGCGCGCTTCGACGCCGACCCGCGCGTCGAGGTGCTCGAGGCGGACGCGACCCGGGTGCCGCTCCCGGACGAGCCGTTCGCCGTCGTCGCGAACCTCCCCTTCGCCGCGGGCACCGCGATCCTCCGCCGCCTGCTCGGGGATCCACGAGTCCCGCTGACGCAGCTCGACGCAATCGTGGAATGGGGGCTCGCCGCGAAGCGAACCGCCGTCTGGCCGTCGACGCTGCTCGGCTGCACCTGGGGCGCGTGGTACGAGCTGCGACTCGTCCGGCGCGTGCCACGTGTGTGCTTCGCTCCGCCGCCGGGTGTCGACGCCGCCGTGCTCCGCGCGCGGCGCCGGCCGGCACCGCTCGTCCCACCCGCTCAGGCCGCGGCGTTCGGCGCGCTGCTGCACCGCGCGTTCGCAGCTCAGGCGCCGCTCGACCGGATCCTCCCCCGCGGCGTCGTCCACCGAGCAGCCCTCGAGCTCGGCTTCGACCCGCACGCCGCGGCCCGCGACCTAGACGCGCGACAGTGGGCGCGGCTCTACGCGGCGGTCAGACCTGCCAGGCCCCGCCCACGAGCAGCGGCACCTCGTCGCCGCCGCGGGTCACGCCGCTGACCGCGACCTCGTCCGATCCGATCATGAAGTCGACGTGGATCTCGCTCTCGTTGATCCGCGGCAGGTCGGCCGGGTCCGAGATCGGGCTCGAGTAGGCGTCGCCGAGCGCGACGTGGCTCGCCGCGTTCTCGTCGAGCAGCGTGTTGAAGAAGGTTCGCCCGAGCCGGCCGATGCGGCTCTCGCCGTCGACGAGCGCGACCTCGCCGAGCCTGGTGGCGCCCTCATCGGTGGCGCAGCGCTGCCTGAGGGCGTCCGCGTTGGCGTCGGCATCGATCTCGACGGCGCGGCCGTGGTCGAACCGGATGCGGAGCCCCGACACGATCGACCCGTTCACGTCGAGCGGCTTCGTCGAGGCGACGACACCCTCGGTCCGCTCGGGGTCGGGAGTGGTGAAGAGCTCCTCGGTCGGTAGGTTCGGCACGTGCTGGATGCCGGTCCGCGTCGTCGCGCCGCCGCCTTCCTTCGCGAAGCGCGAGCTGGGGAGGAGGCCCACCGTCAGGTCGGTGCCCGGTCCGGCGAAGCGCACGGCGTCGAGGTCGAGCTCGTCGAGCCGGGACGCCGCCTGCCAGATCTCGTCGATCCGGCGTCGCCAGGCGGCGGCCGGATCCGGCTCGTCGAGACGGCAGACGTGCTCGAGGTCTCGCCAGAGCGCGTCGACGGCCGCCGCGGGCTCGAGTTCCGGAAAGACCATCTGCGCCCACGCCTCCGTCGGGAACGGCGAGACCGTCCACGCGACCGAGCGGTCGTCGACCACCTTGAAGACCTCCGGCACGTTTGGGAGACGGTCGCGCCCCGCCCGCGCCGGATCCACCCCGTTCAGCAGCCCGGGTGGGACGAGCGGCGTGAGCACGATGCGGGCGGCGTCGAGCTCGCCGAGGTCGAGCATGCGGCGGCCGAGCCACGGCGGGATCCAGGAGAGCGAGTCCTCGGCGGCGGCCTCGATCCGGATTCGCTTCACGAGCGGGTCGAAGTAGACGACGTCGACGTAGCGCGCGCCGCGCTCGTAGGCGCGGCGGGCGATCCGGCGGATGAGCGGCGCGGCCTGGTGCGGCCCTTCGACCGCCACGACCTGGTCCGGCTGGACGTTGGCGCCGAAGCCGACGATCAGGTCGGCATAGCGATCGAGCAGCTGCTCGTCCATGTCCGGGACGCTATAGCGTCACCGGTGATGGACCACGCCGATCTCGAGCTTCGACGGCGCACGTACGCCTTCTTCGTCGAGCACGGTCGCGCGCCCGCCGCGGCAGAGCTGGGCGACCCGGACGACGTCGTCGCCGGGTGGCGTCGCCTCGACGCCGAGCACGCCGTCGTGCTCAATCGAGCCACCGACGAGCTGCGGATGCTCAATCCCTTCTCGATGGCTCCGTCCGCGTATCGCGTGCGCGCCGCCGGCCGCTGGTGGTACGGCAACTGCGCATGGGACGCTTTCGGCATCTGCGCGGCGCTTCACTCCGACGGACGCGTCGAGACGTCGTGCCCGGACTGCGGCGAGCAGCTCGCGGTCGAGCTGCACGACGAGCGGCCGGACGACGAGTCGCTCCTCTTCCACTGTCTCGTCCCCGCGGCGCACTGGTGGGACGACATCGTCTTCACCTGAGGCACGATGAATCTCTTCCGGTCGGAGGAGCACGTCGCGCGCTGGCTCGGCGGTAGGAAGCCCGGCGCCACGATCTCGGCGGGAAAGCTCGCTGAGCTCGCGCACGCCTGGTGGCACGACCGTCTCGCGCCGGACTGGACGCCGCACACGCGCGAGCAGAACACGGCCATCCTCGAGAGCCTGGCCCTCACCGGCGAGTTCTGGCGTCTTTCCTGACCCCCGCGCGCTCGGGCTGGATCTGTCGTATTGTCCTTCCGCTCGTATCCGTCAGCTTTCCAAGGGGAGGAACGCGATGTATACGGTCATCCGCACATACAAGGACGTCGCGGATACCACGCAGGTGGCTCGGCGCGCGATCGACGAGTTCGCGCCACAGCTCCGCGACTTGCCCGGCTTCCAGGGGTACTGGGTCGTCGACGCCGGCGACGGGGTGCTCGCGACAATCACCGCCTTCGACTCGGAGGAGGCCGCCGTCGGGTCGAACGCGGCGGCTGCGACCTGGGTGCAGGAGAACATCCCCAACCTCGTCCCGAGCCCGCCGCGGGTGACCGCGGGGGAGACGGCCGGGGTCACGGCGGAGGTACCTGCCTGAGGCACGAGACCGACTGCCCCGCCGGGCATCCGGCGGGGCAGCTACAGTCAGGTCTGCACGTACCCCTTTAACCCGGTCCAGTGAGGCCGGAAAGGAGTCGGATGAGCACGCACGCCCCCGTACAGGGCAAATCCCTTCTCGACGCCGACGGGCTCGGGCGGACGCTCTCCCGCATCGCGCACGAAATCATCGAGGCCAATCCCGACCTCGCCGACGTCGCGCTCGTCGGGATCCAGACCCGCGGCGTTCCGCTCGCACGCCGGCTCGCGCGCCTGATCGAGGAGCGCACCGGCGTCGAGCCCGCGCTCGGCGCCGTCGACATCACCTTCTACCGCGACGACGTCACGGTCCGGGGCGGAGAGGCGCCCCTCGCGGCGCAGCCGCTCGTCCGCGCGACGCAGCTCGACTTCCCGCTCGACGGACGCACGGTCGTCCTCGTCGACGACGTCCTCTACACCGGGCGCACGATCCGCGCGGCGATCGAGGCGCTCTTCGACTACGGCCGGCCCGCCCGCGTCCAGCTCGCCGTCCTCGTCGACCGCGGGCACCGCGAGCTGCCTATCCGGCCGGACTACGTCGGCAAGAACCTGCCGACCGCGCGCGGCGAGCGGATCCAGGTGCAGCTCGTCGAGGTGGACGAGCTCGACGCCGTCCTCCTCGTCTCGACCCCGGAGGAGGAGAGCCGATGATTCGCCTCGTGACGGACGACCTGAGGCCGCCCGATGATCCACCCAAGCGGCACCTCCTCTCGGTCGGCGACCTGACCCGCGACGACGTCGAGCGCCTGCTCGGCACGGCTCGCACATTCGAGACCTCGCTCGAGCGGCACGTGAAGAAGCTGCCCACGCTCAAAGGCCACCTGATCGTCAACCTCTTCTACGAGTCCTCGACGCGCACCTCGTCCTCGTTCGAGCTCGCCGCGAAGCGGCTGTCGGCGGACACGCTCACCGTCAAGTCCGCGGGCTCCTCGGTGGACAAGGGCGAGTCGCTCAAGGACACGGCCCTCACCCTCGGCGCCTACGACCCCGACGTGATCGTGATCCGGCACCCGCAGATCGGCGCGCCGCAGCTCGTCGCGCGCGTCACGGACGCGCACGTCGTCAACGCCGGCGACGGCAAGCACCAGCACCCGACGCAGGCGCTGCTCGACCTCTACACGCTGCGGGAGGAGCTCGGCCGCCTCGACGGCCTCCACGTCGCGATCGTCGGCGACGTCCTCCACTCGCGCGTCGCGCGCTCGCTGCTGCAAGCGTTCGCGCTCGTCGGAATCCGGGCCACGCTCGTGGGGCCGCCGGCGCTGCTGCCGCGCGAGCTGCCGGCGGAGACCTCGACCGACATCGGCGCGATCCGCGACGCGGACGTCGTCTACGTCCTCCGGATGCAGAACGAGCGGATGGAGCCGGGCGCGAACTTCGTCCCCAGCCTGCGCGAGTACGCGGCGCGCTGGGGGATCACGCCGGAGCGGCTGCGGCCCGGGCAGAAGGTCATGCACCCGGGCCCGATGAACCGCGGGGTCGAGATCGACCCGCTCGTCGCCGACTCTCCCGACTCGCTCGTCACGAGGCAGGTCCGCTCGGGCCTCGTCGTGCGGATGGCGGTTCTCTACGACGTCCTCACCGGCGGACCCGTCGGGGTGCAGGCGCTCGCCGCGGCGGAGGTGGCCTGATGCTCCGGCAGAAGGACCTGCCCGCCGCAGACCTGGTCATCCGCGGCGCCCGCGTCGTCGACCCGGCGGAAGGGATCGACGCACGGCTCGACGTGCGCATCGACGGCGGGACGATCGCCGCCGTCGCGGAGCAGGTCGACGCGAACGAACATCGCGTCGTCGAGGCCGACGGGCTCGTCCTCGCGCCGGCCTTCGTCGACCCGCACGTCCACCTGCGCACGCCCGGACGCGAGGACGAGGAGACGGTCGCGAGCGGCACGGCGGCCGCGGCGGCGGGCGGCTACTGCGCGATCCTCGCCATGCCCAACACCGATCCGGTCGTCGACTCGGCCGCAACGCTCGGCGCGCTCGTCGACGCTGCGCGCAGCGAGGCGGAGGTTCCGGTCGGCTTCCTCGCCGCGATCACGCGCGGCCAGCGCGGGGAGGAGCTGACCGAGATGGGCGAGCTCGCCGAGACCGGCGCGGTCGCCTTCTCGGACGACGGCGTGCCGGTCGCCTCGGCCGGACTGATGCGCCGCGCGCTGCAGTACGCCGCGGTCACCGACCGGCCGCTGGCGCTCCACTGCGAGGAGCCCACGCTCTCGCGCGGCGGACACGTCCACGAGGGACGCGTAGCGGCCGAGCTCGGCTTCGCGGGCTATCCCTCCGTCGCCGAGTCGGTGGCGGTCGAGCGCGACCTCGCGCTCACCGGCTACGAGGGCGGACGCGTCCATGTGCTCCACCTCTCGGCCGCCGAGTCGGTCGACGCGCTGCGCCGTGCTCGGGAGGCGGGCGTCGCCGCGAGCGGCGAGGCGACGCCGCACCATCTCGTCCTTACCGACGACGCGGTGCGCTCGCTCGACCCGAACGTGAAGATGAACCCGCCGCTCCGCGCCGAGCAGGACCGGGTCACGCTGGTCGAGGCTGTGCGGGACGGGACGATCGAGGCGATCGCGACGGACCACGCGCCGCACGCCGCGCACGAGAAGGAGGTGCCCTTCGAGGCTGCGCCCTTCGGCGTCACCGGCCTCGAGACCGCGTTCGCCGCGCTCTACACGCACCTCGTGAAGCCCGGCGTGCTGCCGCTCGAGACGCTGCTCGAGCGCATGTCCGCAGGGCCCGCGCGGATCTTCGGACTCGACCGGCCGCGCGTCGCGGCGGGCGCCCGTGCGAACCTCGTCCTCCTCGACCTCGAGCGGGAATGGACGGTCGGCGAGCAGCCGTTCCGCTCGCGGTCGGGCAACTCCTGGCTCCTCGGCTCGACGCTGACCGGCGCGGTGCGCATGACGCTCGCCGGCGGAGCTGTGGTGCACGAATGAGCTACCTCGCCCTCGCGGACGGAACGGTCTGGCACGGCGAGTCGGTCGGCGCCGAGGGCCACGCGCTCGGGGAGGCCGTCTTCACGACCGGCATGTCCGGCTACCAGGAGGCGGTCACCGACCCGAGCTTCGAGGATCAGCTCATCTGCTTCACGGCGCCGATGATCGGCAACTACGGCGTGGCCGGCGAGCGGAGCGAGTCCGCCCGGACGCACGCCCGCGCCGTGCTCATGCGCGAGGCTCGCGGACCGGAATGGACCGACTGGCTACGGGAGCGCGGCATCGTCGCGCTCACCGGGATCGACACGCGGAGCCTCGTCCTCCATCTCCGGGATGCCGGATCGGCGCCGGGGATCGCAGTCGCCTCCGATCTCGCGGTCGACGACGCGATCGAGCTGGCGGCGGGGCAGCCGTCGATGCTCGGCCGCGCGCTCGTCGAGGACGTCTCCACGGACGAGCCGTACGTCTACGCGGAGGACGGCCGTGTGCGGATCGGGGTGGTCGACTACGGCGTGAAGAACTCGGTCCTGCGCCGGCTCGCGAAGGCCGGCGCGGCGGTGACCGTCCACCCGCACGACACGGCTGCGGACGAGCTCGCGGGCTACGACGGCGTGCTCCTCTCCCCGGGCCCGGGCGATCCCGAGCCGCTCCAGGCGGAGACGGACACGGTGCGGGAGCTCCTGGGCCGGACCCACGTCCTCGGCATCTGCCTCGGTCATCAGCTCATCGCGCGCGCGACCGGCCACGAGACGTACAAGCTCCCCTTCGGCCACCGCGGCGCGAACCACCCCGTGCACGAGCGGCTCACCGGCCGGGTGCTCGTCACGAGCCAGAACCACGGCTTCGCCGTCAGGCCGAGCGGGGCGGCCGAGGTGTCGCACGTCTCCCTCTACGACGGAACGGTCGAGGGCCTCGACCTGCCGGACCTGCGCGCGCGCTCGCTGCAGTTCCATCCCGAGGCCGGGCCGGGACCGCACGACGCCTGGCCGCTGCTCGAGGCGTGGGTGAACGAGGTGGCCGATGCCACGGCGTAGCGACATCGAGAGCATCTGCATCGTCGGCTCCGGTCCGATCGTGATCGGACAGGCCGCCGAATTCGACTACGCGGGCTGCCAGGCTCTCAAGGTGCTGCGCGAGGACGGATATCGCACGATCGTCGTCAACTCGAATCCGGCGACGATCATGACCGACCCCGGCTTCGCCGACCGCACCTACCTCGAGCCGCTCGACGTCGAGTCGGTCGCGGACGTGCTGCGGATCGAGCGCCCCGACGCGCTCCTACCCACGATGGGCGGCCAGACCGCGCTCAACCTCGCGCGCGAGCTCGCACAGACGGGCGTGCTCGGCGAGCTGGGGATCGAGCTGATCGGTGCACGGCTCGACGCGATCGAACGCGCCGAGGACAGGCTCAAGTTCAAGGAGGCGGTCGAGTCGTGCGGGCTCAAGGTGCCGGCCTCGGCGATCGTCACCTCACTCGACCAGCTCGAAGGACTGACGGTGCCGGCCGTCGTGCGGCCCGCCTTCACGCTCGGCGGTCACGGCGGCGGCTTCGCCAACGCGGAGGAGGAGCTGTATCACCAGGTCGAGCGCGGCATCTCCGAGTCCCCGATCGGGCAGGTGCTCGTTGAGGAGTCGGTGCGCGGCTGGGACGAGTTCGAGCTCGAGGTGGTCCGCGACCGGATCGACAACGTCGTGATCGTCTGCTCGATCGAGAACCTCGATCCGATGGGCGTCCACACCGGCGATTCGGTCACGGTCGCGCCGCAGATGACGCTCCCGGACGAGGCGTACCAGGAGCTCCGCGACGCCGCGACCGCGGTGATCCGCGCGGTCGGCGTCGACACCGGCGGCTCCAACATCCAGTTCGCGCGCAGCCGCGAGACCGGCGAGGTGCGCGTGATCGAGATGAACCCGCGCGTCTCGCGCTCGTCTGCTCTCGCCTCGAAGGCGACCGGCTACCCGATCGCGAAGGTCGCGGCGCGGCTCGCGGTCGGCTACACGCTCGACGAGATCCCGAACGACCTGACCGGGACGACGCCCGCGAGCTTCGAGCCGACGCTCGACTACGTCGTCGTCAAGTTCCCGCGCTTCGCGTTCGAGAAGTTCCCCGGTGCCGACCGGACGCTCGGCACGCAGATGAAGTCGGTGGGCGAGACGATGGGCATCGGCCGCACCTTCGCCGAGGCGTTTCTCAAGGCGTACCGCTCGCGCGAGCTCGACGCCGGCGCGGCGACCCCGTGGCAGCTGCTCGCGGACGTCCCGGAGGACGTCCACCCGTTCTTCCAGCGCGAGCTCGAGCAGATCCGCGCCGCCCGCGGGGACATCGGCGACGTCGAGTCCCTCGTCGCCGGCGACTGGCTGCGCCTGAAGCGCGCGGGGCTCTCGGACGCGGACGTCGCCGCGGCGGCGGGGACGACCGAGGCGGACGCTCGGCGGAGGCGGCGCGACTGCGGCGTGCGTCCTGCGTACCGCCGCGTCGACTCGTGTGCCGGCGAGGTCGAGGCCGCCTCGAACTACTACTACTCGACCTGGGGCGAGGTGGACGAGGCTGCGCCGACCGGCGACCGCCCGAGGGTCGTGATCCTCGGCTCGGGCCCGAACCGGATCGGCCAGGGGATCGAGTTCGACTACTGCTGCGTCCACGCCGTCACGACGTATCGCGAGCTCGGCTACGAGGCCGTGATGGTCAACTGCAACCCCGAGACCGTGTCGACCGACTACGACAC
>DATCYP010000086.1:0-53106 GCA_036526375.1 Gaiellaceae bacterium | reverse complement strand
GTGGACTGCGGAAGCCGGATCCCGGCCATGGCCGCGGCGTGGCGGAGTGCGCCTGCATTCAGGAGGCTGCCGCACGCCGAGGATCCGAACGCGAACCATCCCGTGCTCGCGGTCGGCTGCGGCACCAGGTCGAGCGCGGTCGTGAGGGTCGGCGGCTGCGCCGGCGCGCCGGCGGCCTGGTATTCGTATCCCTCCTTGGGAGCCGCGCTCGTGTCGCCGTACTGGGCGATCGGAGCCGCTCCCTGGTCACACGAAGAGAGCAGCACCAGCTCGGCAGCGGTGACCTTCTTGAGCGAGTTCACCCGCTTGCTCAGGGTCGCCACCTGCCTCTTCAGCGCCTTGAACTGCCTCGCCGTCGGCCGGCTCGCCTGCCGGCTCGCCGGCGAGGCGGCGACGTACATGGCTGCGGCGACGACTGCGACTCCCATGAGCGTCAGAAACCGCTTCATCGAATCCTCCTTCTAGACCCCTCGCCCCATGCGTGGGAATGCCCTGACTCATTTGACTCCTTCGCAGTCCTTTCAAACTGTCGAACCGTGTCGACCGGGCCGTTCCCTAGCCTCGGGTCGATGCTGCGCGAGGAGCTGCGCCGGCTGATCACGTGGAGCGAGCGCCATCGGCGGCTGCTCGCGCGCGTGATCCTCGCCTTCATCCTGTCGGCGCTCGTCGACGCGGTCTGCGCGGTGCTGATGTGGTCGTTCGAGAGCGGCCTGAAGGGGAGCGACATCCACGGCTTCGGCGACGCGGTCTTCTTCGCGACCGTGCAGATCGTGACGGTCTCGTCGTCGGTCGCGAACCCCGTCACGCACGCGGGTCAGATCGTCGACGTCGTCCTCGAGTTCTGGGGGATCTTCGTCGTCACGGCCGTCGCCGGCTCGTTCGCATCCTTCTTCATGAGCGGAGACCAGGCGTAGCGCTAAGGTCGCGGCATGGGCGTGCAGCTACGGCCGATGCGAGACGACGAGTTCCCGGCCTGGCTGCCGCAGGTCCGCGACGGCTACGCCCGGTCGATGATCGACCACGGCGGCTTCACGCCGGAGGCGGCCGGGAAGAAGGCGCAGGCGGACACGGAGCAGCTGTTCCCCGGCGGAAAGCCGTCGGCCGAGCAACTCGTGTTCGTGATCGAGGCCGACGGCGAGTCGGTGGGCGACCTCTGGTTGGCGAAGCGGGACGACATGAGCGGGCGTCCCTGCCTGTTCGTCTACGACGTCAGGGTCGCCGAAGCCCACCAGGGCCGCGGCTACGGCAAGGCGGCGATGCTGTTCGCAGAGGAAGAGGCGCGGCGGCGCGGGGTCGACCGCATCGCCCTCAACGTCTTCGGGCGGAACGAGGTCGCGCGCCGCCTCTACCTCTCGCTCGGCTACGAGGAGAACGCCGTCGCGATGAGCAAGACGCTCTAGGCGCCGGAACGCAGAAGCCTGTACACGAGCACGCCTGCCGCACCTGCGGTCACGAGGGCGGCGAAGAAGGCGCGCGGGCGCGACGGAAGCTCTCCCGCCAGCCGTTGAGCCGCTGCCTTGACGACGATGGGTTTCATCGCTTCACCCCTACCGCGACTTCTTCTTCGCGGCGCTGCGAGCCTTGCCGGCCGCCTGCTGCGCCTTGCCCTTGACGGCCTTGCCGACGCCCTTGGCCTCGGTCTTCTTGCTTCCCGTCTCGTAGCCGGCGTTGGCCTTCGCCTTGCCGGCGACCTCGTTCGCCTTCCCCTTCAACCGTTGCGTCCGATCTGCCATCTCACACCTCCTGGGAGTCTCGTGAGACAACGGCCGCGCCCGTTTCCGGGTTGCGCGAGTCAGCTTCCGTCCGGAGGAGTCCAGTCCTGGGCGATGCGCCACTCGCTCCTGAGCACGGCGGCGTAGACCTCTCCCGCCTTCGCCTTCCCGCCGGTCGCGTCGAGGATCGCGCGGCTGCGGGCGGCGCGGGCCGGCAGCCCCCGGCTGCGCGGAACCTCGCCCAGGAGCTCCCACTTCCCGTCGCCCAGCTCGCGCAGGACCACGAATCCCGGAGCGCCGGGCACTACGATGCCGGGAGCCCGACCGGACAGGCGACGCCGGTGCCGCCGAGGCCGCAGTAGCCGTTCGGGTTCTTGGCGAGGTACTGCTGGTGGTACGGCTCGGCGTAGTAGAAGGGGCCGGCCTCGGCGATCTCCGTCGTGATCTCGCCGTAGCCGGAGCGCGCGAGCTCGACCTGGAACATGTCGCGCGTCGACTCCGCCGCTGTCCGCTGCACGTCGTCCGCCCAGTACACCGCCGAGCGGTACTGCGTGCCGCGGTCGTTCCCCTGCCGCATCCCCTGGGTCGGGTCGTGGCCCTCCCAGAAGAGCCGGAGGACGCCTTCGAGCGGCAGCACGGCTGGGTCGAAGACGACGAGCACGGCCTCGGTGTGACCGGTGCGCCCGCTGCAGACCTCCTCGTACGTCGGGTTCGGCGTGTAGCCGCCCGCGTAGCCGACCGCCGTCGTGTACACGCCGTCGGCCTGCCAGAAGACGCGCTCGGCGCCCCAGAAGCAGCCCATCCCCACGACGAGCTGCTGCATCCCGTCCGGGAACGGCGGTTGGAGCGGCGTCCCGAGCACCTCGTGCCGCTCGGGGATCTGCATCGCGGTGTCGCGCCCGGGGAGCGCCTCCTCGGGCGCGATCTGCTCGGTCTTTTTCGTGAAATGGAACATGCCCCCAGCTTACGCGGCGTCGTCCTCCGCACCGAGCGCCTCGGCGACCGAGCCCTCGACCTCTTCTTCCGCGCGCTTCCGGAGCTCGGCCTCCTTGCGCCTCGTCCAGACGACGAACGCGACGAGGATGAGGGTTCCGGCCACGCCGAGCACGATGTCGATGGTGGTGCTGAGCTTCCTCAACGCTCCGCCGAACACGTAGTACGCGAGGCCGTAGAGCGTCGCCCAGACCGTCCCGCCCGCCGCGTTGAAGAACAGGAAGCGAGGCCAGTCCATGTGGTTGGCGCCCGCCAGAAACGCCGCCCACGTGCGCAGGATCGAGACGAACCGGCCCCAGAAGACGACCTTGCCGCCGTGGCGGCGGAAGAGCCAGATCCCGATCTTGAGCCGACCCTCGTGCAGGTGGACCTTGTGGCCGTACCGCAGCAGGAGCTTCGCCCCGCCGTAGCGGCCGATCGCGAAGCCGATGTTGTCGCCGAGCACGGCGCCCGCGATCGCGACCGCGATCACCAGCCAGATCTCGAGCTTGTGGGTCGAGCCTGCGTAGAGCGCGGCGCCGATCAGGGCGGTCTCGCCCGGCACCGGTACGCCGACGCTCTCGACCATCACGAGCAGGAAGACGACGAGGTAGCCGTACGACGAGAGCCAGCCGTCGATCGTGTGCGTGGAGAGGAAGAACCCGAGCGTCACACGGACATCCTCACCTGTGACTCACGAACAGCCACTAGTTTCAAGCCATGATCGAGGCGCGCGATCTCACGAAGGACTACGGCTCCAAGCGAGCCGTCGACGGGCTCAGCTTCACCGTGAGGCCCGGCATCGTGACCGGCTTCCTCGGTCCCAACGGCTCGGGCAAGTCGACAACGATGCGCCTGATCCTCGGGCTCGACGCCCCGACGCGAGGCGACGTCACCGTCAACGGCCGCCACTACCGCGAGCACCCCGCCCCGTTGCACGAGGTCGGCGCACTGCTCGAGGCGAGATCCGTCCACACCGGCCGCTCGGCCCACAACCACCTGCTCGCGCTCGCGCAGACACACGGGATCCCGAAGCGCCGCGTCTCGGACATGATCGACCTGGTCGGCCTGCACGAGGTGGCGGGCAAGCGCAGCGGCCAGTTCTCGCTCGGCATGGGACAGCGCCTCGGCATCGCCGCGGCACTGCTCGGCGACCCCAAGACGGTCATGCTCGACGAGCCGGTCAACGGGCTCGACCCCGAGGGCATCCACTGGGTCCGCAACCTCCTCAAGGGGCTCGCCGCCGAGGGCCGCACCGTCTTCGTCTCGTCGCACCTCATGAGCGAGATGGCGCTCACCGCCGACCACCTGATCGTGATCGGCCGCGGCAAGCTGATCGCCGACACGAGCGTCGACGACTTCGTCGCCCGCGCCTCGCAGAAGGTCGTCGTCGTCCGCTCGCCCGAGCTCGAACGGCTGCGGACGGAGCTCGCCGGACCGGGCATCACCTTCGCCGCCGCCGAGCGCGGCGCGCTCGAGGTGCACGGGCTGACCGCCGAGCAGGTCGGAGACGCGGCCGCAAGCGCCGGCATCGCGCTCCACGAGCTGACACCGCAGCAGGCCTCGCTGGAGGAGGCATTCATGAACCTCACGCGCGACGAGCTCGAGTTCGCGGCCGAGATGGAGGAGGCGGTCGCGTGAGCGTGATCGCGCCGACCGTTCGGCTCCCGCGGCTCGACGTCACGGGAAGGGTGGCGTTCCATCGCATCCTCCTCTCGGAGTGGACGAAGCTCCGCTCGGTGCGCTCGACGAAGTGGTCGCTCGCCGTCGGCTTCCTCCTCACGATCGCCTTCCCTCTGATCTTCGCCGTCGTCACCCGGTCGCACTGGGGGTCGATGCAGCCCTCGGAGCGCCGCGGGCGTCATCCGCTCGACATCGCGCTCGCCGGCGTCAACGTCGCCCAGCTCGCGATCGCCGTCCTCGGCGTGCTCCTGATCAGTGCGGAGTACTCGACCGGCTCGATCCGCTCGACCTTCACCGCCGTGCCGAAGCGGCTGCCCGTGCTCTGGGCGAAGCTCCTCGACTACGCGGCCGTCTCCTTCGCCCTCGCGGTGCCGGCGGTTCTCGTCAGCTTCTTCGCGAGCCAGGCGATCCTCTCGCCGATTCAGCCGCTGCACATCTCGTTCACGCACCCAGGCGTCGCGCGGTCGGTGATCGGCGGCGCACTCTACGTGATGCTCGTCGGGATCTTCGCGCTCGCGATCGGCGCGATCGTGCGGAACACGGCCGGCGGCATCGCAGCGTTCGCCGGCATCTTCTTCGTCCTGCCGCCGCTCATGTTCGTCCTGCCGCAGAGCTGGAACAACGCGATCAGCCAGTACCTGCCAAGCGAGGCTGGGCGCCAGGTCTTCGCCCTCCACCACGCCGCGCACACCCTGACGCCGCTCACGGGCGGCCTCGTCTTCGCCGCCTACTGCGCCGCCGCGATCCTGATCGCCGCCGTGCTCCTCGTCCGCCGGGACGTCTGACGGCGGGCAGGCGGACGCGCCTGCGACCATGGGAGTGTGAGCACGGAGGAATCGCGGACGCAGCGCGTCCTCACCGATGCGGCCGCGATGGGCTCCGCCGCAGCGAGCGCGTTCGCGCGGCGCCTGACGGTCGCGCTCGGCGGGGAAGAGCGCACGCGCGTGATCATCGTCCTCGCCGCGATCCTCGGGTTGAGCGGGGCGGACGTTGCGACGGTGGGCGCCTCGGCGCAGGAGCTCCGCCACGGCCTCGGCATCACGAACACCGACGTCGGCCTGCTCGTCGCGGTCAGTTCCCTCGTGGGCGCGCTGGCGTCGCTGCCGTTCGGCGTCCTCGCCGACCGCGTACGGCGCACACGCGTGCTCGGCGCGACCATCGTCCTGTGGGGCGTCGCGATGCTCTGGAGCGCGACCGCGTCGAACTTCACGGAGCTCCTCTGGGCGCGGCTCTTCCTCGGCGCGGTCACGGCCTCGGCCGGCCCGATGGTCGCCTCGCTCGTCGGCGACTGGTTCGGGAGCTGGGAGCGCGGGCGGATCTACGGCGTGATCCTGGCCGGCGAGTACGTCGGTGCCGGGGCGGGCTTCGCGGTGACCGGCAACATCTCCCTGCTCTCGTGGCGGGCCGCGTTCGTCGTCCTCGCACTGCCGGCCTTCGCGCTCGCTCTCGTCGTCTGGCGCCTTCGCGAGCCGGAGCGCGGCGGCAAGGGGGTGCTCGCCCACGAGTCGGAAGCCCCCCCGCCGGAGGCGACCGCGGGGGCGGACGAGGGCCCGCAGGCGACCGACGCGCAACGGCTCGCCCAGGAGAAAGGGCTCGCGCCGGCGCCCGAGCTCATCGTGTCGCCGGAGCAAGCCCGGCGCATGGGGCTCGTGCGTGCGACCCGCTACGTCCTGCGCGTGCGGACGAACGTCGTCCTCATCGCCGCGAGCGCCTGCGGCTACTACTTCCTCGCCGGCCTGCAGACGTTCGGCCTCGAGTTCTCGCAGGACCAGTACCGGATCGACCAGCCCCTGGCGAGCACCCTTCTGCTCGTGGTCGGCGGCGGCGCGCTGGCCGGCGTCCTCTTCGGCGGCGCGGTCGGCGACTGGCTGCTCAAGCGCGGCGTGCTGAACGCGCGTGTGCTCACGCCCGCCGTAGCGGCCGCCGCCACGACGCTCCTGTTCGTGCCGGCGATCGCCACCCGCGACGCCGTGACCGCGGTGCCGTACCTCGTCGCGGCGGCCTTCTTCCTCGGCGCCCAGAACCCGCCGCTCGACGCGGCGCGCCTCGACATCATGCCGCCGCTGCTCTGGGGACGCGCCGAGGCCGTGCGGACGCTGCTGCGCTCGCTCGCCATGGCACTCGCTCCCCTCCTCTTCGGCGCCGTCTCGGACTACGTGTTCGGCGGCGGCCGCTCGGGCCTGCAGTGGACGTTCGTGGTCATGCTCGTCCCGCTCGGGGCCAGCTCGTGGCTCCTGTTCAAGGGCCTCCGGACGTACCCGGCGGACGTGGCCACGGCGGCCGCGAGTGCGGACGACGCACCCGGGTACCCTCAGCCCCGGGATCACTGGGGTCTCTGATGTCCACCGGCAACACATTCCTCGTCCTCTCCGCCTTCCTCGCCAGCGGCGTCGAGATGGTGGAGGCGCTGACGATCGTCCTCGCGGCCGGGCTCGCGCGCGGCTGGCGCTCGTCCCTGGCCGGTCTCGGCGCAGCGACGGTCGCGCTCGCGATCACCGTCGCGGCGCTCGGGCCGGCGCTCACGGTGATCCCCCTTCAGGGATTGCGGCTCGTGGTCGGCGCGCTCCTGCTCGTCTTCGGCCTGCAGTGGCTGCGCAAGGCGATCCTGCGCGCGAGCGGCTTCAAGGCGCTGCACGACGAGGACGCGATCTTCGCGCGCGAGCTCGCGGAGGCGCGCGGCGCCGCGCACCGCGAGCGGGCGGGAGTCGACTGGTACGGGTTCACGCTCGCCTTCAAAGGCGTCCTGCTGGAGGGGCTCGAGGTCGTGTTCATCGTCCTCACGTTCGGCAGCGCGCAGGGCTCGATCCCGCTCGCGGCGGCCGGCGCCGCCGGCGCGCTCGTGCTCGTCGCCGGAGTCGGGATCGCAGTGCGCGCGCCGCTCGCCCGGGTTCCCGAGAACGCGATGAAGTTCTCCGTGGGCGTGATGCTGACGACCTTCGGGATCTTCTGGTCGGCCGAAGGCGCCGGCGCACACTGGCCCGGCTCCGACGTCTCGCTCCTCGGCGTGCTCGGCTTCGTCGTCCTCTCCTCGTTCGTGCTCGTGCGGCTGCTGCGACGCGAGCGCCGGGCGCGCTTCCGCCCGGCGGAGGTGAGAGCGTGAGCCGGCTCGCGGCCTTTGGGCGCTTCTGGTGGGAGTTCGTGATCGGCGACGACTGGCTCGTCGCCGTGCTGGTGGCGGCCGCGATCGGCGCGACGGCGGCCCTCGCGGCCGCGGGCGTCACCGCCTGGTGGCTGCTGCCGCTCGCCGTCCTGCTCGTGCTGTGGCTCTCGCTGCGGCGGGCGATACGCTCGGCCTGACGACCGCGGCCCCTATCGCGGCTCCGTCGTCATCTCGGTCGCCTCGTTGCGCTATACGGCGCAGTGCCTTCGACGGGGTCTAGTGCCCGAGGATCGCGAAGCGACCGTGGTGCTTCGCCTTGCTCTGCTCGCGCCGCCGACGGAGGAACGGCACGAGGAAGAGGACCGAGAACAGGGTCACGGCCTTTCCCCCCACCGTGAACTTGTGAGCGTTCCGCTCGAGAAAGCCGCTGGGCTTCTCCTCTGTCATAGCAACCTCCTTGTCGACAAAGAGCGTGCCTGCATCCACGCCGAGCGATATCGGGGATTCCACCGATCTTGCGGCAAGAGATCGCGGGCCCGCACTCCTCGCCGGCGGAGGTTTCGGTGATTTCCACGATGCCGCCAGCGACAGCCGGCGCGACGATGCGGACGAAAAGGAGGAAGCCGATGTCACAGACGACGATTCATGCGGGCCACGCGAAGCTCCTCGCCGAGCTCGACGCGGCCGGCATCGCCTACACCGTCATTCCGCATCGTCCGACCTTCACGGCGGCCGACGAGGCGGTGGCGCTTGGCGTTCCTGCCAGCACGGTCGCGAAGACGATCGTCCTCAACACCTCCGACGGCCTGGTGCGGGCCGTGCTCCCGGCGTCGGAGCGGCTGGATCTGGGCAAGGTGCGCGACCTGCTCGGCTCGCCCGAGGTCGAGCTCGCGACAGAGCAGCATCTGGCGGGCGCCTACCCCGACTTCGACCTCGGGGCCGTGCCACCGCTCGGCGGCGGCGCGGACGCCGTGCTGATCGACAGGCGGCTCACGGAGAGCGAGTCGGTGCTGGTGGAGGCGGGCGCGCACGATGTCTCCGTCCGGTTGAGGGCGGGCGACCTCGTTGCGCGAACGCGCGCCCGAACGGCGGATCTCTGCAGCGACTGACAACTGAGCGCCGGGGTTCGCCGGGGCCGGCTGCTCGAGACGACGGCACCGTCCGCCTCTATTGGCTTAGATAGGCGTCTCGGGGCCCGTAGCTCAGTTGGTTAGAGCAGCGGACTCATAATCCGTTGGTCCCTGGTTCGAATCCAGGCGGGCCCATGCCGACCACCGCGTAGAGTTTCCACGCCAAGCCGATCGACGGAGGAGGCTCACATGCACGCAGTCGTGGTCCGCGTCACCATCGCCGAACCCGAGGGCAGCGAGGCGGTGCTGCGCGAGCAGGTCGTTCCCCGCGTCTCGCAGGCACCCGGCTTCGTGGCCGGCTACTGGACACGCAAGGACGACGGCGGGCTGTCGATGTCCGTGTGGGAATCGGAGGAGGCCGCCACGAATGCGGGCGAGATGGCGCGGTCGATGGCGCCGGAAGGCGTGACCGTCGAGAGCGTCGAGGTGCGCGAGGTCGTCGCCTCCGCGTAGCTCGGCCTTGAGCCTGCTCAGCTCGATCCTCGCCCAGCGGTCACGAGGGACGGAAGCGCCTCGTCCGGGACGCTCGCCGCAGGACAGACCGCGGCCGTGCCGCTCGCGCGGCCTGTCGTCCCGGGAGAGCCCCCGTTCCCCGAGCTCGACGTCTGCCGGACGATCAGGCCGCCCGCGACTCCTCCGACGATCGCCGCTGCGAGGAGCGCGAGAACCGCGAGGACGATGCTCCTACGGCCCCAACTCGTGAGCGCTCACTGCTCGGCCTCGTCCGGGTGCTGCACCACGACCACCGGGCAACGCGCGTGGTGGACGACCTGCTGGCTGACCGACCCGAGCAGGAGGCTCCTGAACCCGCCGAGACCGCGCCTGCCGACGACGATCAGGTCCGCGTCGGCGCCCTGCGCCAGGAGCGCGTCCGCCGGCTGCCCCGTCGCCGTCACCGCTTCGACCTCGAGTGAGGGCTGCAGCTTCTTCGCCGTCGACATGGCCTCCTCTGCGATGTGCTCCGCCCGATCGCGGAACGCGTCGAGCATGGCGGGGTCGAGCGTGGGCGCCGTGCCCGCGCCGTACGCCGCGACGGGCACCTCCCAGGCGGACACGACGCGGAGCCGCGTCTTGCGCAGCGCCGCCTCCTCCGCCGCGAACGCGAGGGCCGCAGAGCCTCCGTCCGAGCCGTCCACTCCGACGACGATCACTCAGGCGCCCGCCGTCGCCGCCGACCGCGCCTCGAGCACCTCGCGCAGGCGCTCTTCCGACTCGTCGTCGAGCGAGGTCTGGATCACGTCGCCGCCGTACCCGGCGATCTCCGGCAGGACCTTGTCGGCGGTGACCTTGCGCACCAGCACGATCAGGGCGGCGCCGCCCGGCGTGAGCTTCTGGCCGAGCTCCTTCATGAACGGATCGCTGATGCCGACGTCCGTGAACGACCCCGCGACCCCGCCCGCGGCCGCGCCGACCAGGGCGCCGAGCAGCGGCGCGAGGAACAGCAGTCCGATCAGGCCGCCCCACAGCGCGCCGCCAGCAGCGCCGGAGGCCGCGGGATTGTAGAGCTGATGCAGCTTGACGTTCCCGCCCTCGTCTCGGTCGACCACCACCGCGTCCTCGAGCTCGATCACGTGCTCGGACACCAGCTCCATGAGCCGGGAACGGACCGTCTCGGCGGTCTGCTTGTCGGGATACGCGACAGCGATCAGGTCGCTCATCACTCACCTCCAGTCGAACCGATTGGCGCCGCAGGAGGACGCTCGAGTCTACAAAGGTATGTCCGCCGCGAGCCGCAGCAATCCGGTCGGCCTGGGATGCTCGGCGGGACTGGATGAACCTCTTCCGCTTCATCCCCGGGTACGGCACGTACATCTACCACGGAGGCCGGGAGCCGCTGTTCCTGATCCTGCTCGCATTCATCCTCACGCTCGCAGGGACCCGCTTCTACACGCGGATGGCGCGAATCCGAGGCTGGCCGAGCACCCACGTCGGCGGGGTACACGTCCACCATCTCGTGCACGGCGTCGTGTTGAGCCTCGTCGCCGGCGGCCTCGCGGTCGGACTCGGGCCGCGCGAGCTCTGGCTCGCCGTCCTTGCCATCGTCTTCGGCGCCGGCGCCGCGCTCGTGCTCGACGAGTTCGCGATGCTCCTCCACCTCGACGACGTCTACTGGACGACGGAAGGACGGCTGTCGATCGACGCCTGCATGGCGGCCGTCGCCTTCCTCGGCCTCGCGGTCATGGTGACGTTCCCCCTCCCCACCGACCCCGCCAACGAGCGGCTGGCGAGAGCGCTGGGAGACGGCCTGATCGCGGTGCTCGCGTGCTTCGTCGTCGTGACGCTGCTGAAGGGAAAGCTGAAGCTGGGCCTGCTCGGGATCGTCTTCCCGCCGCTCGCCGTCGTCGCGGCTCTGCGGCTCGCCAAGCCGAGCTCGATCTGGGCGCGCCGGTTCTATCCGGCCGAGGGCCGGAGGATGCGGAGGAGCCAGGCGCGCCTCGAGTCCCGCGAGGCGCGGTGGACTCACCGTCGGGAGCGCGTCTACGACCTGATCGGCGGCGCCCCGCACCTCGGCTCGAAACGAGACTCGCTCGCGAAGCCGAAGTAGCCGCGGCTAGTGGGCCGGAAGGCCGCCGACCGCCCGCAGGAGGTCGTTCCAAACTCGCTCGAAGCGAGGCTCGCAGGTTCCGTGCAACCGGAACATGCGGGTGCCGAGGCGGATGTACTGCGTGGCGAAATCCGGGAGGGCTCCCGCGCAGAGGCGGACCCTGGCGAGATGCGCCCGCTGGATCTCGCGCCCGAGGCGCCGCACCCGCCGCACCGCGACCCTGCGGCGAACGGCCCTCGTACCCCGCACAATCGTCACCTTGCCGCTCGCCTTGATCGAGACGGTATACCCCGCGAGGTTTCCGCCCTCGAAGCCGAGCTGGATGGGCAACGGGCGTGTCGCCGAGCTGGCGCCACACGCGGTCACGACGGCGACCCCGGCGACGGCGAGGAGAAGAACCGCACGCACGGGCGGAGAGTAGCCTCCTGCAGGATCCACTGAGGGAGTGGTGGTTCAACCGTCGAGTCGGGTAACGATTCCCGCAGAATGGCCGCCACGATGAAGGTGTTCCAGCACGAGACGCGCCTGCGCACCGCCGGTGGCCTCACCGTCACGGACATCACCGAGGACGTGCAGAACGCCGTCCGGGAGAGCGGTGTCGCCGACGGGATCGCGTGCATCTATTCACCGCACACGACGTGCTGCGTGCGCGTCAACGAGATGGAGACCGGCTTCCTCGAGGACTTCTGCCAGCTGCTGAAGCGGCTCGTCCCGCACGACTCGTACTACGCGCACGACGACTGGGACCGGCGCACCGAGAACATCTGCCCCGAGGACATGGACCAGGGCAACGGCCATTCCCACTGCATGGCCATGCTGCTCGGCACCGCCGGAGAGTCCGTGCCGGTGCGCGACGGCGAGCTCCAGCTCGGGACCTGGCAGCGCGTGCTCTTCATCGAGCTGGACCGCGAGCGCGACCGGCGCTGGCTCGTCCAGGTCGTCGGCGCGTAGCCGGGCGCGGCCGCAAGGCCGGCATTCAGATGGTTCGCCATCGCCTGGACGAGCGCCTGGATGTCCGACGGCTGGATCGCCGTCGAGCTCTGCACGGTGGCGAGGTCGAGCGCCTGACCTGCCACAGGACGACGAGGGCGACCATGGGCGTGTCCCTTGCCGTGAGGATCACGCCGTGCGCGTTGTCGCCGACGGCTGTGAGGTCGACGACCGTGGCGCCGGGACCGGTGCCCGCGAAGGCGAGGATGTCCCCGAGAACCGTCCCCTGCCACGTCGTCTCGTTCGCATTGCCGTACCAGGTGACCCCCTGCTGCACCTCGTCGAACGGCCCGGCGGGCTGCAGGTCGATCCCGTAGCTCGAGAGCGCGGTGGGATCGACGGCGTAGCCCTGGTCGATGACCGTCGCCTGGCCGGTGAAGTCGCCGGGGCCGATCGCGAACGTCGAGAGATCGGGGCCGCCCAGCGGCGGGCCCGGCTCGGGAAGCGGAGGCAGCCTCACGGGCATGCCATGCAGCCGGCCGGCGAGCATCTGACGCAGCCGGTGCTCGAGCCTGGCCATCAACACCGGAGCCAGGTGCTCGGCCGCCACCTGAGTTCCCGCCGCCACCGAGGCATGGAGGACGTAGCTCCCGCTGCTCGCCACCTCGTCCACCGTGAAGAGCGGGTCCGCATTCGGGATCTGAAGCGAGTTCAGGTAGGCGTAGCGGGCGCTGCCGACGGAGGGCACTTCGAAGAAGCGGGCGCTGACCACGATGCCGATCTCGTGGTAGAGCGCCGCCGTGCGCCTGTCGTTCTGCTTCCAGAAGGCCAGCGCCTTCTTCGCCCCGGCGTGAGTGCGGAAGCGCTCTACCTGCGTCTCGAGCGACGTGACGGCGGCGCCGCCGATGTAGGGGTCCCCGTAGTCGACGAGGTAGCCGCCGAGGCGACCGAGCTTCTCGAGCTGCGGTGGCGCGTCGCGGTTCGCCACCGGTCCGGAGTCGAACTCGATCGGCAGGGACGCTCCGCTCGGCCCGAGCTGCGCCGTCTGCAGCGGCACGAGCGCGAGACGCAGCTTCGGCGCGTGCCTGGCGGAGGCAGCCGACGCGTACGAGGCACAGAGGATCGCGCCCGCGATCGCGGCAAGGAGGATCCTCCGGCTCACACCACGAAGTAATGCACGGTTTGGGACGACTGTCGACCCCGCGAGAGGCCTAAGAGCCGGGCAGGGCGTCGATCCTGCTCGCAGCCGCCTGCGCGACACTCGTCACTTCGCCGGTGGCCATCGCGCCCTGGTCGCTCAGGAAGATGAACTCCGCCAGCCGGCCGGTCGAGAGGACCACGAGGCCCGAGCTGTAACTCGAGCCTGCGGTCACGCTTCCCTGCGCGCCGTCGCCGAGGCTGCTCAGGTCGAGCGCCGTCGTGTGCGGCTGCCCCCGCCAGGCCGCGTTCTCGAAGTCGGCGAAGAAGCTCGCCCTCGTTCGCCGACCGATACCACTCGATCTCCTGGTCCAGCACGTCGAACTGCCCCGCCGGCAGCATGAAGACGCTGTAGTCCGAGATCGCCGCAGGATCGAAGAGGTATCCCTTGTCCACGGTCACCTGGCCGGTGAGGTCGGAGGCCTCGAGCGCCAGCAGCGAGAGATCGGGCCCGCCGGGCGGTGGGCCGGGCTTCGCCTTCGCCGGCAGCTTCACGGGCTTCCCGCGCAGACGGCCCTCGAGCGCGAGCCGGAGCCGCGCGTCGAGCTTCTTCGCGAGCTTCCTCGCGGCGGCAGGAGTGCCGGCAGTCACGATGACGTCGAGGATGTACCGCCCCTCGAGCACCTGCTCGTCGAGACCCGAGACCGGAGCGATGTTCGAAGCGCTGTAGCTCGTCAGGTGGGCGAAGCGCTTCTTACCGACGGCGGGCACGTGCACGAGGACGTTCGTGACGGCGTAGCCCGGCTGGCTGACCGCGCCGAGCTTCGAGTCCTCCTTCTGCCAGAAGGCGAGCCCCCGCCTGGCGTCGCGCGCCGTCTTGTACTGCTCGATGCCGGTGTGCACGTCCGTGATCCCCGGCGCGCCGGTGAACGCGTCGCCGTACTCGACGACGTATCCGCTCAGGCGGCCGAGCTTCCTGAACTTCGCCGCCGTGCCGTCCCGCGTGCTGGACGCGGCGGCTGCGTTCGAGACGACGCCGGAGCTGGGCGCGAGCGAGAACCCCTGCGCCGCGGAGCCGATGACCGGCCGCGGCAGCGGCACGAGGGCGAGCTTCACGCGCTGCGCGCCGCTCGCAGACGCCGTGGGAACGACGACGAGGGCGACCACCGCCGCCGCGACCAGAAGCTTCCTCACCGATCCCTCCTGCTAGTGACCGTTGGCGGAGAAGTGCATGTAGTCCTTCGTCGAGCCGACCCAGGAGCCTCCCCAGCCCCAACCGATCGAGGCGAAGGCGCGCCGCACGGCGGGCGTCACCATCCCCGGCCGGTGCCGCGACCGCTGCATGTACGAGAGGGCGGTCTTGTCACGCGTCATCCCACACCCGACGTACGGGTTCTCGCGCGGATCGAGGTCGACGGCTTCCCCGTACGCGTGCATCGACCAGTGATGGGTGACGGCGTTGCCGGTGCACGGCGACGCGGCGGCGTCCCGGCACTCCATGGAGGCGGTCACGTCGCCGCTCCGGTCCGGATGCGGCCCGTACGTCGACGCGAACGCGGCATCGCGGACCGGGAATCGCATCCGGTAGAGCTTCCCGAAGACCTCGGCGAGGGGGTGCGCGACCTCCTGGTTGACGACGATCTGGCCGATGTGCGTCGCCCGGTCGAAGCCGTAGTAGCGGAAGCTGAGGACGCGCAATTGCGACATCCAGACGGGGCAGCCGTGGTGCCATTCGCCCGCCGCCTTGATCGCGTGGCGCTGCGCGGGGGTGAGGCGCGCGACGCCGGTGCGCTGCGAGGTGTGCTGGGTCGTCGCGGCCGTGACGGAGAGGACGGCCGTGACGAGGACTGTGGCGATGCTCCTCATGCGCGGGCCATGGTGCCAGCGATCTTCGCGCCCCGCACTCCGGCTTCCACCCGTCCCCCGAGCGGGAGGGGCCGCCGCCGCAGCCGCGGCCCCTCCCACTCGCCCCTCGGAGGCCTGGGTGCCGAGAAAGGCAGGCGCGGATTTCTACCACAGGATGCCCCCGCGAATCCTCGATTGCGGCTCGACTTCTCGGTCAATATTGCCGTGAGGTATTGACTGACGATTCAGTCGAGCCGTGGAAAATGCGGCCTGAAGCGAGAGCAGGCCCGGCGGCGTGCGCCGGGCCTTGCTCACACCACGAGTTCGTCCGAGCGACTAGCTCGTGCAGCCGGCGATCGTGTTCGTCGGCTCGCAGTTGTCGACGTGGTTGCCGGTGACGTGGGACCGCGAGAGCGTCACCGAGCCGTTGTTGTTGAAGATCCCTCCGCCGTGGGCGGCGTTGTTGTGCTTGACCTGGCTGTGCTTCAGGGTGACGTCCCCGCCGAAGAGCGGCGGGCCGCCGGGCGGGAGCGGTATGCCGTTGGCGATGCCGCCGCCGTACCCACCGGCGCGGTTGCCGTTCACCCGGCTGCGGTCGATGGTCAGCACGGCCGGGGTCGTGCCGGGCGGACCCTGCGCGTTGAGGATCCCGCCGCCGGAGCCGGCGACGCCGCTCGCCGCGGCGGTGTTGCGGTTCACCTCGGAGTGCACGAGCGTCATCGCCCCGTGGTTCACGATCCCGGCGCCGGCTCCGTTCGGAGCCTTGTTGCGGTCGACGCGGCTGTGGCTGAGCACGGCGTCGCTGCCGTTGGCGATGCCGCCCGCGGCGACGGGAGGCCCTTCCCCGCCGGGTCCCGCGGTGGCGGTGTTGCCGTCGACCCTGCTGTGGCTCAGCCGCAGCTCGGCCGTCGCCGTCGAGCTGCCCTGGTTCCCGCTGGAGATGCCGCCGCCGTTCAGCGACGTGTTGCCGTCGACCTCGCTGTGGTTCAGCGTCGCCGTGCCTAGCAGGTTCTGGATCCCACCGCCTCCGGCGTTCGGCGCGATGTTGCGGTCGACCTGGCTGTGGTCGAGCATGAGCACGGTCGCGAGGCCCGAGCCGAGGTAGTCGCCGCTGGCGATGCCGCCGCCGACGCCCCCCTGCGCGCTGTTGCCGTTCACCCGGACATGGTCGAGCGTCGCAGTGCCGTCGACGTTCGCGATCCCGCCGCCGCCGAGACCGCCGCTCTGATCCTGCGACGGAGGCTGGGTCTGCCGGTTGTTGCTGACGGAGCTGTGACGCAACGTGAGCTTCGCCACGCTGGACGGATCGAAGGTCGCGCTGGCGATTCCGCCACCCGCCACGCCCGCGCTGTTGCCCGTCACCTGGACGTGGTCGAGGCTCACCGTGCCGCCGAGGTTCGCGATCCCGCCGCCGAAGTCCACGGCCGACCCGCCCGTGATCGTCAGCTGGCGCGCCGACAGGCTCCCGCCCGGGCCGTCGACCTCGAAGACCCGGAACGAGCCCGTCCCGTCGATCGTCGCGTGGTTGCCGTTGATGGCGATCGGAGTCGTGATCACGGGCAGCCCGTTCTCGCTGCTGTCGGGGCTCGACGTCAGCTGGTAGTCGCAATGACGAGCCAGGTCGAGCGTGCCGCCCCCGGACGTGTTGGCCGCGTCGAGCGCCGCCACGAGCGCCGCCTGACCGCATGCGACGTTCGGTCCGTGGTGTCCGGGCTTCTTCGCGGACGCCGCGGTCACCGAGAGCAAGGCAAGGATCAGGACGCCGGCCGTGGTCGCCGCAAGGCGGTTGATCGGAAGCCGAATCCGTTTCAAGAGTGCCTCCCTTCCGCGTTCATGGCCGCAGGCCGAGAACGCTAGCGCGCTTCTCTACGCGCCTGCTGCCCGCGAGAGCCGGGCTTTACTCCAGCTCTCCCGCGTGGCATCGACGACGGCGGTGTTGCGCGTCACCTTGGCCTTGCGCACGAGCCGGCTCGCCGCTTCGAGGGCGTCGTCCGCCGGACGTCCGCCGTCGAGGAGGACGGCGCCGACCGACCCCGTGATCGTGCGCGGACGCCCGTCGATGGCGAACGGACGCGTCGCGAGGAGGAGGCGGAGCCGCTCGGCGAAGTCGGCGAGCTCGGCCCTCTCGACGTGCGGCGCGAGCACGACGAACTCCTCCCCGCCCCAGCGGAAGACGAGATCGCTCGCGCGCAGCTCGCCGCGTAGGCGCTCGTGCACGTCGACGAGCAACCGGTCGCCGGCCGCGTAGCCGTACGTGTCGTTGACCGTCTTGAAGCGGTCGAGGTCGAGGAAGCACAGCGCCGCGGTGCGCCCGCCGCGCCTGACCCGGGCCTGCTCGGCGGCCAGCGCCTCGGCGAGCGCGTAGCGATTGGGCGCAGCCGTCAGCGCGTCGACGCGCGCGCGCGAGCGCTCCGCGGCGATGGTCCGCTCGAGGCGGCGGCGGAGGCGGTTCCCGAAGGCGGCGGCCAGCAGTGATCCGGCGGCGAGCGTCAGCGCGAGAGCCGGTGTCGTCCCGAACAGGTAGAGGAAGGCGACGAGCAGCGGGGCCGGCACGAACCAGCCGACGACGAGCGCGCGCCAGGCGGCGCGTAGCTCGTTGCGGAGCCTGACGCGGCGGCCGAGGGCGCGCAGCACGATCCTGGCGTTCAGCGCGAAACCGGTCAGGATCCCGACGGTTGCGAGCGCGGCGGCAGCGGACACGCCGCGGTGCACGAACTGCTGTCCGACCACGCCCACGACCAGTCCCTGCAGCGCGCCGGCGGCCGCGCACGAGACGCGCTTTCGCCAGACGTCGCCCGTCGGCAACGCCTCGACCGACGCGCCGGCGCAGGCGCCGAGCAGCGGCCCGCCGACGAGCGCCGCGGCCACGAGGAACGGGCCCGCGAGGGAGACGCGCGTCCGGCGCCCTACGACGACGTTGAGCTGCTCGGCGAGGGCCGTGAGCGCGACGAGGACGATCGCGGCCGGAATGCCGGTGTCGAGCCCCACGGCTGCAGACATGAACGCATTGAACAGCGGGGGTCGGACTGCGTCCGGACTACTTGTAGATCGCCATCGGCAGGATCACGGCGCCCGGATTCAGGACGACCGCGTCCGCAACCAGTTCCTCGTACATCCCGCCGCCGGCCAGGAAGTCGATCTGCTGTACCGGCGCGGCGAACGTCGTGAAGGACGACTGGTCCACATAGTCCTCGTCCGTCTGGCGAACCGAGCGCACGAGCATTCCCACGACGGTGACCGGTCCGGCGAGCAGGCTTTGCTCGGCGGAGAGGTCGGCGAGATGGATCGGAAAGAGGAAGTCGACTCCACGGGGACGGGTGTCGGTCTTGCCGTCACAGGTCGAGAGTGGGACGAGCGGATTCGGCCCGACCCTGTCGAGGGCCCGCTCCGCCTTGGCCAGCTTCTGCTCCGTCCCCACGGGCCAGGCGACACTGGGCGGGCCCACCAAGGAGGTGCTCCCAGTTGCCATCTTCTTTGCGTAGTAGAGCGCGTCGTATCGGGACGTCGACGAATCGCCCCCGTTCGTCGCGGCGAGGAAGAGGTCGGTCGCCTTGACGGCTCCTCTGGACGTGCGCGAGAGCTGCTCGAGCCGGACGAAGTCGGGAACCTGCAGCGTGCAGTTCTGGAGCTTGACGAACGATCCCTCGCGAACGCGAGCGAAGGCGCGCACCAGTCTCGCCGGCGGCAGCGCGGCGTTGATCGTGTGCAGGAAGCCGCCGCGATCGAGGAGGTCGAGGAGCTGGTAGAAGCGCGCGGTGGCAGTCGGGGTCACCACGCGCTCCGCCGTCGACTGGCTGCCGGTCGATCCGCCGAGCGACAGGGGCCCCGCGGTCAAGCCGGCAGTGCGCCCCTGAGTGAGCTGCTGGGTCAGCTGCTCACTCGTTGCGAGTCCGCCCTCCAGCTGACCGAGGAAGAGGGCGACCTGGCCATTGTCGAGATAGGCGTAGTTGGGTGGGGCCATGCCGTGCACCTGTCCGAACGCGGACAGTTGACTCGAGGCGTTCGAGCTGGACCCGATGCCGAGGAAGAGCCAGGTGAGGCCGACGACGGCCCCTCCCAGCAGCGCCGCCGCGGCGAGCAGCGGGCGGCGCGTCCTGCCCGGTGACGGCTCCTCGGAGATGCCCTCGATCCTCTCACCGGCGCCCGCCGCCGGTCAACGGAGGGTCAGGTCTTCTTCGCGTCCCAGTACCGCTCGGCTTCGGCTTCCATCCGCTCGAGGCGCTCGTAGTAGTCCGGAAACTCCTTCATGTGGGCGAGCGCGATCTTGCCCGTCACGATCGGGTCGTCTCCCGTGACGTCCGTCTGCGGATCGTGCGATCCGTGCTCGAACTCGACGTCCATCCCCTGGCGGAACTGCTCGAGGTCGAAGCGGCTCCAGTCGACGCCGATCTCGTCGCCCACCCGGCGCGCTTCCTCGCTGGTCGTGCGCTTGGTCTCGCTCATCTCTGGGCCTCCCTCGGGCGTGGAGGCGGGCACCCGTGGGTGCCCGCCTCACTCGCGCTTCCGCTACTGGAGGGGCGTGGTGCAGTACGTCCCGCCGGTGAAGACGCCGTCATCCGGGCAGGAAGACGCGTCCTGGTTGAACTGGGTCGCACCGCCGAAATCGTTGACGGTGTCGGGGTAGTGGACGCCGAAGTTGATGGCGCCGCCGTTGTCGAGGGAGAAGTACGGGTAGATGCAGAAGGGACCGCCGAACCCGTTCGGGCAGTCGCTCGGACCGACGAACGAGTTGCCGAGGATCTCGGCGATCCCGCCGGTGTCGGAGACCGCGGCCCAGCTCTCCTGGGTCGACCCGTCGCCGAACGTGGCGCCGAAGATCCGGATCGGCGTGAAGCCGGCCCAGCTGTCGTTGTTGAACGAGTCGCAGTTCGTCTGGCCGGGAATGCAGAACTGGTCGGGCGTCGGCCCGTAGAGGTCCGCGTGGCCGATCTCCCAGACGAAGGCCATCGGCGTGTCCCAGACGCCGCCCCAGTCGAGCGCGTTTCCGATCTCGTTCGTCGAGAACGCCGGAGTCAACGGCCCGTCCTTCGGGCTGATGAGGACGAGCACACTCGACCTCGTTCCGGTCGTCTCGTCTCTGATCTGCTCCTGATAGGCCGAGCTCGGGCTCGGCGCCCAGATGTGGACGTCGATGACGTCGAGGGCGTGCATGACGAACGGAGCCTTGCCCGAGCGGTCCGTGATCATGCCGTTGAACGCCGCCGGCTCCGCGATCTGCTTTCCCTGCCTTGCGATCGTCCAGACCGGCGAGCACGCGGTGTAGACGTCGGGCATGTGCACGAGGTTGAAGCCGCCGCTGGAGTAGCACTTCTTGGTGAATGAGTCGGGATAGAGCTGCAGCTCGAGGAAGCCCTCCCCACCGATCTTGTGCGGGTTCGTGTCCTTGACCGTGCCGCCGAACCAGAACGTCGGCCCGACGCTCGACACCGGCTTCGTGCCGTCCGCCGGCAGCTGGACCCGCCACGTGATGTTCTCCGCGGAGCGCGGCGCAGACGAGACCGGGTCGAGCTCCGGCTCGTCGTGACCCGTGCAGCCCGCCTTGTAGTACTCGTAGAAGTCCTCGTTCTGGCCACCCGGAAGGTGCGCGAGACAGGCGGCAGTGCCCTGACCGGCGACCCCCGAGGTGACACTTGCTGAGCCCTTGCTCGTGCCGGCGGCGCCGGCGGACGCGCTCACTGCGAGCACGAACGCGGAGACTGCCGCAAGCAAGGCGAACCTCACTCCATTCATTCGTCTCCCCCTTCTAGTTGCCTGATTGGCTCGGCTCGGCGGAGAATAAGCCACTCCGGGCCTCGTGTGAACCGCTTGACGCCTATCCGGTCATCGCGAGACCGCCGCTGATCAAGCGGATTCGCTGGCCGCGCGCCTCGCCACGTTCGTCCGGGAGCTCCGGGCGCGCTCCGAGCCGACGCGCGGCGCGGACCGAGCGCTCGTCTCGTCGAATGTCCTGCCCTGCCTCGAGGGACCCCGCGGCTGGTCGGGCGGCCCCATCCCTGGGACGCCCCGCCACGCCTGCGGGGCGGCCACGGGCAGGCCCGCGGCGCGCCAGGCTGCGAAGCCGCCTTCGACGTCGCCGGCCTCCCGGCCCAGCTCGACCAGGGTCGCGGCGTCGAGGCTCGTCGACATGAGCGAACCGTACGCTCACTGGGCCCGAAGGAGGGATCCCGGCGGACGCGGCGGGCGGACGATCAAGAGCGAGATGACCCCGCCTCCCCACTCCGGCGCCGCGGCGGCAGCCGGCTATCGCGGTGTCATGTCGCCGCCGCCTCCGCGGGGATCCGTGCCCGCGCTGATGGGGATGTCCGCACGACCCGGCACCGGCTTCATGCAGCCCGGCCCGGACGGGCCGGTGCTCGACTGGTCGAGGGACGGCGTCGCATTCCTCTGGCTCGTCGCCTTGATTCTCGGAGTCGTCGTCCGGATCGCGCTTCTCGCGCACGGCTCGCCCGGCGTCAGCGGCTGAATCGGGATGGCCCAAACCGGGCAGGAGAGCGGCCGTGCGCCCTCTTGCCGACCTCCCTGCGCCGCTGCGCCGGCCGTCCTGACGACATGCAACCCGCCGGCGGCTCGGCCGCTAGATCCGCCGGCGCCAGCGGCTGAAGACGTCCTCGAGCTCCGGCTCCTTGCCGTCCGGACTGAGGATGAAGAGCACGTCGCCGGGCTGGACCGTCGTGGCGCCGCGCGGCGGGATCGCCTCCTCGCCGCGGACGAGGACGGCGATGAGAGCCTCCCGTGGGAGGCCGAGCTCGCGCACGGCCGAGCCGGCGATCGCGTGATCGGCGGCAACGGGGAACTCGACGAGGTTCAGCGAGCGCCCGTGCCGGGTGACCTCGAGCGGTGCCGCGGCACCGGCGAAGGACACGAGCAAGCCGAGCTTCTTCGCGACCCAGTCGAGGCTCGTTCCCTGGAGCACGGCCGAGACGAGGACGACGAAGAAGACGGCGTTGAAGATCGTGTTCGCGCCGGCGACGTGCGACGAGAGGACGAACGTCGCGAGCACGATCGGCACCGCGCCGCGCAGGCCGGCCCAGCCGAGCAGCAGCCGCTCACGCTGGGTGAACTGCGACAGCCCCCACGTCGAGACCCACACGGCCACCGGCCGGGCGACGAAGATCAGCACCGCGGCCAGCGCCAGGCCGGCCAGCGCCACTCCCGGAAGCTGCGAGGGAAAGACGAGCAGGCCGAGGACGATGAAGAGCGCGACCTGCGCGACGTACGCCAGACCGACGTGGAACGCTACGAGCTGGCTGCGATAGCGCGACGGCGTCGAGCCGACGGCCAGGCCGACGAGGTAGACGGCGAGGAAGCCGCTGCCGTGCGCCGCGTCGGCGGCGCCGTAACCGACCGCCGCAGCCGCCACCGAGGCGACCGGCGCGAAGGCCTCGATCGAGGCCGGGATCCGCGCGAAGATCCACATCGCGGCCAGGCCGAGCGCGACGCCGATCACCAATCCCAGCCCGAGCTGGCGGAGGAGCAACAGCGACAGATCGCCTGCGCCGTAGTGAGGCCGGCCGATCCAGGCGATCAGGCCCAGAGTCAGAGCGATCGCCACCGGATCGTTCGCGCCCGACTCGGCCTCCAGCGTGCGCGCGAGGCGGCGGCGCAGGCCCGTGCCCCGCAGCGTCGCGAACACCGCGGCCGCATCGGTGGCGGAGACGATCGCGCCGAGCAGTAGGGATTTCGTCAGCGACAGATCGAATAGGCCGTACGCGGTCACTCCCGTGATCGCCGCGGTCACGACGACTCCGACTGTCGAGAGGAGGAGCGCGGGCGCCGTGACCTCGCGCAGCCGCCGCCACGAGGTGGAGAGCCCGCCCTCGTACAGAATCGCCGCCAGCGCGACGACACCGACCTCGCGGGCGAGCTCGGCGTTGTCGAATGCGATCCCACCCGGCCCGTCCGAGCCGAGCAGCATCCCGAGGACGAGGAAGGCGACCAGCGCCGGTAGGCCCGACTTCGCCGCGCCCAGCGCGACGGCGACGCTCGCCGCGAGCACCCCGCCGACCGCGAGCATCGCCAGGCCGATGTTCAAGAGCGCTGTCTCCTCATCCCTCTGAATCTTGAGGGCAGCGGGACCACGGGGACGGAATGACCTCGCCCTCGAGCGGTCGGTTCACGACCGCCGATCGAGGCTCAGCGGGTCGACGACATGCGCGTGGCCCGCCGGGCCGCCTCGATCCAGGCGTGCTCGGCCTGGCACATCGGACAGCGGTCGGGCGCCGTCTCTCGCAAGGCGCCGTAGCCGCACGCTCCACAGACGTAGCTGCGCTTCCTCGGCGGCTCCCGGTCCGGCAGCTCGGCGAACCACGCCACCTGGGCCGCGAGCCAGGCCAGCGTGCGGTCGAGCTCCAGCTTGCCGAACAGAGGCAGGCGATGCTCGTGCGCTCGACCCCGATGGGTCCGCGCGTCTCCGGTCTGGAGCGCGACCCGCATCCGCGGCTTCAGCTCGCGCAGCGTGATCGCAGCTTCGATGCCGCCGAGGCGAGGCATGTTGACGTCGAGGAGGGCGATCTCGGGGCTCTCTTGCAGTCCGAGCTGAATCGCCTCGGCGCCGTCCGCGGCTTCGAGCACCGCGATCTCGCCGGCGACGTCACACGCGCACGAGACGAGCAGCGAGCGCGCGGCCCGATCGTCGTCTGCGATCAGGAGCCGGACGCGCGGCTCGTACTCAAGTACGCCCATGTGACGCAGGGCGGCGATTCCTTCCATCGGCAGGCTCCTTCTTGCGGCTCGCCAGGGAGGCTGCCGGGGAGCGAGGCCCGCGCCAATGGGTTGGCGGCCCCATCTTCGCTCGCGCGAAGGGCGGGTCCGGAGCTCCCCACGGCCGCCGGCTGCGCTCGAGGCGTTCCACACGGGCGCCCTCGCGACGCACCTGCGGCACGACGAAGGCGACGAACAGAAGCGCGACGAGAAGCACGATGCTTGCGAACGCGATCGTGATGAAGACGTTTGGGTCCACCTAGGCGTTCGCACCGATCGGGAGTCGACCGACGTCCCCGCTCGCCGCTGCGACGGCCGGAGGGACGACCAGCACCGGACAGCCCGCGACGCCGATGAGGTCTGCGGAGACGCTCCCGAGCCAGGCGGCCTTGAAGCCCCGGCGGCCGCGCGAGCCGACGACGATCAACTGCGCTCCCTCATCGTCGGCAAGGTCCGCAAGGCGGTCCGCGGCGAATCCGAACACCACGCGTCGCTCGGCGTCGCCGACCTGCTCCTCGTCGACGATCCGATCGACGAGGCCTCGCCCGGCGGCGGACAGGGCATCGAGCGGGAGCGCCGCGAGCTGGCCGACCGTCGGGCCGAGGCCCCGTGCCGCCGGTTGCGGTTGCACGACGTGCGCGACAACGAGGCGCGCCTCGAGCCGACGAGCGAGCCGGGCGGCGACGCGCAGCGCGGCGCGGGCGCCCGGCGAGCCGTCGACGCCACACAGAATCGAGTCGATCACGGGGTCTCCTTTCGCCGAGTTCACGCCCTCAGCGTCGCCGCGCGACCGCGCCGGCACCATCCGTCCGCGACCCCAATCTGCGAGGGACGGAGCCGCATGCGAGGACGCGCTTGCGTCGGGCCGCGGAATGGCCGAGATGGGGTGTCCGCCGGAGCGACGCGGCTCGGCGTCGGGGCTACGTTCGCCTCGTGCGCCCACTGAAACTGATAGCGCTCCTCGCCGTCGCCGCGGTCGCCGGACTCGCCGGCGCCACGATCGGCCTGTCCGATACCGGCGTGGCAGAGGTTCCCCGGGCCGCGTCCGTCAAGGTGTTCTTCGTCAAGGGCGAGCGGTTCACGGCCAGGTCGCGCGCCGTCCGTCCCGGCGAGCCCGCCGCCGCTGCCGCGGTTCGCGCGTTGCTCGCAGGGCCGACCCGCGCCGAGCGCGCCGCCGGAATCGAGACGACACTTCCGGCCCGGACGAGGCTCGTGGCCGTCGCCGTCGGCAGGGGCACCGCCATGGTCGAGCTGAGCCGCGCGCCGAGACCGGCGAGCGCCTTCGACGTGTCGCTGCGCCCCGCCCGCGCGGCGCAGATCGTCTACACGCTCACCGCGCTCCCGGCGGTCGAGCGGGTGCTGATCCGTGTCAACGGCGCCGACCGGGCCGTCTTCACCGGCACGCGGTTGGCGCTGAAGGGGCCGCTCGCCAGGCATGACCTGACCAGGCCGGTCAAGCTCCCCGCGCAGCCGCGCCTCGTACCGAAGGGGCCTGCGCCGGCCGACGCGCGCGGTGTCCAGAAGCGGCTCGGCTCGCTCGGCTACCTCCCGGCGAAGGCCGTGACCGGCCGCTGGGACGCGCGCACCTCGCAGGCGGTGCTGGCCTTCCAGGCCTGGGAGGGCCTCAGCCGCGACGCGGTCGTCGGACCGCAGACGCTCGCGGCCCTCGAGCGGGCCGCCAGGCCTAAGGCGGCGCGCGCCGGCGCCGGCGGGCGCCACGTCGAGGTCTACCGCGCGAAGGGAGTGACCCTTCTCGTCGAGCACGGCAAGGTGGTGCGCGCCCTCCACTCCTCGAGCGGCGCGGGGAGGTACGCGACTCCGGCCGGGAGCTTCTCGGTCTTCCGCAAGGAGCTCAACTCCTGGTCGGTGCCCTACCAGGTCTGGCTTCCTCACGCGAGCTACTTCAACGGCGGGATCGCGTTCCACGGCTATCGCGACGTCCCGGCCCGTCCCGCGTCACATGGCTGTGTGCGCCTGCCGCTCCCAGAGGCTCCGTTCGCGTACGCGTTCATGGCGATCGGCACGCCGGTCGCCGTCTTCTAGCGGCGCCGCGAGATGGGTGCCGGGGGCGCCCGAAATGGCGCCTCGCCTCCATCGCGGTGCGTTGGTCGCGTCGCGACGATGGCCGCACTGACTTCTCCCTTCGCGAAAGGAGCAACAACCATGCGTCTGCGCGTTCGAGTGCTACTCGCAGCCGCTCTCGTGGTCGCGGTGGCCGTGGTCGCCGCGGGCTGCGGCGGCGGCGGCGACACGAAAGGCGCGGCCGGGGACGCCGGACCGGCGAAGAACCAGGTCCTGAGGATGGCGTGGGGCGCCGAGCCTCCCTCGCTCGATCCGGGCCTGGCGACGGACACGACTTCCTCGAACGTGCTGCTGAACATCATGGATCCGCTCGTGCGGCTCGGCCCTGACCTGCAGCCCGTGCCCGCGCTGGCCGAGAGCTGGGACGTCGACGGCAAGGTCGTGACGTTCCATCTGCGTGACGACGGCCGCTGGACCAACGGCGATCCCGTGACGGCACGCGACTTCGAGTACTCCTGGAAGCGGACGCTCGACCCGAAGCTCGCCGCTGACTACGCCTACCAGCTGTACGGCATCGTCGGCGCGGAGGCGTACAACAACGCGAAGCCCGCGCAGGCGGCGGCGCTGCGGGACAAGGTGGGCGTGAAGGCGGTCGACGACCGCACCCTGCGCGTGACGCTGACCTCGGCACAGCCGTGGTTCGTGCAGCAGGCCGCCCACCACTCGTTCCTGGCCGTCCACCAGCCGACCGTCGAGCAGTACGGGGCGAAGTGGACGGAGCCGCAGAACATCGTCACGAACGGCCCGTTCGAGCTGGCCGGCTGGAAGCACGACGCGTCGATCACGCTCGTCAAGAACGCCGACTGGCGCAACGCCGGCAAGGTCGCGCTCGACCGGGTCGAGGGCCGGATCATCGTCGACGGCACCACGCGCGTGCAGGCCTTCGAGGCCGGTGAGGTCGACGCCCTGGACGGCGGCGGCCTGCCGCCCGCGGACATGCCGCGGTTGAAGCAGCTGCCGGAGTACGAGAAGTATCCGGCTCTCGGCACCTACTACTACGGCTTCAACCTGAAGAACATCCCGGACGTGAACCAGCGTCGGGCGATGGCGTTCGCGATCGACCGGCAGTCGATCATCGACAACGTCGCCCAGGCCGATCAGATCCCCGCCAGCGGGATGGTGCCGAAGGGGATGCCGGGCTTCGAGACGATCGAGCAGCACTTCCTGCCGCCTCGGGCCGACCTCGAGAAGGCCAAGCAGTTCATGGCCAGGGCCGACGACCCGAAGCAGAAGATCACGCTCTTCTACAACGACGCGCCGGGCCACAAGGAGATCGCGGTCGCGGTACAGGCGATGTGGAAGGAGCTCGGGATCGATACGACGATCAAGGCGCAGGAGTTCGCGCAGTACCTCGAGTTCCTCGGCCCGCCGCCGAACAACGCGGTCGACATGTACCGGCTCGGCTGGATCGCGGACTACGGCGACCCGATGAACTTCCTCGAGCTCTGGACGAGCAAGTCGGGCAACAACAACAGCAACTTCGCCAGCCCGGCGTACGACCGGCTGATCGAGAAGGCGCGCAACACGCCGGACGACGAGCAGCGGTACGAGCTGTACCGCCAGGCCGAGGCGATGCTGACCGGGCCGAACGGCGCACTGCCGATCGCGCCGATCTACTGGTACACGTACACGAACCTCGAGCGGGAATCCGTCAAGGACACCTTCCAGATCAACCCGCTCGACCAGTTCGACCTCTCGAAGGTCGTCATCAAGGAGGCCTGACCGAGGTCGAGACGCGGCTGCCGGGCGGGCGGCCCCCCACTGAGCCCGTCCCGGCGGCCACCAGCCTCCACGAGGGAAGCCATGGCCGCCTACATCATCCGTCGCCTCGTCTGGACCGTCCCGGTCGTCCTGCTCGTCATCCTCATGACCTTCCTGCTCATGAAGCAGATCGAGGGAAACCCGTTCCGCCAGACGGAGCGGGCGGTTCCGGCGGCGGTGCAGGCGAACCTCGAGCGGAAGTTCAGCCTCGACAGGCCCTGGTACGTCCAGTACGCGAACTACGTCAAGGGGGTCGCGACGGGCGATCTCGGCCCCTCGCTCGTGCTCCGTGACCGCACGGTCAACGACATCGTGAAGGAGCAGTTCCCGCGCTCGGTCGAACTCGGCCTGCTCGCGTTCGGCTGGGCGGTGCTGCTCGGCGTCCCCGCCGGCGTCCTCGCCGCGCTGAAGCCGAACTCCCGCTTCGACTACGGCTCGATGCTCTTCTCGAACGTCGGCTTCGCGCTACCGAACTTCCTCGTCGCGACGCTGCTCATCTACTTCGTCTCGGTCAAGTGGGGCCTGCTGCCGACGAGCGGCTGGACGACCTGGCAGCACAAGATCCTCCCCTCGTTCACGCTCGGCCTCGTCCCGATGGCGTACTTCGCGCGCCTCGTCCGCGGCACGATGCTCGAGACGCTGCAGCAGGACTACGTCCGTACGGCGAAGGCCAAGGGGCTGCGCTGGCGGCGCGTCGTCACGGTGCACGTGCTGCGCAACTCGCTGATCCCGGTGGTCACGGCCGCGGCGCCGCTGCTCGGCTACATCATCACCGGCTCGTTCATCGTCGAGAACATCTTCGCCGTCCCCGGCATCGGCCGGTACTACGTCACGGCCGTCTCGGCGCGCGACTACTCGGTGGTGATGGGGCTGACGGTGCTGCTCTCGGTCATCGTCATCGTCGCCAACCTCGTCGTCGACATCCTCTACGGGATCCTCGACCCGCGCACGCAGGAGGCGAGAGGATGAGCGCCACCCAGATCGCGGGCCGCATGGCGGGCGTCGACGCAGGCGCGCCGATCCGGCAGTCGAGCCTCTGGCAGGACGCCTGGCGCCGCTACCTGCGCAACCGCGGCGCCGTCGCCGCCGGCGCCGTGTTCCTGTTGCTGGTCGTCTGGTGCCTCGTCGCGCCGCTCGTCTCCCCGCACGACCCGAACGAGGTCGACTTCGCGAGCGCCTACCAGGGGCCGAGCTGGAGCCATCCGTTCGGTACCGACCAGTTCGGCCGCGACCTCTTCACCCGTGCCGCGCTCGGCGGCCGGATCTCGATCGGGATCGGCTTCGGCGCCACGCTCGCCATCCTCGGGATCGGCGTCGTCTACGGAGCGATCTCCGGCTTCGTCGGGGGCAAGCTCGACAACGCGCTGATGCGCTTTCTCGACGCGCTCTACGGGCTGCCGTACCTGCCGTTCGCAATCCTCGCGCTCGCGATAGTCGGCACCGTCGACTTCTGGACGATGGTCGTCGCGCTCTCGATCGCCAGCTGGTTCATCACGGCGCGCGTCGTCCGCGGGCAGATCATCATCCTGAAGGAGAACGACTACGTGCGGGCGGCCAAGGCGGTCGGCGTGCGCTGGTACGCGATCCTCGGCCGCCACCTGCTCCCGAACACGCTCGGGGTGCTCGTGATCACGATCTTCCTCGAGCTGCCCGGGGTGATCCTCGGCGAGGCGTTCCTGTCCTTCCTGGGCCTCGGGATCAACCCACCGGACGCCTCGTGGGGCTCGATGGCGCAGGACGGGCGCGACTCCTACCGCGCCCACCCGCACATCATCATCATCCCGAGCCTCGCGATCGCGACGCTCGTCCTCTGCGCCAACTTCATCGCGGACGGACTGCGCGACGCTCTCGACCCGCGCACGAAGGAGACGTGAGCGATGGCGCTGCTCGAGATCTCCGACCTCAAGACCCACTTCTTCACCCGGGAAGGCGTCGTGCACGCGGTCGACGGGGTCAGCCTGGCCGTCGAGGCGGGGAGCACGCTCGGTCTCGTGGGCGAGTCCGGCTGCGGGAAGTCCGTCACCGCGCTCTCGATCATGCGGCTCCTCCCCACGCCGCCGGCGCGGATCGTCTCCGGCTCGATCCGCTTCGGCGGGCGCGAGCTGACGGAGCTCTCCGAGCGGGAGCTCGAGGACGTGCGCGGACGCGAGATCGGGATGGTGTTCCAGGACCCGATGACGGCGCTCAACCCGACGCTGACCATCGGCACCCAGATCGTCGAGGTCCTGCAGCGCCACCTCCGGCTCGACCGCCGTGCCGCGCGCCGGCGCGCCGGCGAGCTGCTGGCCGAGGTCGGCATCCCGCATGCGTTCGAACGGCTCGACGACTACCCGCACCGCTTCTCGGGCGGCATGCGCCAGCGGGTCGGGATCGCGATGGCGATCGCCTGCGAGCCGCGTCTGCTCATCGCCGACGAGCCCACCACCGCGCTCGACGTCACCGTGCAGGCGCAGGTGCTCGACCTGCTCGACGACCTGCGCCGCAAGCGCGAGATGGCGATGCTGCTCATCACGCACAACATGGGCGTCGTCGCCGAGTCGGCCGACGACGTGGCCGTCATGTACGCGGGCCAGATTGTCGAGCAGGCTCCGACGCCGGAGCTGTTCGACCGGCCCGAGCACCCCTACACCGAGGCGCTCCTGTCGGCGCTGCCCGACCTCGACGACCCCCTTGCCCGCCGGAGCCGCCTGGCCGCGATCCCCGGGCGGCCCCCCGACCTGGTCGATCCGCCGGCCGCCTGCCGCTTCGCTTCCCGGTGCCCGTACGCCGAGCTCGGAGACTGCTGTGCGCTGGAACCGCCGCCGCTCCGCGAGCTCCGTCCCGGCCACTGGGTCCGTAGCGCGCATCCCGCCAGCGAACGCCACCTCGCCCACGCATGAAGCCGCCGCTTCTCACCGTCACCGATCTGAAGGTCCACTTCCCGATCCGCAGCGGGGTGCTCTTCGACCGGACCGTCGGACACGTGAAGGCCGTCGACGGCGTGAGCTTCGAGCTCGAAGAGGGCCGGACGCTCGGGCTCGTGGGCGAGTCCGGCTCGGGTAAGTCGACCACGGCCTACGCGGTGCTGCAGCTGCTGCGGCCCACCTCGGGCTCGGTCCGGTTCGCGGGCCGGGAGCTGACTCGCCTCCGCGGAGAGGCGCTGCGCCGCACGCGCCGGGAGATACAGATCGTCTTCCAGGACCCGTACGCCGCCCTCGACCCTCGCATGACCGTCGGCCGGATCGTCGCCGAGCCACTCCAGGCGCACGGGCTCGGGAGCCGGCGTTCGCGCCGCGCGTCCGTCGCTCGGCTGCTCGAGCTCGTGGGTCTCGACGGCTCCTACGCCAACCGCTATCCCCACGAGTTCTCTGGCGGTCAGCGGCAGCGGATCGGAATCGCGCGGGCACTCGGGCTCAACCCGAGGCTCGTCGTCTGCGACGAGCCGGTCTCGGCCCTCGACGTCTCGATCCAGGCGCAGATCCTCAACCTGCTCAAGGACCTGCAGCGCGACCTCGGGCTGACGTACGTGTTCATCGCCCACGACCTCGCCGTCGTCCGCGCGATGAGCGACACGATCGCCGTCATGCACGAGGGCCGGATCGTCGAGCAGGGGCCTGCAGAGCGCGTCTACACGAGTCCGCAGACCGACTACACCCGCGCGCTGCTGGCCGCCGTTCCGGTCGCCGACCCGGAGCGGATGCGGCGGCGGAAGCGCGAACGGCGCCGGCTTCAGCCGGCGCTGGACGCGCGGTAGCTGCGGATCAGGCGCCGCCCGCTCTCGATCAGCAGCGTCAGCGCGGCCGCCAGCCCGAACGCGAGCAGCAGCGCGTGCAGAGGCTCGTCCGCGAACGCCTTGCCTCCGACCAGACCGATCACGCTCGCGTAGGCCGCCCAGAGGAAGCACGCGGCGAGGTCGTAGGCGGCAAAGCGGCGCCACGGCAGGCCGATGAGGCCGGCGGAGACCATCGTGGCCGTGCGCCCGCCGGGGATGAACCGCGACGCGACGATGATCGTTGCCGAGCGGTCTCGCAGCATCCGCTCGGCACGCGCAACTCGTGCTCGCCACGTGGGCGAGCGGAGGAGCCGTCCGGCGAACGGGCCCTGTCCGGCCCGGCCGATCAGGTACGCGACGTTGTCGCCGATCACGGCCCCACCCGCCCCGGCGACCAGCACGAGCGCGAAGACGAGGTCTCCGGCGCCGGCGAGCGCCGCGGCGGCGACCACCGTAGCCTCGCTCGGGACGAGCGGGAACACGGCGTCGAGCGCCGCGATGCCGAGGATCAGGGCGTAGACCCAGGTGGACGCGGTGACGACGTCGATCAGGGACTCGAACATCTGCCGCTCCCGTCAACCGGAGCGCGCATCGGCGCCGCCGGCCGCAAGCGCGGCCTGCAGGCCGGCGATCGCGTTGGCGCCGACGGCCGCGACGATGTCGGGGCGCTCGAGCAGCCTCGCCCGCTCGTCCGGAGTCGACCAGGCGCGCACGTAGGGATCCTCGAGAATCTCGGCGAAGGAGCGCCCCTTGCGGTGCTCGCGGAGCACGTAGCGCTCGACGTACTGCTCGCGTCTCGTCTTTCCGAACAGGGACTTGAAGGGGTTCCTGCGCACGTCGTCCTCCTCACCGCTCGTCGTTGTCGGCCGGGGCGCACGGACGTGTGCGCCCCGGCTTTCTCCTCCGGCGGACCGGAGCTCGCTGCCCGTTTCTCGTAGGTGTGAGACAGCCGTTGGAGTCCGTTCCGCTGACCCCATGGTTCCCTCTGCGGGGGTCGGCGGCTATGGACTCGGCACCCGATCCGGGAGCGGTCGCCGCCCCACACCCTGGCGAGACCGGCCGCCGCAAATGGGGGCAACGCCCCATCGCGCTTCAAGCCTGGGCCGGGCAGGCTGAGAGCGTGGAAGAACTACGAACCGGAGGAGGAACGATGATGGGAGGAACCGTGGTCTGCGGGGTGACCGAGACCCCGGACGGCCGGAGCGCCGCCGAGCTGGCGCGCGCACTCGGGGCGCGTCTCGGCCTACGGCTCGTGCTCGTGCACGTCGTCGACGGTGTGCCGCCGGGCACCCAGGAGAGCCTCTCGGCCCGGCAGCGACAGGCGGGCGCCGAGCAGACCCTGCACCAGATGGCGCGGGACCTCGGCGACGGGACGGAGAAGCGCGTCATGGTCGGGAACCGCGCCGACGCGCTCGCACGGGTCGCCGCCGAGGAGGGCGCCGACCTGATCGTGATCGGGTCGCGGCCCACGAGGCTCGGCGGCCGCAAGCTCCGCTGCACGCTCGCGCGCGACCTCGAGGCCGCAACGCCCATTCCGGTGGTCGTGGCGCCGCCGACGACACGCAAGCGCGCGGACCACCGGCTCGCCGTCGCACCCGGCGTCGCCACGCCCTAGTACGCTCGGACACACTCCGAAGATCGATGCGCGTATCTCGACTACCCCTGCTCTGGCGGGTCTTCGCCATCAACGCAGCCTTGCTCGTCGTGGCGACGCTGCTGCTCGCGCTGACGCCCGTCACGATTCACGCACGGATCGCGATCGTCGAGGGCCTGGATCTCGCCGTGGCGCTCGTCGTCATGCTCGCGGCCAACCTCGTGCTGCTCCGCCACACGCTCCGGCCGATTCACCGTCTGGTGGAGCGCATGCGGAAGCTCGACCTGCTCCAGCCCGGTCAGCGGATCCCGGAGCAGGGCGGAGTCGAGGTCGCCGAGCTGACACACACGTTCAACGAGATGCTCGAACGACTCGAGACCGAGCGTCGCGAGAGCGGCCAGCGCGCACTGCGCGCGCAGGAGGCAGAGAGGCGGCGCATCGCCAGCGGCCTCCACGACGAGGTCGGGCAGGTCCTGACCGGAGTCCTGCTCCGGCTCGACGACGACGAGACCAAGCAGGCGGTGCGCCAGGCCCTCGAGGAGGTCCGGCGGATCGCCCGGGAGCTGCGCCCGGAGATGCTGGAGCAGCTCGGGCTCGTCAGCGCCCTGACGGAGCTCTCGCGGAAGTTCGCGGAGTCGAGCGGCGTCCGCGTCGAGCGGAACTTCGCCACCGACCTGCCGCCGCTCTCGGACGACGCCGAGCTCGCCGTCTACCGGGTCGCGCAGGAGAGCCTGACGAACATCGCCCGGCACGCACATGCGTCCCGCGTGGAGATCGCCCTCCAGCCGGGAGCCGACAGCGTCGTCCTCCGCGTGACCGACGACGGACGGGGCATACCGAGTCCCGATGCCTCCGCGCTCAACGGCCACGGCGGACTGCGCGGGATGCGCGAGCGCGCCCTGCTGGTCGGCGGCGCGCTCGCGATCAAGCGCGGGAGCGAAGGCGGCGTCGAGGTGAGGCTCGAAGTGCCGGCGGGAGAGCGCTGATGCCGATTCCCCTCGTGACCCGCATCCTTGTCGCCGACGACCACCCGATCGTCCGCTCCGGCCTGAAGAAGGTCATCGACGCCCAGGCCGACATGGAGGTCGTCGCGGAGGCCGAGGACGGCGCCGAAGCGGTGAAGAAGGCGCTGAACGAGGACGTCCATCTGGCGATCCTCGACGTCTCGATGCCCAAGACGACCGGCATCCAGGCGGCGGACGAGCTCCACAAGCGCAAGCCGGAGCTGAAGCTGCTGATGCTCTCGATGTACGACAGCGAGCAGTTCCTGTTCGAGTCCCTCAAGGCCGGCGCCTCCGGCTACGTGCTCAAGTCGGACGCCGACCAGGACATCGTCGAGGCCATCCGCCGGACGATGCGCGGCCAGTCGTTCCTCTACCCGTCGGCGATCTCGACGCTCGTCAAGGACTTCGTAGAGCGCGGCCGCCCGGAGGAGGAGCAGTTCGACATCCTCACGCCGCGCGAGCTGCAGGTGCTGAAGCTGATCGCCGAGGCGTACACGTCGAAGGAGATCGCCCAGGAGCTCGTGATCAGCGTCAAGACCGTCGAGCGGCACCGGCAGAACATCCTGGACAAGCTGGGCATGAGCGACCGGGTCGAGCTCACGCGCTACGCGATCCGGCGCGGTCTGATCCAGCCGTAGCCGAATGGGGCCACGGCCCGATGGCGACCGGCCCCGCCGGCGGGCACCGTTGAGGTGAACCCCAGCGCAAGGAGGCCGTGCAGATGAGCAGCAAGTCGCCCACCGTGGAGCTGGTTCGCCCGGCGCGGGACGGAGAGGCCGAGATCGGCGAGCGGGTGACCGTTCTCGACCTGACCACGAGTGCCGTGTACGACTACCGGCTCGTCGAGCCGGACGGCGGCCGCGTCGCCGACGGAGAGGTCTCGATTCGCGCGCCGCTCGGGTCGGCGCTCCTCGGGCGTCACGTCGGCGACGTGGTCTCGGTGGAGGACGGGGACTACGTCATCCGGCTCGAGGTCGTCGAGATCGACGGGTGACCGGAGTCAGGCACGAGCCGGGACCTCCACCGCGAGCACCTCGAAGCCGAACCGGCCGCGCGGGGCATCCACCTGCGCGATCTCGCCCTTGCGCAGACCGACGAGCGCCCGTCCGAGCGGCGAGGCGACCGAGACGCGTCCCGCGTCGACGTCGGCCTCGAGCTGACCCACGAGCTCGAGCTCGAGCGGCTGCCCCGACGTGACCTCGCGCACGCGCACGCGCTCCCCGGGATCGACGCGGCCGTTCCCCAGGCGGGGAGAGATGATCCGGGCCGAATCCAGGCGCTCCCGGAGCAACGCGATGCGCCGCTCGAGCTGAACCTTCTCCTCGCGCGCGTCGAGGTACTCCATGTTCTGGGCCAGATTCGCCTCGCCGGTCTTGGCCCGGCGCAGGCGGTCGGCCACCCGCGTCCGCTCCTCCCGCCCGAGCCGCTCGAGCTCCCTGCTCAGCCGTTCGAACCCCTCGGTCGTGATCACCAACTCCTGCATCGCGCTTCGCTCCTTTCGATCGAGGATCGATCCCGAGCAGCGTTGCCGTAGCCCCCGTCCGCCGCGATGGGGCCCGGACACCATCTTCGGGAAGCGGTGGGCGCGGCGCGCCCGGGAAGGAGAATTCGCCGATGGCACACGACCACCACACCCCCTCGCTCACGCGGAATGCCGTCCAGGCGACCCTGCACTGCCTCACCGGCTGCGCGATCGGCGAGGTGCTCGGCATGGTCCTCGCGACCGCCCTCGGCTGGGGCGGCGTCGCCTCGATCGCGGTCTCGGTCGCGCTCGCCTTCCTGTTCGGCTACGCGCTCACGATCGGACCGGTCCTCCGCGCCGGCGTCCGCTTCCGTCGGGCCCTAGCCGTCGCCTTCGCCGGCGACACCGTCTCGATCGCGACCATGGAGATCGTCGACAATGCCTTCATCGTCGTCGTCCCGGGCGCCCTGGCCGCGGGCCTTGCCGACGGTCTGTTCTGGTGGAGCCTGGCCGTCAGCCTCGTGATCGCATTCGTGCTCACGGTGCCGGTCAACCGCTGGCTGATCGCGCGCGGACGCGGCCACGCCGTGATGCACGAGTTCCACGGGCACTAGCCCTGCCGTCAGCGGGCATACGCCTAACCGGACGGTTTCGAGACGCGTCTAACTCCCCTCGTCGGACGCCCGGTGAGCGGCACGCCGACCGCCGCGCGCCTGCGGCACGTTCAGGTTGAAGCGCAGACCCGCCAGGCGGACGAGGAAGCAGACCGCGGCGCCGACGAGCGGGAACGCAAGATCGTGGCTGCCGCCCTTGGCGGCTCCGACGACGATCGCGGCGCCGACGAGCGCGGGGATCGCATAGAGACCGCTGCGGAGGACGACGGGAATCTCCCGGACGAGGACGTCCCGGAGAACGCCCCCGCCGACACCGGTGATCGCGCCGAGCACCACCGCCTCGACGGCGCCGACGTGATGGTCGAGCGCCGTGCTCGCTCCGGTGACGCAGAAGAGGGCGAGGCCCGCCGCGTCGAGCACGAGCACCGGCCGCTCGAGCCGGTCGAGGACGGGATGCGCGAGGAACGTGACGAGGCCGGCACAGCCGGCGACGGCGAGGTAGCGCCAGTCGCGGAAGGTCTGCGGTGCGACGCCGATCAGCAGGTCGCGCGTGATGCCGCCCGCCAGGCCCACGACCACGGCGAGCACGACGATCCCGAACACGTCGAGCCGCTTCCGCACGCCCTCCAGCCCGCCGCTGAGCCCGAACACGAACGTGCCGGCCAGGTTGAGGACGAGCAGCAGGTTCGGGTCGAAGCCCTGGAGAACGTCCGTCGGGGCCGGCATCTGCCTATCGTCTCGCAACCGCGTCGGCCGCGGCAGCTCGGCTCACGCCGCGGCGAGCCACGCGCCCGCCGCCGCGAGCAGGGCCTCCAGGCCCGTTTCCAGCGTGGGATGGAGCACCGGGGCGAACCGCGGGTTGTGGTTCGTCGGCAGCTCCGCGAGCCGCCCCGCTTCCTCCGCCCGGCGGTAGGCGTCGGGATCGGTGCCTCCGACGGTCCAGAAGACCGAGGGCGCGTGCCACTCGGTGCCGAACGAGCCGAAATCCTCGCTGGCCGAGATCGGGGGGATGTCCACCACCCGCTCGTCGCCGAAGTGAGCCTGCAACGCACTCCGCACCCGCAGCGCGGCAGCGGGGTCGTTGCGGACGAGCTGGTAGCGGTCGAGCGGGGTGATCTCCGGCGGCTTCGGGGCGCCCGACGCCTGAGCCTCGGCCTCGACGATCCGCTTGATCGCGTCGAGCACGTGCGCGCCCACGCCCTCGTCGAAGGTACGCACGTTCAGCTTGATCACGGCCTCGTCCGGGATGACGTTCTCCTTCGTGCCGGCCTGCAGCGCGCCGATCGTGAGGACCGCCGACTGCGCGGCGGCGACCTCTCGCGAGACGATCGTCTGCAGGCGGAGCACCGTCGCCGCCGCCATGACCACCGGGTCGATGCTGGCCTCGGGCATCGATCCGTGCGCGCCGCGGCCGAACAGGCGGATCTCGAAGCTGTCGGCGGGCGAGGTCATCACGCCGGTGCGCGTCCCGATGCTCCCCGCCGGAGAGGGCATGACGTGCTGGCCGAGGACGACGTCGGGCTTCGGGAACCGGTCGAAGAGGCCGTCGTCGATCATCGCCTGCGCTCCCGCCGCGGTCTCCTCCGCCGGCTGGAAGACCGCGAGCACGGTCCCCTGCCAGCTCTCGCGGGACGCCGCGAGAAGGGCCGCGGCCCCGGCCAGCCAGGCGACGTGCATGTCGTGGCCGCAGGCGTGCATGACCCCGTCGGTCCGGCTCGCGTAGTCGAGCTCGGTCAGCTCTTGCACCGGCAGCGCGTCCATGTCCGCGCGCAGCATCACGGTCGGTCCCTCGCCGTTGGCGAGCAGGCCGACGACGCCGGTGTTCCCCACTCCCGTCGTGACCTCGAAACCCGCCTTCTGCAGCCGCTCGGCCGCAAGCCCGGCGGTGCGTTCCTCCTGCATCGACAGCTCCGGATGCCGATGCACGTCCTTGTACAACTCCTCCACGTCGTCGAGCACCGCCGCGACACCCGCATAGATCGACACGTGCCGTCCGTCGCTCATGGGCTCCTCCTTCGATCGCAGGGCGCAGAGACTCTATGACCGGGTCACGCCCTCGGGAATCGCTTTGCGCTACGTCTCCGGCGCAGCAGGCGCAGCGGGTCTCTTCGGAGCGAGCCACACGGCGCCGATCACCACCGAGAGGAATGCGGCGACCCGCGTGGCGCCGAGGACTCCGCCCGGCAGTGGCTCCCGGAAGAGCGTCATCGCCGCGCCGATCGGGATCGCGTTGGTCGCCAGCGTGGCGATCCCGGCCGTCGTCAGCGCCCTGCCGCGCTGGAAGCCCGACTGCAACATCATCGTGCCGCCCGCGTAGAACCCGACCATCGCGGGGCCGAGCACCAGGTGGTTACCGCCGGAGACGACGGCCTTGGTGGCGATGTCGCCGGCCGCGAAGAGGATGCCCGCGGCAAGTCCGAACGCGGCCCCACCCGGCAGTGGACGCGCTCCGAAGGTGACCGCGGCCACCGCCGCGCCGACCGACGCGGCCAGCCACAGGCCGATCGCGTACCAGGTTCCGGCCACGCCCTCCGCCGAGCCCCCCGCGAGGGAGATCGCGAGGAGCGCGAGACCCGTGATCGCGATCCCGACCCCGACCTTCTCCCGCGTCTCGAGCCCCGTGCCGCTGATCCGGGCGACGAGCACCGCCAGCACCCCGATCCCTCCGGCCGCGACGGACTGGACGAGCGCGAGCGGCGCAAGTGCGAGCGCGACGACGTAGAGAACGAAGCCGCTCGTCTCGAGGAGGAAGCCGAGCAGCCAGTCGCGCGAACCGACCAGTAGCCGCACGGCGCGAGCGGGCCTGCGCACGGACAGCGGCGGCAACCCCGAGGCCGCGCGGTGCTCGAGCAGGTAGCCCCAGTTGATCGCCACCGCCGAGACGAGGGTCAGGCCGAGAGCGAGGAGGGTCTCCGCACGCATGTCTGGTCTCTCCCCGTGATTCCACTAGCCATCCGTCGATCAGGCTGTCCCCGCGAGCGAGCCCGATCCGGCTCGCCGCGGTCACCCGGCCTCGTCGATGTCGAGCGGCGCCAGGATCCGGAGCGCCAGCTCCGGCGCGCAGCCGCGTTCGACCAGCTCGATGACGCGGTGCAGGTCGTAGCGATCGTTCTCTGCCACGCTCGCCGCGATCTCCTGCGGGAAGCCGGAACGAAGGAGCTGCGTGCGCCGCCACTCGACGACGCCGTCTCGTTCTTGGTTGGCGGTGACTGCGGATGTCATCAGCCTCTACTCCTTCCGTAAGTGGCCGGGTCTCTGCTCGTGGTCGTGACGCCGGCGTGGCAAGTTCACGCGACGTGGCCCGGTGGAACTCGCCGCCGTGCGGGCCCCCTGTCGCCTCGCCGCCCTGCCCCTGGTTGCGAGTCTCCTCGAGGGTGACACGTCACCCGCTCGGCGGCCATACGGCGACGGGCCCATCCCGTCGCCGGCGCGACACCATGAGCATCTCGCTCATGCGAGAGCCGCTTCCGCGTCGCAGATCCTCGTCACGGGCAAGCCGCCGGGTCCAACTGCCATCCGCCTCGACGGCCGGATCAGCGATTCCCCGGATGTCCCGGCCCCGTCTCGGCCCGCACTCTGCCGGGAATGTCTTCCCTCGTCTTCCAGGCGCCCTGTCCGGGTAGCCGCCGACCGGCGGTGGAGGTCAGCGAGGACCAGACCACGGGCATCTGTCCGGTCTGCGGCCGAAGGCTTCCGCTCGGATATGCGAACCTCCTCCCCGCCCACGAGCCCCCACGCGACCGGGAGACTCACACCCCGGCCGAATCTCCATGACCGGTATCCGATGAGGCACCCCCGATGACCGGCTCGCGCCGCGCCACCGCGAATCTCGCCCTCGCCACGTTCGCGTTCGCCCTCTGCTTCACCGCCTGGAGCCTGATTGCTCCGTTCGCGAAGACGTTCAAGCACGACCTCGGCCTGGACTACACCGAAGCGCTCCTCCTCACCGCGATCCCGGTCGTCCTCGGGTCGCTGCTCCGGGTGCCCCTCGGGATCGTCACCGACCGCTACGGCGGCAGGATCGTGTTCACGCTCCTGCTCGCTTTCGCGGCGCTGCCGGCGGTGCTGTTCGGATACGCGCACGCCTACTGGGCGCTGCTCGCGGTCGGCTTCCTGCTCGGCATCGCTGGGGCGTCGTTCGCCGTCGGAGTGCCGTTCGTCGCGGGCTGGTACGGCCGGGAGCGCCAGGGGTTCGCCCTCGGGATCTACGGCATCGGCAACATCGGCACCGCGATCGCCTTCTTCGGCGCGCCGCCCGTTTCGAACCACTGGGGACGGACGACCGTCGGCTGGGTGACCGGGATCGCCTTGCTCGCCGGGGCGGGGATCTTCTTCCTCCTGGCGCGTGACGCACCCGATCGCGGCGATCCGGCCGACTACGGTGCCGTGCTCCGGGCCGGCTGGCGGCTCTACCGGCTGGCGTTCTTCTACTTCATCACGTTCGGCGGTTTCGTCGCGATGGGGTTCCTGCTGCCAACGCTCCTGCAGGACTGGTTCGGGTACTCCAAGAGCACGGCCGGAGCGCGTGCGGCCGGATTCATCATCGCGGCAACGGTCGCGCGCCCGGTTGGCGGCTGGATCGCCGACCACGTCGGGGCGGTGCCGGTGCTCGTGCTCGCGTTCGCCGGAATCGCGGTCGACGCGGCGGTGCTGGCGGCGCTGGCGCCCGTGCCGCGGATCGTGCCCGTCTCCATCGCCTGCCTGACACTCGGGTGCTTCCTCGGAGCCGGTAGCGGCGCCGTGTTCAAGATCGTGCCCGGCGAGTTCCCCGACAACCCCGGTGCCGCGGCGGGTGTGGTCGGCGCGGCCGGAGGGCTCGGCGGCTTCTTCCCGCCGATCTACGTCGGCCTCGTCAAGGACGCCGAGGGCACCTACACGTACGGCTTCGTGGGCCTGCTCGTCTTCGTCATCGGCTGTTTGCTCCTCGCGGTGTGGCTCCTGCGCACGGCCCCGCCGCAGGAGCTGCGCGGCGCCCCGCTGCCTGCCTCGTCGCCGGCCGAGGGTCCGTAACACTCGCGAAGATGGCGAAGCCACCGATCCTCGAGGCGCACGAGTTCTTCCGTCGCGGCGAGTCGAACGCCGAGGGATGGAGCCAGCTCGTCGGCAAGGGCCGCGAGTGGGAGTCGTTCTACCGGGAGCGCTGGCAGCACGACAAGGTCGTCCGTTCCACCCACGGTGTCAACTGCACCGGCTCCTGCAGCTGGAACGTCTACGTGAAGGACGGGCTGATCACGTGGGAGACGCAGGCGGTCGACTATCCGTCGACCGGCCCGGACATGCCGGAGTACGAGCCGCGCGGTTGCCCGAGAGGCGCCTCGTTCTCGTGGTACACGTACTCCCCGCTGCGGGTGAAGTACCCGTACGTGCGCGGCTCGCTGCTCGAGTTCTACCGTGACGCCCGCACCCGGCTGGGCGACCCGGTCGAGGCGTGGGCGTCCGTCGTCGAGGACCCCGGGAAGAAGGCGACGTACACCTCGCAACGCGGGCGCGGCGGCTTCGTCCGCTGTTCCTGGGAGGACGTCGCCGAGCTGATCGCGGCCGCGCACGTGTACACGATCCGCCGCTACGGCCCGGACCGGATCGCCGGCTTCACCCCGATCCCGGCCATGTCGATGGCCTCCTACGCGTCGGGCACGCGCTTCTACTCGCTGATCGGCGCGACGATCCTCTCCTTCTACGACTGGTACTCGGACCTGCCGCCCGCCTCGCCGCAGACCTTCGGCGACCAGACGGACGTGCCCGAGTCGGGCGACTGGTGGAACGCCGGCTACCTGCTGATCTGGGGGACGAACCTGCCCACGACCCGGACGCCGGACGCCCACTTCATGGTGGAGGCCCGGTACCGCGGCCAGAAGGTCGTCGTCGTCTCCCCGGACTACGCCGAGCACACGAAGTTCGCCGACCACTGGCTGGCGGCGAAGCCCGGCACCGACGGCGCGCTCGCGATGGCCATGGGCCACGTGATCCTGAAGGAGTTCTGGCTCGACCGGCGCGTCCCGTACTTCGAGCAGTACGCGCGCCGCTTCACCGACCTGCCGCTGCTCGTGACGCTCCGCCCGAACGGGGACGCACTGGTTCCGGATCGCTTCCTCCGCGCCAGCGACCTCGAGGCGGACGGCGAGGACGAGGCGGAGTGGAAGACGGTCGTGCTCGACGAGCGCAGCGGCGAGCCGGTGGTGCCGAACGGCTCGGTCGGTCACCGCCACCAGGCGCGGGAGGGCGAGTGGAACCTGCGTCTCGACGGCGTCGAGCCGGCGCTCAGCCTGCTCGGCCGCGCCGGCGTGGAGCACGTCTCGGTCGATCTGCCCCGCTTCGACGCCGACGGCGTGCTCCGGCGCGGCGTGCCGGCGCTGCGCGTCGGGGGCCGGCTGGTGACCACCGTCCTCGACCTGATGCTGGCCCACTACGGCGTCGGCCGCGAAGGGCTGCCGGGCGAATGGTCGGACGGGTACGACGACCCGAAGCCGTACACGCCGGCCTGGCAGGAGCAGATCACGTCCGTCGACCGGAAGCTCTGCGTGCGGGTGGCCCGCGAGTTCGCGCGCAACGCGGAACTGACGGAGGGGCGGTCGATGATCGCGATGGGCGCCGGCACGAACCACTGGTTCCACTCCGACACGATCTACCGCACGTTCCTCGCGCTCGTACTGCTGACCGGCTGCGAGGGCCGGAACGGCGGAGGCTGGGCCCACTACGTCGGCCAGGAGAAGGTGCGACCGCTCTCCGGCTGGCAGAGCGTGGCCTTCGCGCTCGACTGGGTGCGCCCGCCCCGCCACCAGTCCGGGACGCCCTGGTTCTATCTCGCCACCGACCAGTGGCGCTACGAGGGCGTCCGGCCCGAGACCCTCGCCTGGGAAGGCGCCCGCGGCCTGCTGCGGGGAAGGCACGTCGCCGATCTGAACGCACTCGGCGCCCGGCTCGGCTGGCTGCCGATGCATCCCGCCTTCGACCGCAACCCCCTCGACCTCGTCGACGCGGCCGAGAAGGAGGGCGTCGCTCCCGCCGACTTCGTCGTCCGCGAGCTGAAGGCGGGGAAGCTCGGGTTCGCGTGCGAGGATCCGGACGCGCCGGAGAGCTGGCCGCGCCTGCTGACGGTGTGGCGCGCGAACGTGCTCGGTTCCTCGGGCAAGGGCCACGAGTACTTCCTCAAGCACCTGCTCGGATCCGCGGAGCCGGCCGTCCGCGCCGACGAGGAGCCGGAGGGCAACCGGCCGGCCGACGTCGCCTGGCGCGAGGAGGCGCCGACCGCGAAGCTCGATCTGCTGACGACGATCGATTTCCGGATGACGTCGAACGCGCTCTTCTCGGACGTCGTGCTGCCGGCGGCGACCTGGTACGAGAAGGTCGACCTCTCCTCCACGGATCTGCACCCGTTCGTGCACACCTTCAACGCGGCGATCCCGCCGCCGTGGGAGGCGAAGACCGACTGGGACGCGTTCCGGCTGATCGCCGCGGAGTTCTCGCGTCTGGCCGAGACGCACCTCGGCGTCCGACGCGACCTCGTGGCGGCGCCGCTCCTGCACGACAGCGCGGACGAGATCGCGCAGCCGCTGGGCGAGGTCCGCGACTGGCGTCCGAATCCGCAGGGCATCGCCGAATGCGAGCCGGTGCCGGGCAGGACGATGCCGAAGCTGATCGTGGTCGAGCGCGACTACCCGGCCGTCGCCGCCAGGCACGGTGCGCTCGGGCCGCTGCTGGAGGAGCTCGGACTGGCCAACAAGGGCGCGTCGTGGAAACCGCTCGAGGAGGTGGCGGAGCTCGCCGCCCGCAATGGAGTGGTGCGGGGCGGCCCCGCCGACGGGCGCCCGTCACTGGAGCGGGTGGAGCACGCGTGCGAGGCGATCCTCGCCCTCTCCGGCACGACGAACGGACGGCTCGCCCTCGAGGGGTTCCGCTCGCTCGAGCAGCGCACCGGCGTGCCGCTCGCCGACCTCGCCGAGCCGCGCGCGGGCGACCGGATCACGCTCGCCGACGCACAGGTCCAGCCGCGCACCGTGATCACCTCACCGGAGTGGTCGGGCATCGAGGCGCACGGCCGCCGCTACGCCCCCTTCACGATCAACGTGGAGCGCGACAAGCCCTGGCACACGCTCACCGGAAGGCAGCAGCTCTATCTCGACCACCAGTGGATGCTCGAGCTCGGGGAAGGCTTGCCGATCTACCGGCCGCCGCTCGCCTACGCGCAGATCTACGGCGACCAGGGCGCGGACGACGGCGCCCGCCGGGAGCTGACGCTGAGCTTCCTGACGCCGCACTCGAAGTGGTCGATCCACTCCGAGTACCAGGACAACCTGCACATGCTGACGCTCTTCCGCGGCGGCTCGATGCTCTGGATGTCGCGCGAGGACGCGGAGGCGCTCGACATCCACGACAACGACTGGGTCGAGGCGTACAACCGCAACGGGGTCATGGTGCTGCGTGCCGCCGTCACCCACCGGGTGCCGCAGGGCGTATGCATGGTCTACCACTCGAAGGACCGGCACCTGAACACGCCGCGCACCGAGCTGCTCGGCAACCGCGGCGGGACCGACAACTCCCTCACCCGGATCACGATGAAGCCGACCCACCTCGTCGGCGGCTACGCGCAGCTCTCGTTCGGCTTCAACTACTACGGGCCGACGGGATCGCAGCGCGACGAGATCACCGTCATCCGCAAGCGGCAGGGCGAGGTGGGGTTCTGATGCGGGTGCGGGCGCAGGTGGCGATGGTCATGAACCTCGACAAGTGCATCGGCTGTCACACCTGCTCGGTCACCTGCAAGCAGGTGTGGACGAACCGGCCCGGCACCGAATACGTCTGGTTCAACAACGTCGAGACGAAGCCCGGTCTCGGCTACCCCCGCACGTACGAGGACAACGAGCGCTGGAAGGGCGGCTGGACGCTCAACCGCCGCGGCAAGCTCGAGCTCAAGGCCGGCGGACGCGTCCAGAAGATCCTGAACATCTTCTGGAACCCGAACCTCCCCACCATCGACGACTACTACGAGCCGTGGACGTACGACTACCAGACGCTGATCGACGCGCCGCTCTCGCAGCACGACCCGGTGGCGCGGCCGTTCTCGCAGCTGACCGGTGACCGGATCGAGGTCCAGACGGGCCCGAACTGGGACGACAACCTCGCCGGCGCACCCGAGCACGCCGTGCGGGATCCGCTCCTGAAGGGAATCGAGGAGCAGGTCCGCTTCGCCTACGAGCAGGCGTTCATGTTCTACCTGCCGCGGATCTGCGAGCACTGCCTCAACCCGAGCTGCGTCGCATCCTGTCCGTCGGGGGCGATGTACAAGCGGGTCGAGGACGGGATCGTGCTCGTCGACCAGCACAAGTGCCGCGGCTGGCGCTTCTGCGTCTCCGGCTGCCCGTACAAGAAGGTCTACTTCAACCACCGCAGCGGCAAGGCGGAAAAATGCACGCTCTGCTACCCGCGGATCGAACAGGGGCAGCCCACGATCTGCTCCGAGACCTGCGTCGGTCGCATCCGCTACCTCGGCCTCGTCCTCTACGACGCCGACCGGGTCGAGGCCGCGGCCTCCGTCCCGGACGAACGCGACCTGCTCGACTCGCAGATGAGCGTGTTCCTCGACCCGGACGACCCGGACGTGCAGGCGGCGGCGCGCGCGGACGGCATCCCCGACGACTGGCTCGAGGCGGCACGCCGCTCGCCCGTGTACACGCTCGCCGTCAGCTACCGGCTCGCGCTGCCGCTCCACCCCGAGTACCGGACGCTGCCGATGGTCTGGTACGTCCCGCCGCTCTCGCCCGTCGTGAACGCGCTCGAGCAGGACGGCTACGAGGCCGACCCCGACGACCTCTTCCCCGCCATCGAGACGCTCCGCATCCCGGTCGACTACCTCGCCAACCTGCTCGCGGCCGGCGACGGCGACGTCATCCGCGCGGTCCTGCGGAGGCTGGCGGCGATGCGCGCCTACATGCGCAAGCGCGAGGTGCTCGGCGAGGTCGACGAGGCCTTGCCCGCCTCGGTCGGACTCACGGCCCCCGACCTGGAGACCATGTACCGGCTGCTCGCGATCGCGAAGTACGAGGAGCGCTACGTGATCCCGAAGGCCCACGGCGAGCTCGCCTCGGAGCTGATGGAGCAGCAGGGCGCGTGCGGGCTCGACTTCGACGGCGGCCCCGGCAACTGTGGCGCGATCCAGCCGCAGGCCAACGAGCGCTTCATGCTCACGAAGAAGCTCAAGGTCCTGTGAAACAGCCGCGCCCGTACAAGCTGCTCTCGGTCCTGCTCGGCTACCCCGACCGCCGCCTCGTCGAGGCGCAGGATGAAGTCGCGGCCGCCGTCGAGGCGCTGCCCCGGTCGCCGCAGCGCACCGCCCTCCGGCGCTTCGTCTCCTACCTCGCCGCGAACACGCAGGGCGAGCTGGAGCGCAGGTACGTGGAGACGTTCGACCTGCGCCGCCGCTCGGGCATGTACCTGACGTACTACGTCCACGGCGACACGCGCAAGCGCGGCATGGCCCTCCTGCGCCTGAAGCGCCTGTACGCCGCAGCCGGACTCGAGCTCACGAGCGGCGAACTGCCTGACTACCTGCCGCTCGCGCTCGAGTTCGCCGCACTCGCTCCAGACGGCGCCGGCGCGACGCTGCTGCGGGAGCACCGGCCCGCCCTCGAGCTCCTGCGCGGCAGCCTGCGCGACGCGGACAGTCCTTACGCCGATCTGCTCGACGCCGTCTGCGACGGTCTGCCGCGCCTCACGGCGGTCGAGCGAGAGCACGTGCGGCGGCTCGCCGCCGAAGGGCCGCCCGAGGAGCAGGTCGGGCTGCAGCCGTTCGCGCCGCCCGAGGTCATGCCCACGGAGGCGAGAGTCTGAGCTACCGCGCCGACCTCTTCGTCTGGCTCGCGCTGCCGTACGTGTCGCTCACGGTCTTCGTCGCCGGGCACTGGTGGCGCTACCGGCACGACCAGTTCGGCTGGACGAGCCGCTCCAGCCAGCTGCTGGAGACCCGCCTGCTCGCGTGGGGCTCGACGCTGTTCCACTACGGCGCGCTCGCCGTGATCGGCGGACACGTTGTCGGGATCCTCATCCCCGCCCACATCACGGGCAGCGTCGGCGTCTCGGAGGCCCTTTACCACCGCATCTCCGGCTACGCCGGCGGAGCCGCCGGGCTCGTCTGCCTGAGCGGCTACGCGATCCTCGCCTTCCGGCGCTCGAAAATCCACCGCGTGCGCGTCACGACGACGGTGGTGGATGTCGTCGTCTTCGTTCTCCTCGGCGCCCTCATCTTCCTCGGCGAGGGCATGACCTTCGGCTACCAGATCGTGGGCCACGGCTACGACTACCGCGAGACCGTCGGCCCCTGGTTCCGCACTCTGTTCTACGACCCGCATCCGTCGCTGATGGCCCGCGCGCCGGTCTGGTACCAGATCCACGCCTCACTGCCGTGGCTGCTCTACGCGGTCTGGCCGTTCAGCCGGCTCGTGCATGCCTGGAGCTATCCGCTCCAGTACCTCGGTCGCCCCTACATCCTCTATCGCCGGCGCCATCCGCTGCCCCGCCGCGCCGACGTCCCCGGCTGACCCGTCCGTGACCGAGCAACCGCTGCAACCCCTGCAGCGCCGGCTCACGATGCAGGACGCCCGCGCGGTCGGCGGCCCGGTTGCGCGCGGCTTGCTCGCCGGCTATTTCGGCCTCTCGCTGCTCGGCTGGGTCGCGGCCACGGCCGCGCTCGTCGCCGCGGCCCCCCGCCTCGCCGCGGGCGATCTCGGTGCGACGGAACCGGTCCTGGCGGTGCACCTCCTCGCTCTCGGCTTCCTGCCGCTCGCCGTCAGCGGCGGTGCCTTCCACCTGCTCCCCGTCATGCTCCGCAACCCGTTGCCCAGCCGGCTGCGCCTCCGGACGGCGCTGCCGCTGCTCGCCCTCGGCGCCTGGCTCACTGCGCCCGGCGTGGCCTACGACGCACCCGTCGTGCTCTGGCCGGGAGCGGCACTGCTGGCAGGCGGGCTTGCGCTCGTCCTGGTGGAGCTCGGCGGACTGGTCGCCCGCGCCCCGCGCGGCCGCATGCTCGTCGCCAGCCGCACCGGCGTCGCGCTCAGCCTCTTCCACGCATGCTCCGCCCTCGTTCTGGGGGCGATCGTCTTCGACCACGGCGACCCGCCCATGCTCGGCGTCGCTCACGGGCGCTGGCTGCTCGTCCACCTCCACCTCGCCGCACTCGGCTGGCTCGCACTGCTCATCCTCGCCGTCGGCCGCACCCTCGGCCCGATGCTCGCCCAGGCGCCGGCGGCCGCTTCCCGCCGGTTGCCGCTGGAGGAACTCCTGCTCACCGCCGGCCTCTGGCTCCTGGCGGCGGGCATCGCCGGCGACATCGAGCCGCTCGGCTTTGCCGGCGGCGGGCTCGTCGTCGCGGCCCTGGGCCGTTTCGCGACGCTCATCGTCCGCGCCGGACGCACGAGGCGCACAGAGCCGGAGGGGCCGCTCCTCCACCTGCTCGCCGGTGCGCTCTTCCTGGCCCAGGCCGCGATTCTCGGCTTCGCTCTGCTGGCCGGCGCCGGGCCGCAGCAGCGCGGAGTCGGCGCCTACGTCCTGCTCCTGCTCCTCGGCTGGGCGGCGGGCGTGACCGTCGGGCATTTGCCGAAGCTGCTCTCGCTCTCGATCTGGGTCTGGTGGCCTCCCGGCCCGCGACCGCGGCAGGAGGCGCTCTATCCGCGCCGGCTCGCCCAGGTGGAAGCGGCCCTCTTCGCCGTCGGCGTCGAGGTGACCGCACTCGGCGTCTTGCTCGGGAGCACCGCCACGGCCCGCGCCGGGGCAGCGTTCGTCGCGGCATCCGCCGTCTTCCTGCTGGCGACGGTCGTGTCCGTCTGGCAGCGGCGCAGCCTCACCCCTTCGGAGCCCGTGAGGCAGTAGTTCCCACGCTTGCGGGTCCGGCGCGGCGAGACAGGATCAGAGCATGGCTCTCACGGCAGCCGTCTCTCTCCACAGCGACCGCGACGAGCACCTGTGGCTCGAGGAGCTCGCGGGAGTCAGAGCTCGCCGCCACACGCTGACGCCCGTGGCGGCCGCGGCGGTCGAGTCGGTCCTTCGATCAATCCTCGGCGAGCGAGCCCGGGACGAGGCCCTTGCCTCGACGCTCGCAGCCCTCGCGGAAGCCCGCGGCGCACTTCATGCCGGTCATACCGTCGACCAGGTGGCGTGGTCGGGCGTGTCCAGGGCCACCTCGACCTGGACCGCGTCGTGCGGGGGTTCGGCTTCCGTCGCCGCCAACCCGAGGTGGTGCGCGAGGAACGGGCTCAGGTAACGGCCCACGATCTTCGCGGGCGGCCACCAGAGGGGCTGGGTGTCGACGACGGAGGTCGAGTCCTCGGCGCGGAGGAAGCGCGGGGCAAGGCCGGTGAGCAGGAGTCCACGCAGCACGGGCCGGTACGGGGTCGCCTCCACCGGCGCGCCGGCGTCGGCGGCGATGGCCGTCGCAACCGTGTCGGCCTGCTGGGCGGCGAGACCGCCCTGCTTGATCGGAAACTGCGTCAGGTCGCCGGCGGCGTACACGTCGGTGAGGCCGACCACTCCCCCGAGCTTGTCCGTGGCCACGAAACCGGATTCGTCCTGGGAGATGCCTTCGACGGCCGGGCCTTCGAGCTGCGGAAGCGTGACGACGGCGTCGGCGGCCAGGTCGCCGCCGCCGTAGAGCGAGAGGATGCCGTCCGCCCACGACCGCGCGGCCGTCTCCGTCTCGATGCGGATCCCCCGTAGCTCGAGAAGCTCGGCGATCGCGGTGCTGGCCGCGGTGCCGAAGAGCGCGAGCGGCTTGTGCTCCGGGGTAACGACGACGACCTCCACTCCGCGCGTCAGGTGGTCCGCGAGGTACTCGCCTGCGAGGAAGGCAAGCTCGTACAGCGGCATGGGCCAGCAGGCGACGGGAGGCATCGCGAACACGAGGCGCCGCAGATCGCCCGCGGTGGCGCGCTCGAGCAGACCGGCCAACGCCGACCGGTCTTCGGGGCCACGGAAGGTCAACGCTCCCGGCACGGCGTCACGCGGCTGCACCCCGAGCGCGAGCACCAGGACGTCATACGAGAGGGAGTCGCCGTCGGCCAGCAGAACCTCCTTGGCGTCTGGGTCGACGCCGACCAACCGGCCGTTTCGCAACTCGGCCCCGGCCGCATCGACCAGCCGGTCGAGGGGAAAGCGGCGGACCTCGCCGACCTGGAACGGCTCGGCGACCGCCAGCGGCCGATAGGTGAACTCCCGCTCCGGCGCGACCAGATCGACGGTCACGTACTCGCGCGCAAGAGCGTCCAGAGCGAGCGCCGTCTCCAGCCCTGCAACGCCTGCCCCGGCGATCAGAACGTGCATGCGGTTGTCGTTCATCGCTCCTCCCTCGAATCACGTTCGTTCGAGCGTGACAGCCGGACGACGCCGAGTCATCACGGGGGCGCCGCCTCTGTGTCCGTAGTTTCCCGCACGCTTTTGGAGGGGGCCGCGGATGCCGGCGCCGCCGAATTGGCCGACTGTGACCGAATGCACGAACGGTTCGCAGTCGCCTTCCGTGACGGTTCTGCCCAGGCTGTCGGCGCACTCGACGTCGAGCAGGATCGCCTGTTGCTCCGCGGCCGCACCCCCGAAGGCGAGTTGACGCTGGAGATCCCCTGCTCGGATCTCTCAGAGGTTCGGATCGGTCGCCGGCCGAACGAACGGTTGAACGGGTATGCCACGCTTCTCCTCGAGCGGCCGGGCAAGACGCCGGTGCAGGTCGCGCCGCTCGGCGTCGCTCTCCTCCCCGAGATCGCCGAGCTCCTGTTCTCCCTCACCCGTCCCGCCGACGGAGACATGCTCGTGGTTGTCGTCCCGCTCAAGCCCGGCTGCGTCGGCCGCGCACGCGAACTGCTCGCGAAGGGCCCGCCGCTCGATCCCGCCTCCCTCGGCCTCCGCAGCCATGAGGTGTACCTCAGCGAGGACGAAGCAGTGTTCGTCTTCAGCGGCACCAACGTGCAAGCCCAGGTGAACAAGGCGATCCGTCAACCGGCCGTCTGGCGAGCCGGGCTCGCCTGGCAGCGCTGTTTCGCCGCAGCGCCCCGCATCTTCGCAGCCGTCGCTCCGCCCAGCTTCGACGCCGAGCCCGTCTACCGCTGGAGTGCGCCTGCGCAGGTGGCCGGATCGTCGCCCGCGTGAGCGGCAGGCCCTCCAGCTAGGAGCCGACCGAGATGGCCGCTCGAGCCGCGCGCATTCTCTTCGCCGGCGCAACGGGAGTCCTCGGCCGCGCCACGCTGCCGCACCTCGGCGCCCACGATGTCGTCGGCTTGACCCGCTCACCCGAAAAGGCGCAGCTGCTCGGCGAGCTCGGCGCCGAGGCCGCCGTCTGCGACGTCCTCAACCATGCAGAGCTCCTGCGCCTCGCGCGGCGCGTGCGACCGCAGATCGTCGTGAACTTCGTCACCGACCTCGCCTCCGGATCCGCCGCAGCGAACAATCGCGCGCGTCGCGAAGGCGGCCGGAATCTGCTCACGGTGGCCCTCGGGACCGGCGCGTCACGCCTCGTCGTCGAAAGCGTCGCCTTCGAACTCGACGCCGAGGCGAGGGAGGCGGTCGAGCGACTCGAGCGAGGCGCGCGATCCTTCACCGGCGAGTGGTTGATCCTCCGCTTCGGTCGACTCTGGGGACCGGGGACATTCCACGAGGCGCAACCCGCACCGCACGCTGTCCACGTCGACAGAGCGGGCGCCGAAGCGGCTCGACTGATCGAGCGTGCCCCGGCAGGCACCCACCTCGTCGCCTAGACGAGCCGCCTCAGGTTCATCCGGCTCGACCAGGTCAGGCGACCGGCGGTCGGCCTTGCTGACGGCGGCGCTCCTGCTTGCGCTCGCGCATCGCGCTCTCAGCAGCCGTGAACAGCGAGCCGACAGCGGTGGTGTCGCCGGCGTTCGCGAGCGCGGCGCCGACCGACACACCGAGATAGGCGTCCTCCAGCTCCGCCGGGACAGTGGCCCGGTCGAGCGCGGCCTCGAGCAACTGACAGCGCCGCTCGAGCGATTCGTGATCCTGCTCTGCGAGCAGGCAAACGAACTCGTCGCCGCCGCGTCCGTGCAGCCGTCGGACCAGCTCGCCCGGCTTCAACAGTCCTTCGATCGCCCTCGCGACGGCTCGGATCAGCTCGTTGCCGGCCTCGTAGCCGAGCGCTTCGTTCAGGGCCTTCAGGCCGTCGAAGTCGATGCAGCCGAGCGCGAATGGGCGCTTGCCCGCAAGCCGTTCGTCGAGCGCCGCGCAGCAGCATCGCGCGGCCCGGCATGCCGGTCACCTCGTCCCGTTCTGCCTGGGAGCGCGCCGTCATCTGGTGGACGGCTACCGCAGCGAAGCGGGCGAAGCGCGCCGCGTCGGTCGCCTGCGCGTTCGCGAAGGCGCCGCGCCCGACGCGGTGGAGGCAGGACGCCGAGCAGCTCCTGCCGGTGTTGAAGCCCGACGCAAACCACACCGGAGCGTTCCGGGTCAGCTTGTCGCACAGAGCGGCGAGACCAGGACTGAGCGGCGCCTCACCGGTATTGATCATCGCGCCGGTCTGCTCGTGCGTGACCAACTCGACCAGCATCCGTTCCGCTCGGATCGCAGTCGCGGTGGGGCGCGTCCCGACAAATCGTTCCGCTTCCATATGACCGTCCTCGTCCACCACCCAGAGCACGGCGGCATCGGCGCCGACGAGCGCGCTCACCCGTTCCAGGATCAGCAGGACGAGCTCATGCCCTTCCAACTCCGGGCCGTCGTCGATCAACTCGTAGACGTACGCCAGGAGTGCCCCCGTGCGAGCGTGGATTCCTCTATTTCTCGCGCGATGCTGGCTATCGTGCTTCTGCACGCCGTCCTGCTCCAGCAGCGTCGACGCGCGTGCCGCAAGAGCTGGCGGCCGGCTCCTGCGCCAGCTCCGCCCCGGGGACGGCCGACTGCCAGACGAGATCCAGCCGCGAAATCGACCTCGTCGAAATCGATCAGGTGAGAGGCCGCTCGCCCAGGCGAGCGTTTGCTCTATCAGTGGATCGCGCGGTAGAGCCGCCAACGATCTGGCACGCCCTTGAGGTCGTGTTCACCCCGATCATCGAAGCTGATGCCTGATCCAGCGGTTAGGTCTTTGACTGTCTGTGACACGA
>DATCYP010000085.1:0-40884 GCA_036526375.1 Gaiellaceae bacterium | reverse complement strand
GGGTTCGACACCGCCGTCTCGGTCGCGACCGAGGCGATCGACCGCCTGCACACCACCGCCGAGTCCCACAACCGCGTCATGGTCGTCGAGGTGATGGGCCGCCACACGGGCTGGATCGCTGTGATGAGCGGCATCGCGGGCGGCGCCGACGTGATCCTCGTTCCCGAGATCCCGGTCGACTTCGAGGACGTGGCGGAGACGATCCGGAAGCGGCACGCACGCGGCAAGAACTTCTCGATCGTCGTCGTCAGCGAGGGTTGTGAGCTGCCGGGGCTTGCAGACGCAGGCGAACAGGATCAGTTCGGCCATGTGATCCTCTCCAAGCGCGGCGTCGGCGAGGCCCTCGGGCGGGAGATCGAGCAGCGGACGGGGTTCGAGACGCGGGTCACCGTGCTCGGCCACGTGCAGCGCGGCGGCTCGCCGACGGCGCGTGACCGCGTGCTCGCGACGAGGTTCGGGCTCGAGGCGGCGGATCTGGCGCTCGGCGGCGACTTCGGCCAGATGGCCGCTCTGCGAGGGGACGACGTCGTCGCCGTCCCGCTCGCAGAGGCGACCGCGGAGCTGAAGGTCGTGCCGCGCGAGTGGTACGAGGTCGCCCGCGCGTTCTTCGGCTAGCCCGTTTCCGGCACCGCCTGCGCCTCGGGCGGCGGCGTCGGTGCCTCCGCTCCCTCCGCGAGCACCGAGCCGAACTGCGCGACCTTGTCCGGCGCCCGCAGGCGCAGGAGCAGCAGGTACACGAGGCCGAGCCCGAGCCAGCCGAGCGCGACCCAGATCGAGTAGCTGACGGGCTTGTGCGGGCGCGGCGTGATCGACCAGTAGATCGTCAGGCCGCACACCACGATCGCAGCGACGGGCAGGACGACGTCGAGCGCGAGGTTGTACATGACCTCCGACGCCGCCCGCGTCCGCCAGAAGTACGCCATCCCACCGAGGGCTACGAGGATGTACGTGCCGAGGAGCCCGAACGTCGCGGTCGTGGCCATGAAGGCGAAGTACGTGAACGGGTCGTTCCAGGTGCCGCGCGCGAGCCAGCTGACGAGGATCACGGTGAGCGCGAGCGATGCGAGGATCGAGACCCACGGCGTCTTGAAGCGCGGATGTGTCCAGGCGAAGGCCTTCGGCAGGCCACCCTCGCGGCCCATCGCGAACGCGGTTCGCGAGACGAGCGCCGTGCCGGCGAGCGCGGCGACGAACGCGTCCACGACCACGGCGATGTCGACGAGCGTCGCGAACCAGCTCCCGACGTAGTGACTCGCGAGCGTGTCGAGCGCGCCGGGATTCGCCGCCCAGCCGCCGGAGTTGTCGACGCCGAAGCCGACGGACATCGCCCATGTGAGAAAGACGTAGAAGACGAGTGCGACGAGCACCGCCGAGAGAATCGCCTTCGGGATCATCCGGCGTGGCTCTGCCGACTCCTCCCCGAGCGCGGCGGCCGCCTCGAAGCCGATGAAGCCCGTGAAGGCGAAGACCATTGCGTAGAAGAAGTCGTGCGCGCTGTGCGCGCGGTGGAAGTTGAACGGCTGGAGCGTCACGCCCGACTGTCCGCCCTTGCCGAGGATGACGCACGCGAGGATCACGAGCAGCACCACGCCGGCCCCCGCGAAGAGGAGCTGCGTCCGTGTCGAGACCCGGATGTCGAGCAATGCGAACCCGGTCAGCAGCGCCACGAGGATCCAGAAGCACTGGAACCAGCTCAGGTCGATCGACGTGTGCACCGTGAGCACTGTCGAGAGGAAGAACGACGAGATGATGAGGACGAACGAGATCCCGGCGGCGAATCCCCAGGCATAGAGCCAGCCGCCGATGAAGCCGGCGTTGCGATCGAGGCCTCGCGCGGTGTACGTGTAGAGGCCGCCTGCGCTAGCCATCCTCCGCGTGAAGCGGATGATCACGTAGGCGAGGCAGAGCGAGCCGACCCCGGCGGTGAGGTAGACGAGCGGCACTGTGGGGCCGGCGTAGACCGCGGCCTGGCTCGTCGCGAGCGAGCTGGCCATCACGAGCGCGAGCAGGGCGAGGGAGAGGCCAAAGGTCTCCCCCAGGCCGAGGATGCCGCGGCGAAGGGATCCGACGCGGCCGAGCGATTCGAGCATCTTTCCCTCCCTGCTTAGTCGGGGACGAGGCCGAGCACGCGCGCGGGCGCCCCGTTGGCCGCGCGCACCTTCAGCGGTGCGACGACGACCTGCGTCCGCGCCGGCAGAAGGTCGAGGTTCGTGAGGTTCTCGAGGATCATTCGACCCGCGCTCAGCCAGACCTTGTGCAGCTCGAACGTCTCGGTGTCGACCGGATCCGCCGAGGGGCCGTCGAAGCCGATGCCGACGATGCCGCGCTCGATCAGGCCACGGGAGGCGTCTGCGTCCGGATACGACCAGCCGGTCCAGTAGTCCCCGCTTCCCCAGTTGCGGCCGTTGTCGGCATAGAGGAAGAGCCAGTCGCCGTCGCGGAGGTCGCCGGCGAGCGGGTCGAGCTCCTTCCACCCGATGGCGCCGGGCTCGCGGCCGGAGAGGTCGAGCGTGACGGCGTCGGTCACGAACGATTCGAGCGGGATCTCGTCGAGCGTCGCACCGCCCGCGATCTGATGGGAGGGCAGGTCGACGTGGGTGCCGATGTGGTTGAGCATCGTGTACTCCGACATCGCGTAGCCGTCGTGCTCGACCCGGGCGATGTCGCGGAACGAGGGCGCCGGTAGCCCGGGGTACAGCGGCATGTCGTCGGCGTAGGCGTGGCTCAGGTCGACGATCCGCACAGCGACGAGTATGCAGGCGAACGCGGCCTTCGGGCAATCACGGCAGCCGGACGGCCAGGATGACGGCCATCTCGGGCGTCGCGAGGATCTCCGCGGCGGCGAGCCGCGGATCGCGGAGCAGGAACTCGCGCACCTCGTCGCCCTCGACCGGCCGCCCCGGCGTCATGTCGTCCTTGACGAGGAAGCCGCCCGGCTCGAGGAGGCCGAGGATCGCCTCCCACTTCTCCTCCGTCACCGGCCGGAGGCCGCCGTCCACGAAGACGAGCCCGAAGGAGCCTCGACCTCGCAGCTCCTCGAAGACGTCGCCCTCGAGGAGCTCGACGTTCGGCACACCCGCCAGCCGTTCGCGGGCCGCGGCGGCGCGCTCCTGATCGCGCTCGACCGTCACGACGCTCCGCGCCGTCTCGGCGAGCAACGCCGCCGTCTCCCCGAAGGCGGTGCCCATCTCCGCCACGTCGCGCCCGGCGGCGAGCGCGCGCAGCAGGGCCTGCACCTCCGGGATCGCCGTCGCGCCGCCGGTCAGAGGTGTTCCCGGTCGCGGACGATCACGGCGTCGACGCCGGCCCGCTCGAGCTCGTCGAATTCGTCGCCTCTCGTCTCCCGCAACTCCGCGATCACGAGCTTGCCGACCGGCACGTCGGTGAGGAGGTCGAGGACGCTCTCGAACGTGCCGTTGAGCAGGAGGAGCTCTGGATCGAACCTGTCGAGCACCTCGGCGAGCTCCTCTTCGTCGTCGACCCACAGCGCGAGCTCGAGGTTCCGCGCCCCCTCGACCTGGTCGACGTCGGCGGCACGCACGGCGCAGGCATCCGCGTGACCGATTCCGTCCGGACCGGTGTTGACCCAGAAGCAGAGGATCGGCAGCGTCGTCGCCTCCCGCACGGCCGCGATGTCCCCCACGACCGCGACCGCCTCGGCGCCGTCGGCCTCCGCCGCCCGCGCAGTCTCCGCGTCGCTCACGAGCGCGACGAGCGAGATGCCGTCGCCCTCGGCGATCGCGTGGCTCAGCGGGCGTTCGGTCATTGCCCCATCGGGTGCCAGACGGTCTTCAGCTCGAGGAAGGACGCGATCTCCCACGGGCTCTGCACGTCGGCGCGGCCGCGGACGACGCGCTTCACGTTGTCGGCGGCGAGGCGCTCGAGCTCCGGCGCGTCCCCGTCGGCGCCGCAGAGGTCGATCGCGTTCACGTCCATGTGCGCGGCGAGCACCGGCGCAAGCTCGGCATGCTGCCCCGTCAGGAGGTTGACGACTCCGCCCGGCACGTCGCTCGTCGCGAGCGCCTCCGCCAGCTCGATCGCCGCGAGCGGCCTGGTCTCGGACGCCACCGCGACGACGGCGTTACCGCCGACGAGCGGCGGAAGGAGCCGCGTCACGAGCCCGAGCAGAGGCGGTTCGTCCGGCGCGAGCACGGCGACGACGCCGGTCGGCTCCGGAACCGTGAAGTTGAAGTACGGGCCCGCGACCGGATTCGAGCCGCCCAGCACCTGTGGCAGCTTGTCGGCCCAGCCCGCGTACCAGACGACGCGGTCGATCGCGCGCTCCACCTCTTCACGGCCGGTGCAGAGCGCCGCGAACTCCGCGGAGCGTGCTTCGACCATCTCTGCGAGCCGGTAGAGAACCTGTCCGCGGTTGTACGCGGTGGCCTTGGCCCAGCCGGGCTGGGCGTCGCGTGCGGCGCGAACCGCGTCGCGAACGTCCTTGCGGGAGGCGCGCGCGACGTTCTGTCCCTCGGCGTCGTACGTGCGGCCCGACTCGCTGCGCGGGAACGCGCCGCCGATGAACAGCTTGTACGTCTTCTTGACCGGCAGGCGACTCATTCGTCGAACTCCAGGTACGGCTCGAGACCGTGGAGGCCGCCCTCCCGGCCGAAGCCCGACTCCTTGTAGCCGCCGAACGGCGAGCTCGGGTCGAAGCGGTTGAACGTGTTCGCCCAGACGACGCCGGCGCGGAGCCGCTGCGCCATCCAGAGGATCCGCGACCCCTTCTCCGTCCAGACGCCGGCGCTCAGGCCGTACGGCGTGTTGTTCGCCTTCTCGACTGCCTCCTCCGGGGTGCGGAAGGTGAGGACGGAGAGGACCGGGCCGAAGATCTCCTCCTGCGCGATCCGGTAGCTCTGCGCCACGTTCGTGAACACGGTCGGCACGAACCAGTAGCCCTTCTCCGGAAGGACGCACGGCGGCTGGTAGATCTCGGCGCCCTCTCCGACGCCCGAGGCGACGAGCTCGCGGATCTTCTCGAGCTGGGCGGCGGAGTTGATCGCCCCCACGTCGGTGTTCTTGTCCAGGGGATCGCCGACGCGGAGCGTGGCGAGGCGGCGCTCGAGCTTCGCGACGAGGGGTTCGTAGATCGACTCCTGCACGAAGAGCCGCGACCCGGCGCAGCAGACGTGACCCTGGTTGAAGTAGATGCCGTTGACGATCCCCTCGACCGCCTGGTCGAGTGCCGCGTCGTCGAAGACGATGTTCGCGGCCTTCCCGCCGAGCTCGAGCGTGAGCTTCTTGCCCGTGCCGGCGAGCCGCCGCTGGATCTCCTTCCCGACCTCGGTCGAGCCGGTGAAGGCGACCTTGTCGATGTCCTCGCTCTCGACGAGCGCGGCGCCGGTGCGGCCGTCGCCGGTGACGATGTTGACGACCCCGGCCGGAAGCTCGGCCTGGCGGAGCACGTCGCAGAAGAGGAGCGCCGTGAGCGGGGTCGTCTCCGCCGGCTTGAGGACGACGGTGTTGCCGCAGGCGAGAGCCGGCGCGACCTTCCAGGCGAGCATGAGGAGCGGGAAGTTCCAGGGGATGATCTGGCCCGCGACGCCGACCGGACGCGGGCGGCGGTTCGGGAACGCGTACTCGAGCTTGTCGGCCCAGCCGGCGTAGTAGAAGAAGTGCGCCGCGGCGAGCGGGAGGTCGACGTCGCGCGACTCCTTGATCGGCTTGCCGCCGTTCAGCGATTCGAGGACGGCGAACTCGCGCGACCGCTCCTGGAGGAGGCGCGCGATCCGGAAGAGGTACTTCGCGCGCTCGGAGCCCGGGAGCGACGACCAACCGTCGGCGAAGGCGCTGCGGGCGGCGGCGACGGCCCGGCCGACGTCGGCTGGCGTGCCCTGCCCGACCTCGGCGAGGGACTCCTCGTCGCGCGGTGCGATCGTCTCGTACGTCTCCCCGGGCTCGAGCCACTCGCCCCCGACGAAGTGGCCGTAACGGTCGGCGATCCGGACGACGTCCCGCGACTCGGGGGCGCTTGCGTACGTCCAGTCGCCCGGGACCGCCACCTCGCGCTGCGACTTGTCGAGCTCAGCCACGTCTGCTCCGGACGGCGTCAGGACGGTCGGGTTCAGCGCGGTTGGGATGCGCACCCCAAACCCACCCCCCACCCTTATGGGAGGGGGCCAGGCTAGGCCCGAGAGGCTCGCGCGAGTGTGCCGCCTGCGTCACAGAACCGTGTCTATTCAATCCCGCGTGAAGTAGTCGCCGCTCTGGTAGGCGCCGGTGCGCTCCTTGCGGAGCTGCATCAGGATGTCGTTGAGGAGCGACGAGGCGCCGAGCCGGTACAGCTCTGGTGTCAGCCACTCCGGCCCGAGCGTCTCGTGCACGAGCACGAGATGCTGCACCGCTTGCTTCGCTTGCCGGATCCCGCCTGCCGCCTTGAAGCCGACGCGGCGGCCGGTCTCCTCGTAGACGTCCCGGATCGCCTCGAGCATGCACAGCGCGACGGGCAGCGTCGCGGCCGGCGAGATCTTCCCGGTCGAGGTCTTGACGAAGTCGGCCCCCGCCGCGATCGCGAGCAGCGTCGCCCGCCTCACGTTGTCATACGTGCCGAGCTCGCCGGTCTCGAGGATGACTTTCAGGTGCCTCTCGCCGCAGGCCTCCTTCACCTGGACGATCTCGTCGTAGACCTTCGCGTACCGGCCCGAGAGGAATGCGCCGCGGTCGATCACCATGTCGATCTCGTCCGCCCCGAGCTCGACGGTCGCGCGAACGTCTGCGACCTTCACCGCGGTCGGGTACTGCCCGGACGGGAAGCCCGTGGCGACCGCCGCGACCTTCACGTCGCTCCCGACCAGCCGCTCTCGCACGCCAGGGACGAGGTTCGGGTAGACGCACACTGCGGCCACCTGAGGCACGGACGGATCGGCCGGGTCCGGACGCCGCGCCTTCGAAGCGATCGCGGCTGCCTTTCCCGGTGTGTCCGCTCCCTCGAGCGTCGTCAGGTCGGTCGTCCGAATCGCGAGCAGTAGCGCCCAGACCTTCGCTTCGCGCTTGATCGAGCGCTTCGCGAGCGATGCCGCACGCTCCTCGAGCGCCACCGCGTCGACAGCGCCGATCCGCGGCAGGCGAGCCTCGAGCGGCAGCTCGAACCCCGCCGGCAATGCAGGCGCCTGGGCCATACGCCTGAGTCTAGTCCCGGCCCGCGACCGGGCAATCGCCGCCGCTGCGACGCTCGAAAACGGGGCTACCCTGTCCGCGATGATGAGGGCAATTGCGGGCCTGGCCGTCATGGCGGCGGTCTCCATGGTCTCGGCAGCCGCCAGGCCGGGCGCGACGAATTCGAGTCCGGCGCGGGGGACGCATGCAGCGGGGGGCTTGGGCTTCTCCGACACCGCCGAGACGGTGATGGGAACGCTGGTTGCGCCGCCGAGCCGAAGGTTCCTCACGCGGATCCGCAACGGAAAGATGGGCGGAGTGGTGCTCCTCGGCAACGGCTGGCTCACGCGCAGCACCGCCGCAGCGGTGACCGCCGAGCTGCAGCAGGCGGCGTGCACCCGCGGTGAGCCGTTGCTCATCGCGGTCGACCAGGAGGGCGGCCTCGTCAGGCGTCTCGCCTGGGCGCCGCCCACCGAGGCGCCCGCCGAGATGACGAGCCCGTCCGTGGCGCAGGAGCAGGCCGCGGGCGCCGCGGCGGCGCTCCGCTCCGTCGGCATCGACATCGACTTCGCACCGGTCGTCGACACTCCGGGCTCCGCCGGCAACTTCCTCGGCTCGCGCGCCTTCTCGCACTCGCGGACGTGGAACGCGCAGATGGCCCGCGCCTTCGTCGGCGGCCTGCAGGCGAACGGGGTCGCGGCCACCGCGAAGCATTTCCCCGGCCTCGGCCTGGCGAGCGGGAACACCGACCACGGGCGGATCGTGATCAGGGCCGCCGCGTGGAAGCTCCGCGCGGGCCTGCTCCCGTTCCGGAGCGCGGTCCGCGCCGGTGCGAGGCTCGTGATGGTCTCGACCGCGGTCTACCCGAAGCTCGACGGCTCGAAGAGGCCGGCCGCGTTCTCGAGCACGATCATCAGCGGCCTGCTGCGCAAGAGGCTCGGCTTCACGGGCGTGACCGTGACCGACTCGCTCACAGCGCCGGCCGCCGTCAGGATCCCGCACACGGCGACTCGCGCCATGCTCGCCGGCTCGGACCTCCTCATCTTCGGGGCCGAGAGCGCGAGCGAGCGCGGCTACGCGACTCTCCTCGCGGACGAGGCCGGCTCGCCGCGGCTCCAGGCGCGCATCACGCGGGCGGCGGCCCGGATCCGGGCGCTCAAAGCCTGGTCGGTCCTGCACGGCGGACCGACGTGCGCCGCCGGCTAGAGACCGAGGCGCTCGAGCGTCGCGGCGTCGCGGCGCCACCTGGGCCGCACCTTCACCTTGAGCTCGAGGAACACGGGATGGCCGAGCAGCGCTTCGATCTCCGGTCTCGCGCGCGTCCCGATCTCCTTCACGATGCTGCCGCCCTTGCCGACGACGATCTGCTTCTGCGACTCGGTCTCGACGAGGATCGACGCCCGCACGACCTTCTCCTCGATCTCCTCGACCTCCACCGAGATCGCGTGCGGCACCTCGTCGCGCGTCAGCCAGAGCGCCTTCTCCCGAATGAGCTCCGCGAGCTGCAGCTCGACGGAGAGGTCGGTGCGCTGCTCCTGCGGGAAGTACAGCGGGCCTTCGGGCAGCAAGGCGACGAGCTCGTCGTGGAGGGCAGGCACGCCGTCGCCGGTCTTCGCGCTCACCGGGTGGAGCGCGTGGAACGCGCCCAGCCGCGCGGCAGTCTCCATCTGTTGCGCGACGTGGCCGGCCTTGAGCCGGTCGACCTTGTTGAGCGCGATCACGACCGGCACGCCGAGCCCGAAGACGCGTGAGGCGATGAAGCGGTCCCCGGCCCCGATCCGCTCGCGCGCGGAGAGGACGAAGAGGACGGCCTCGATCTCCTCGAACGCCGCGTCGACGGTCCGTTGCATGCGCTCGGTGAGCGCGTCGAGCGGCCGCTGGAAGCCGGGCAGGTCGGCGAGGACGAGCTGGTGGTCGTCGCCGTTCGCGATTCCGAAGATGCGTCGGCGCGTCGTCTGCGGCTTGTCCGAGACGATCGCGACCTTGCCGCCGCAGAGCGCGTTCACGAGCGTCGACTTGCCGACGTTCGGCCGGCCGGCGACGGCGACGAAGCCCGACCTCACAGATCCAGGCCCATCCAGGGCGCGAGGCGTCCCCATTCGGTGACGTGGTCACGGAGCTTGCGCCCGCCGAGCTTCTCGTAGAAGCCGACCGCGTTCGGCTCGGCGCCCCATTCGAGCCGCTCCGCACCGAGCTCGCGCGCGCGGTCGGCGGCGAGCCGGAACAGCCGGCTGCCGAGCCCGCGGCCGATCGCGGCGGGATCGACCCAGAGGTCGTCGAGCACCGCGACGCCGTCGGCCGGCGGCACGAGCCCGGCCCACGCGACGATCGCGCCGTCCAGCTCCACGACCCACGGCTCCTCCTCGTCCTCGAAGCCGAGCCCCTCCGCCCAGCGCCGGACGAAGTCGCGGTCGTAGCCCCAGTGGGCCTTCGATTCGAACGTCAGCTCGCGCACCCGCTCGTAGTCGTCGGGAGCCGCCGGCCGCAGCCGCGGGTCGGTCATGTCTGCGGCAGGTCCCACGTCTCCGGCAGCAGCTCGTCGGCGGCGTACGTGGCGACCGTCCCGTCGGCGCGGCGGAAGTGGACACGCTCGAAGCGCCATTCGTGGAGCCACTGGCGACAGCCGCCGCACGGCGACGCCGTGATCGCGATCGCCTCCACGTCTCCGGGCCGCAGTCCCTCGCTCGCCGCCTTCGCGATCGCCGCCCGCTCGGCGCAGACGCCCAGCGGGTAGGCCGCGTTCTCGACGTTCGCCCCCGCGACGACGCGGCCGTCGCGGGCCAGAACGGCGGCGCCGACCCGGTAGTTCGAGTACGGCGCGTACGCGTTCTCGGCCGCCGCGTCCGCCCGCTCGAGCAGCTCCTCGGCGGTCACGCGAGGGCTCCACCGCCGTAGAGGAAGTGGCCATGCGTCGTGTCGTGGAGCTCGAGCTCGAATCCGAGGGGCAGTACCCGCTCGGCGAGCTCCTCCGGCGCCCAGCGCCGCTTGACGATCCGGAACGTGCGCCCGTCGGCGAGGGATCGCGTCTCCTCGCCGCCCGCCTGGTCGGTGCCCGTGTGCGCGGTGTCGCCGGCGCCGCTGTCGACGAGGAACACCCGGCCGCCCGGCGCGAGCGCCGCCCGCACGAGCGACCAGAACTCGACGAACCGCTCCTCCGGCACGTGCGACAGCCAGAAGGAGAAGAAGACGAGGTCGAAGCGCTCGTTCGGCCGCCACTCGAAGACGTCGGCCCGCACGAGCTCGGCCTCCGGCGTGTTGAGGGCGAGCGTCTCCGCGTTCGCGTCCACGGCGACGACGCGTTCCCCGAGCCGGACGAGCTTGCGCGTCCAGATCCCGGTGCCGGCGGCGAGTTCCAGCACCGTGCCGCCCGCCGCGAAGACCTTGAGCGCCGCCTCCGCCTCCGCCACGTCCGCCTGCCACCGCGCGAGCGCCTCCGGCTCCAGCTCGTAGCGACCGCGGCGGTACCACCAGTCGTCGTACTCCGGCGCGCGCTCCGCGTAGTAGCGCTTCTGCTCGGTGACCGGATCGCTCACGCGGCGACCGCCTCGCCGAGGAACGGCTCGACGCCGGCGAGCGAGTCGGCGTAGCGCGCGGCACGCGGGTCGGGCCGGCGCACGAGGACGGCCGGGATCCCGACCGCCTCGGCGTCGAGGACGTCGGCGACGACGTTGTCCCCGACCATCCACGCCTCCGCAGGCTGCAAGGCGTCGAGCACCGAGGCGTACGCCTGCGCGTGCGGCTTCTCGTAGCCCGTCTCGGCCGAGCAGGAGAAGAAGCCGACGACCTCGTCGAGGCCGAGACCGGCAACGATCTGCCGCAGCTCGGGGACGTGGTTGGAGAGGATCGCGTGCGTCCAGCCCGCCCGCGCGAGCAGCTCGAGCGCCGGCAGCGTGTCGTCGAAGAGCGCCCAGCCCACCTCCGGGTCGACGTAGAGCCGCCGCGCCGCGTCCGCGAGCTCGCGCGCACGTGCGGGTCGATAGCCGGCGGCCTCGTACGCGCGCGACAGCACCGGGCGGACCGACCCCCACCAGGCGTCCGGCTCGCACAGCTCGGGGTGCGCCACCTCCGGCCGGTGCCACGGCAAGCCGTCGCGCAGGTGCGGCCGGAAGGTGTCCGCGGAATGCGGATGGCCCGGTTCCTCGGCGTCGAGCGCCTCGGCGAGGAGGATGCTCCAGCCCGTCTCGCCGCGCCTGTGCGCGAGCGTCCCGTCGAAGTCCCAGATCAGCAGGCGGCAGCCGGCGGTCACGCTCATCCGATGAACTGGAAGACGACGAGTGTGGTGAGCGCGCCGAGCGCACCCCCGTACACGACCTCGAGCAGCGAATGGATTCCCGACTCGACCCGCGTCTGCGCGACGAGCAGCGCCATGATCAGGGTCAGCGAGGAGACGACGAAGCGATGCGTGTCGCCGACGAGGTAGGTCACGGCGATCCAGCCGGCGAAGGCGAGCGCGGCGTGCCCCGAGGGCAGGCCTCCCCGGAGCGGCGTCCCGCGCCCCGTCCACGCCTTCGTCGCGATCACGATCAGGACGACGACGACGAGCGCGACGAGCGTGACCTCCGCGGGTCCCCGGCGCACGCGGTCGAGCACGTCGGTCGCCCGGCTGCCCGCGGCGCTCTCGAACACGAGGTAGCCGACGGCCATCGCGGAGATCGAGGCGATGAGGACGGCGCCGGCGGCGATGTCCTTCGCGAGCTTCGCGTTGGGGTCGAACGAGGTCGTCGAGACGTCGATCACGCCCTCGATCGCCGTGTTCAGCATCTCGGCGACGAGGACGAAGGCGATGGCGAGGACGAGTGCGATCAGCTGCAGCCGCGACACCCCGAGCGAGATCGCGCCGCCGAAGACGAGCACGGCGGCGAGGAAGTGGATGCGGAGGTTCCGCTGCGTGCGGAGGACGTGGATGACGCCTTCGAAGGCGTAGTTGAAGCTGTCGAGCAGTGAAGGCGCCCGCCCCGGAGCCGGGAGCAGGAAGCGCCGCTGCTGCCGCTCGCGCTGCTCGTCCTCGGGGCCGCGCGGCAGCGGGGTCACGCTCATCCGGAGTACACCGCCTCTCGCGCCTCCATCTCGGGGCCGTGGTCGTAGCCGACGAGGTGCAGGAGCGCGTGCACGAGCGGCCCACGCCACTCGTCCCCGACCACGTCGGGGCAGACGACGACGTCGCCGAGCTGGCGCGGCACGCCGTCGGGCAGCGCCGCCAGGCCGTCGATCGGGAAGGCGAGCGCGTCGGTCGCCTCGTCGACGCCGAGATGCTCGCGTTTCAGCGCACGGCTCTCGTCGGGGCGCACGAAGGCGAGCCCGAGCTCGCCGCCGTCGACGCCCTCGCCCACGAGCACGGAGCGCGCCAGCGCGACCGCCGCGGCCTCGTCCACCTCGGCGCCCGAGCGGTTGACCACGTCGACCTCGATCACCGGCTCCGTTGCGTTCCGGTCTGCTCGGCGTGTCGCTTGTACGCCTCGACGATCCGCTGGACGAGCTTGTGCCGCACCACGTCCTGATGGTTGAACTCGACGAAGGCGATGCCGTCGACGGTGGAGAGGATCTCCCGCACCTGGATCAGGCCGGACGCCTGCTCCCGCGGCAGGTCGACCTGCGTCACGTCCCCGGTCACGACCATCTTCGAGCCGAAGCCGAGCCGCGTGAGGAACATCTGCATCTGCTCGGGCGAGGTGTTCTGCGCCTCGTCGAGGATGACGAAGCTGTCGTTCAGGGTTCGCCCGCGCATGAACGCGAGCGGGGCGACCTCGATCGTGCCGCGCTCCATGTACGCGTTCAGCTTCTCCGGGTCCATCGTGTCGTAGAGCGCGTCGAAGAGCGGCCGCATGTACGGATCCACCTTCGCGAGCACGTCGCCGGGCAGGAAGCCGAGCCTCTCCCCCGCCTCGACGGCGGGACGGGTGAGGATGATCCGGCCGACCTGGCGCTCCGACAGCGCCGCGACCGCGAGCGCGATCGCGAGGTACGTCTTGCCGGTGCCCGCCGGGCCGATGCCGAACGTGACGGTGCAGTCGCGGATCGCGTCGACGTAGCGCTTCTGCGTGACGGTCTTGGGCGTGATCCGCTTGCCTCGGTGCGACCAGACGACGTCGGAGAAGATCTCGTGGACGTCCTCGGCCTCGTCGATCGCCCCGAGAATGGCGTCGACGGTGCCGGCGCCGACCTCCTGGCCGCCCTCGACCAGCTCGACGAGCTCCTCGACCACCGCCTGCGCCTCGGCGACCTTCAGGTCGTCTCCGGCCAGCGTGAGCCGGTTTCCGCGCAGGTTGACGGTGCAGCCGAGCCGGTCGCGCAGCGCGTTCAGCACGCCGTCGCCGATGCCCGCGAGCTCCGCCGCGACCTCGTTCGAGACGTCCAGAACGGTCTGCACATCGGGCAGTGTAGGGCCCTCTGCGGCGCTTCCCTGCGTGCTTTCGACGTGGCGGGAGGGTTCGTGGCGTAGGTCACGAACATGACTCCGTCGGCTCGATGCGCTAGCGTCCCGGGCCTCGGGTCGTCTCTCTACGCCGTTCTCATGCGACGTCACGGTCTCGCCCTCCTCTGCACGCTCGGCCTCGCTGCACTCGCGGCGGCTCTCGCTGCGACCGTGGCGCGCGCGCATTCCACGCCCGAGATCCGGAGACAACAGGCGCACGAGCGGACCGTGCTCGCCCAGGTCGCGCAGATCGGCAAGAGCCTCCAGCTCGCCGAGGACGAGGCCGGCAAGGCGCAGGAACGGGTAGCGGAGGTGAACCGGAGCCTGAGGCAGAACGAGTACCGGCTCCGCCTGGCGAAGGGCAACCTGCACGCCGCGCGGCAGCGGCTCATGTCGCGGGTCTACTCGCTCTACGTGAACGGCGCGCCGAGCACGGTCGACGTGATCGCGGGCTCGCACAGCATCTCGCAGCTGATCGACCGGGCCGAGTCGGCGCAGGTGCTCTCGAATCAGGACGCCGAATTGGCGCAGCAGGCGATCAGCTTCGAGCACGCGGTGCAGCAGCGGGAGCAGCGGCTCAAGGCGCTCAAGCGCCAGCGCGAGCACGCTCTGGCCGTGATCAAGGCGAAGGCGCGGATGAAGGCTGACGAGCTCGCGCAGCAGAAGCGGCTGCTCGCGTCGATCCATACGACGATCGCGAACCTTCAGGCGCAGGAGGCGGCGCGCGAGAGGGCCCAGAGGGCCGCGGCGCTGGCCCGCCTGCGAGCGGAGGAGGCGGCGCGCAAGAAGGCAGCAGAGCAGGCGCAGCAGGCGGCGACATCCGCGCCGACATCCGCGCCCACGTCCGCGCCGGCGCCCGGGCCGCCCCCGCCGATCCCGACCGGGAGTCCCGGCGTCGGCCACCCCCAGGCGGCCACCATCGCCCTGCAATACCTCGGCGTCCCGTACGTCTACGGCGGCGCCAGCCCCAGCGGCTTCGACTGCTCCGGTCTCGTGATGTACGTGTACGCGAGGCTCGGTATCTCGCTGCCGCACTACACCGTGGCGCAGTGGAACGCGACCCAGCCGATCTCCCAGTCGCAGATGGCGCCCGGCGACCTCGTCTTCTTCAACGGGCTCGGCCACGTCGGGATCTACATCGGCAACGGCCAGTTCGTCGACGCGCCGCACACCGGCTCCGTCGTCCGCATCGACAGCATCGCCGGCTTCGGCAGCTTCGACGGCGCCCGCCGCGTGCCGTAGTCAGGCGAGGGCTGCGGCGACCGCTTCACGGAGCCCCATCGGGCACACGTCGAAGTCCCGGAGCGCCGAGTCGTCCTCGACCGCGGTGCCGTATCTGAGGCTCTCGAGCAGGTTCGCCGCGAGCCACGCTCGTTCCGGGACGAGCTCCGCAAGCCGCTCGGGCAGCGCCGACGCCTCGAACGGCAGCGGCGGAACGGGCAGCGACGCGAGGATGCCGGGGCGGCCCCGCCCCCGGGCGATCTCGTCCACGAGGTCGCGATAGGTGGCGCGGTCGGCGCCGCCGATCTCGTACACGACGCTTCCCTCGAGCGACACGTCGAGCGCCGCGGCCAGATAGGCGACCACGTCGTCGACGCCGATCGGCTGGGCCGGGTTGTCGAGCCAGTCGGGCCCGACGAGCACGGGCAACGCATCCACGAGGTCGCGGACGAGCTCGAACGACGCGCTGCCGGCTCCGACGACGATCGAGGTGCGGAACTCGATCGTCGGGATCCCGCTCCCGCGGAGGATCTCGCCGACCTCGCGGCGGCTGGCCAGGTGGGATGACAGGTCGTCGCCGTGGACGATGCCGCCGAGGTAGACGAGCCGCCCGACCTCACGCTCTCGAGCCGCCGTGGCGAACGTCTCGGCGGCGCGGCGCTCGTCCTCCCCGAACTCACCCGCCAGCGCGAGCGAATGCACGAGGTAGTACGCCACGTCGACGCCCGTCAGCAGCTCCAGCATCGACTCGCGGTCGGCGACGTCGCCGGCGGTGACGCCCTCGCCGCCGCTCCGCGAGACCGCGCGGACCTCGACTCCGGGCCGCTCGAGCGCTCGGACGAGGCGCGAGCCGACGTGACCACTGGCCCCGGCGACGAGCGCCGTCGTCACACGCGCCTGCTGAACACGCCGAGAAGAACTCCGAACAGCGCGTGGCCCGTGGTCGCCTGCGCGAACACACGCGGGTTCGAGACGAGCGGCGGCCACTCGCCGCGGCGCCGCTTCGGATGGATCCGGTCGAAGACCGCGAGCAGGGGCCAGAGGAGGGTGTTCTCGGCCAGCGCGGCGGTGACGCCGTTCTTCACGCCCCGTCCGCCGAGCCGGCAGAAGACGTACCCGAAGGCGAAGCCGCCGGCCGCATGGGTCGCCGCGTTCGCGAGCGGTTCCAGCGGGCCCTCGGTGATGAACGGGCCGAGGAGCTTCGCGTCCGCATACGGCGTCCGGAACGTTCGCTCGAGCACGGGGTCGGCGGCCGTCCAGAGGGTCGCCGCAACGCCGCCGGCGATCCCGCCTCGTACGTTCCTCGTCACGGCACCGGTCCTGCCCGCGCCGCGCGAAGCTATGCCTCGGAAGGGCCGCCTGCCTACGCGAGCTTCTCGCGGACGATCTGACTCACCTGCGAGCCGTCCGCACGCCCGGCGATCTGCGGCATGACGTCGGCCATCACGCGACCGAGATCGGCCATGCTCGTCGCTCCGACCTCCGCGATGACGTCGTCGACGATCTCCTCGACCTCGTCCTCGGAGAGTGGCTCCGGCATGAACTCCTCGAGCACCTCGAGCTCGTACTCCTCCGCCTCGGCCTGCTCCTCGCGACCGCCGGTGCGGAAGGCCTCGGCCGCCTCGACCCGCCGCTTCCGCTCACGCTGGAGCACCTGCAGCTCCTCTTCTTCGCTGAGCGGGCGCTGCAGCTCCTTCTCGGAGTTCTTGAGCGCGTTGAGGATCAGACGCAGCGTGTCGCGCCGCTCCGCGTCGCGCGCGCGCATCGCGTCCTTCAGCTCGTCGTCGATCTCCTCGATCAAGCTCACGCCCAGCCGCCTTTGATGTGCCAGTGCAGATGGAAAACCGTCTGGCCCGCGCCGGGGCCCACGTTGACCTCGACACGGTAGTCGGTCAACCCCTCGCGCGCAGCGAGGTCGGCGACGAACTCGAGCATCTTCTTCGCCTCCTCCCCCGGAAACTCGCCGATCTCGCGGAACGAGTCGACGTGCCGCTCGGGCAGGACGAGCAGATGAACCGGCGCCTGCGGGTTGATGTCGCGAATGGCGACGAAGCCGTCGGTCGCCGCGACATGGTCTCCCTCGCGGTAGAGCCTGCAGAAGAGGCAGTCGTCGGTCACGCGGCGAGTATCCCCTGCTCCGAGACCGAGCCGCCGCGGACCTCGATCAACTCGCCGACCGGAGCAGACCCGGGGACGAGCCAGGGCGAGTAGTCGTCGCCGTAGCCGCGGCCCGGCCGGTCGACGAGCACGACGTCGTCGCGGCCGACCTTCGACCGCCAGTGCGCGAGGCACGCCGCATGGGACGCCGCGCGCAGGCGCGCGCTCCGCTCCTTCTTCACCTGCGGCGGAACGGGATTCTCGGCCGCGGTGCCGGTCCCCGGCCTCGGCGAGTACGGGAAGACGTGCACCTTCGTCAGGCCCGCCTCCCCGACGACGCGAAGCGTGTTCTCGAACGCGCGGTCGTCCTCGGCCGGGAAGCCGACGATCACGTCGCTCGTGAGGTTGAACTCCTCTTGCAGCCCTTCGAGGCGGCGGAGGTACGTGCCGGTCGAGTAGCGGCGGCCCATGGCCTGCAGCACGGCGTCGTCGCCGGACTGCAGCGGCACGTGCAGGTGGCGGCTCGCGGTCGGCGTCTCGCGCAGTGCGCGGACGAGCTCGTCGTGGACGTGGTTGATCTCGATCGAGGAGAGGCGCAGACGCTCGAGGCCAGGCGTCGCACCCGCTTCGCGGACGAGCCGCGGCAGCCGGTAGCCGGCAGCCCGGTCGCGGTAGCAGCCGAGGTTGATGCCGGTGAGGACGACCTCGCGGTGCCCCTGCGCGACGCGGCGGCGGATCTCGCCGAGCACGGCGTCGGCCGAGCGGCTGCGCGACGCGCCGCGGACAAGCGGGATGACGCAGAAGCGGCACGAGAACGAGCAGCCGTCCTGCACCTTGACGAAGGCGCGCACGCGATCGAGTCGCGCGTCCGCCCGGACGCAGCCGATCGCGCCGACGGCGCCCGCGACGAACTCCGGCGTCTCCTCGCTGCGGCGCGCGACGACGACCACGTTGTCCGGCAGCCCGGCGAAGGCGTCGCCGGCGAGATTCGCGCCGCACCCCGTGACGTAGACGCGCCGGTGGCTGCGCGCCGCGCGAGCCGCCTCCTTGCGCGACTTCGCCACCGCTTCGTGCGTGACGCAGCAGGTGTTGACGACCGCCACGTCGGCGGCGCCGTCGAGCTCCACGTGGCCGTCGGCGAGCAGCCGCTCGCGCACCGCGTGCGCGTCGACGTGCGAGACCTTGCAGCCGAGGAAGCGGACGGAGAAGCTGGCCACGCGCGGATCGTAGAGCCTTGCCTGCTTCCCACCGCGTTAGCCTGGCCGCAGATGCCCGCGGACGGCCACGAACCGACACTGCACCTGACCTGCGGGCTTCCCGGCTCAGGCAAGACCACGCTCGCGCGCCGTCTGGCGATCGAGCGGGATGCTCAGCGCCTCACCAAGGACGAGTGGGTGCTGGCGCTCGGCGGTGACCTGTATGACGAGCAGCTGCGCCTCCGAGTGGAAGCCCGGCTGATCGAGCAAGCCTTCGAGCTGCTGCACGCCGGCCGCAGCTGCATCCTCGACCTCGGTCTGTGGAGCCGCGAAGAACGCGACGCGCTGCGCCTGCGAGCACGTGCGCAGGGGGTGCGAGTGGAACTGCACGTCCTGGACGTCGAACTGGACGAGCTGACTCGGCGCGTCGCCGACCGCTATGCCGACGCTCCGCACTCCACCGCCGAGATAAGCGGGGAGCAGCTCGCAGTCTGGGCGTCCTCCTTCGAAACGCCGACCGACGCCGAGCGACGCCTGTTCGACTCCGGCTAGGGCGGCTCAGGTCCCGCCGGCGTCGGCAGGTCCGCCCAGGGCACGACCTCGAGCAGATCCGCGGCCCAGCCGTCGCGGACGCGCCGCTCCAGCCGCGTCCACCCCTCGACCCGCGGCTCGTCGCGCTCGAGGTAGCCCGACGTGATCGCACGCTCGACCGGGAGCTCGGGGAGCATCCGCTCGACGACGTCGAGCGCGATGTTCATGACCGCGAGCGTCGCGGGCCGAAGCTCGGCGCCGACCTCGACGTCGACGCCGTTCGCGGCCGCGTTCGCCGTCGCGGTCTCGAGCGCGACCTCGTCGAGGTCGACCGCTCTCACCGGCGCGAAGCCGAGCTTGGCCGCGGCAACCGAGAGGACTCCCGAGCCGCAGCCCACGTCGAGCAGGCTCGCCGGCTCGACCTCCTGCAGCAGCTCGAGGCAGAGCCGCGTGGTCGGGTGCGCGCCCGTGCCGAAGGCGCGCCCGGGGTCGACCACGACCGCGACGGCGTCGCCCGGCGGCTCCTCCCACGGCGGGCCGACCCAGCAGCGGCCGACCCGGACGCCGCGATGGAACGCGCGCCAGCCGTCCTCCCAGCCCTCCGCAACATCGTCCACCTCGACGACGTCGAAGCCGAGCGGCGGCTCCTCGGCATACACGGCGTAGGCGCCGTCGAGCTCCTCGACGCCCTCGGGAAAGATGTGCAGCAGGAGCGCGAGCTCGGGCTCCCCGCCGACGACGACGTAGCGCCTCAGCGGAACGCGCTCTTGAGCTTGTCGAACAGCCCCTCGGACTTGCCGTACGTGTGCTCGTCTGTGCGCTCGTCGAACTGGCGGAGGAGACGGCGCTGCTCGTCGTCGAGCCGCCGCGGGACGAGGACGTTGACGAGGATCCGCTGGTCGCCGCGGCCGTGGCCCTGCAGCACGGGCATGCCCCGGCCGCGGAGGACGACGATCTCGCCGGGCTGCGTCCCCGGCGGCAGATCCAGCTCCTCCTCGCCGTCGAGCGTCGGGATCGTCAGGGTTGCCCCCAGCGCGGCCTGCGTGAAGGTCAGTTCGACCGTCGTGTAGACGTCGTCGCCTTCGCGGACGAATCGCTCGTCGGGGCGGATCCGCACCTCGACGTACACGTCTCCCGCGCGGCCGCCGACGAGCCCGGCATGGCCCTCGCCGGTCAGGCGGATCTGCTGGCCGTGGTGGATTCCCGGCGGGATCTCGACCTCGAGCGTCCGCTGCTCGACCACGCGGCCGGCGCCGCGGCACTCGGCGCACGGCTGCTCGATCCGACGGCCAGAGCTGGAGCACTCGGGGCAGGTCTGGGTGCGCACGAACTCGCCGAAGACGCTCCGTGTCACCTGCTGCAGCCGCCCGGCGCCATTGCAGGTCGGGCACGCCGTGATCTCGCTGCCGGGCTCCGCGCCGTCGCCTCCGCAGCGCGTGCAGGTCACGGCTGCCTCGAAGGGGATCTCGCGGGCGATGCCGTGCGCCGCCTCGACGAGGTCGATCTCGACCGTCGCGGCGAGGTCGGCGCCGCGCGGGCGCCTGCCTCCGCCGCGGCCGCCGAACAGGACGTCGTCGCCGAAGAACGCGGAGAAGAGGTCCGCCAGGTTTCCGAAGTCGACGTGCCCGGCCTGGAAGCCGCCGCTTCTCAAGCCTGCGTGGCCGTAGCGGTCGTAGAGGTCGCGCGTCTCCGTCTTCGACAGCACCTCGTACGCCTCGACGACCTCGCGGAACCGCTCCTCTGCGTCGGGTGCGTCGGACACGTCGGGGTGCAGCTCACGCGCGAGCTGCCGGAAGGCGCGCTTGATCTCGGCTTCGCTCGCCGTCCGCGCCACGCCGAGCAGCTCGTAGTAGTCGCGGTCCGTGGTGGCCATGGCCGGAATGTAGCTTCGGCGTCTGTCGCCGAAACTCAGGCTTCGTCGTAGATGGACTCGACGAAGCGCGAGAGCTCGAGCGCGGCAGAGCGCACGGCCCCGAGCGCCTTCTCGTAGTCCATCCGGACGGGACCGACGAGGCTGACGGCGCCGAGTGCCCTGTGGACGAGGCCGTAGCACGCTCCCACGAGCGCGATCTCGGCGAGAGCCGGGTGCGCGAGCTCGTGTCCGAGCCGGACGTACGGACGCTGCGACCCGCTCGGCTGCCCGAGCACGTCGAGCAGGTCGGCCCGGCGCTCCACGAGCTCGAACAGACTCCGGTACGCGTCGAGCTCCTCCGCCCGGACCCCGCCGAGGAGGTCGGCCGCGCCGCCGACGTAGAGACGCTGCTCGGCCGAGACGAGCTCGATGAAGGCGGGCCGGAGCGCCGCGAGGAAGGCGCGCTCGGCCTGGCTGAGTCCCTCGTCCTCGAAGCGGCGGCGAAGCAGGCCCGTGCCGAGCTGCAGGCCGGCGACGGCCTCGTTCAGGTAGTCGCTCGCCCACTGCGCGAGCCCGCCGTCGACCGGCTCGTCGAAGTGGAAGAGCCGCTTCGAGACGCCGCCCGCCGAGGTGATGACGACGACCATCACCAGCTGCGGCTGCAGGAGGAGCACCTCGACGTGCCGCACGTGGGTCGCCTCGAGCGGCGGCGCCGAGACGAGCGCGAGCAGCCGCGTGACCTGGGAGAGCATCTCCGTCGTCGCCTGCAGCGCCGACTCGACCTCGTTGCTCGTGGACGCGAGGTCGAGCGGGAAGACGGGCGGCTGCGGCTCGAGCCGCCCGAGCAATTCGTCGGCGTAGTAGCGGTAGCCGCGCTCCGTCGGCACCCGTCCCGCGGACGTGTGCGGATGCGTGAGCAGCCCCAGGTTCTCGAGCTCCGCCAGCTCGGCCCGCACGGTCGACGGCGAGACGCGCAGGTCGGAGCGCTCGACGAGCGTCTTGGAGCCGACGGGCTGGCCCGTGCCGACGAACTCCTCGACGACGCGCCGCAGGACCGCCTGCTGCCGTTCGCTCAGCTGCATCGTTTCCGGCATTTGCAGGAGATTTTAGCCGGTGGACGCGACGCGGAGGGATCGGGCTCAGGCGAGGATCTCGGCCGTGACCGCTCCGCCGAGGAAGCGGCCGCGGCGGGTGAGGGAGATGGTCTCGCCGCCGTCGACGGCGAGACCGAGCTGCTCCACTCGTGCGAGGCCCTCGACGTCGAGCGCGGGGCGCAGTCCGCCGAGCGCGAGCGGCTCGTCGAGCCGGAGCCCGAGCATCACGCGCTCGCGCGCCCGCGTGAGGTCGTCGAGCAGCTCGATCTCGCGGTCGTAGCGCCCCTCCAGGTAGCGCGCGAGCCTCGGCGTGTTGCGGCGGCGCTCGTGCCCGAGAGTCGAGACGGCGCCGACGCCGACTCCGAGGTAGTCGTGGCCGAGCCAGTAGCCGAGGTTGTGCTCCGCGCGCTTGCCGTCCCGGCAGAAGTTGGCCGTCTCGTACCAGCGGTAGCCGGCTCCCGTGAGCGCCGCGACGACGCGCTCGAAGTAGCCCTCCATCTGCTCGGCCTGCTGCTCGAGGGCGGCGCCGTGCGCGACCGTGAACCGCGTGCCGGGTTTCGCCTCGAGCTCGTACGCGCTGACGTGCTCGGGCCCGAGCGCGATCGCCTGCTCGAGATCCGCGCCGAGATCGGCGGGCATCTGCCCCGGGATCCCGTAGATGAGGTCGAGCGAGAGGTTGTCGAAGCCGGCGTCTCGCAGGTGGCCGAATGCGCGTCTCACGTCGACCGGCGATGCCTGACGCTCGAGCACGCGGAGCAGGTGTGGCTGAAACGTCTGCGCGCCGAGCGAGACGCGGTTGACGCCGGCGCCGCGCAACTCCCGGGCGAGCTCGGGCGTGACGGTCTCGGGATTCGCCTCGACCGTCAGCTCGCGCGCCGGCGGGAGGGCGCGCAGCAGCCGCAGCAGCTCAGGCAGCGCGGTGTAGGTGGGCGTGCCTCCGCCGAGGAAGATCGTCTCGACGGGCGAGCAGTCGTGTTCCTCGTGCAGCTCGCGGAGCAGAGCGTCCACGTACGCCCCGTGCAGGTGATCTCGGCCGGTCGCCGTGACGAAGTCGCAGTAGCCGCAGCGGTGGGCGCAGAACGGCAGGTGGACGTACAGGTGCCGGGCGACGCTCACTCCGCTCCGACCGAGGGCCATCAGCCCTTCTGCCCCTGGCCGATGTTGAGCACGGCGAGGAACGCCTCCTGCGGCACCTCCACGGCGCCGACCTGCTTCATTCGCTTCTTGCCCGCCTTCTGCTTCTCGAGCAGCTTTCGCTTGCGCGAGATGTCGCCGCCGTAGCACTTCGCGAGCACGTCCTTCCGCTTCGCCTTGACCGTCTCCCGGGCGATCACGCGCGAGCCGACGGCGGCCTGGATCGCGATGTCGAACATCTGGCGCGGGATCTCCTCGCGGAGCTTGTCGACGAGCGCGCGGCCGCGGTCGTAGGCACGGTCTCGGTGGACGATGAGCGACAGGGCGTCGACGGGCTCGCCGCCGACGAGAACGTCGACCCGGACGAGGTCGCCGGGCTTGAAGCCGGCGAGGTCGTAGTCGAACGACCCGTAGCCGCGGGTTCGCGACTTGAGCTGGTCGTAGTAGTCGAGCACGATCTCGGCCAGCGGGAGCTCGTGGGTGAGATGCACGCGTTCCGGCGAGAGGTACTCGAGCCGTCCGAAGGTGCCGCGCCGCTCGTTGTTGAGCTCCATCACCGCGCCGACGTGCTCCTTCGGGACGATGATCGACGCGGCGACGTACGGCTCCTCGACCTCCTCGATCTCGGGCGGGAACTCGGACGGGTTGTGCACCTCGACCCAGCCCCCGTTCTTCTCCAGCACGCGGTAGGCGACGTTCGGCGCGGTCACGAGCAGGTCGAGATCGAACTCCCGTTCGAGTCGCTCGCGGACGATCTCCATGTGGAGGAGGCCGAGGAAGCCGCAGCGGAAGCCGAAGCCGAGCGCCTGCGACGTCTCGGGGTCGTAGACGAGCGCGGCGTCGTTCAGCTTGAGCCGCTCGAGCGCGTCTCGCAGCTCGGGGTAGTCGTCGGAGTCGGTCGGGAAGAGCCCGGCGAAGACCATCGGCTTCACGTCCTTGTAACCGGGCAGAGCCTGCTCCGCCGGCCCGCGCACGGCGGTCAGCGTGTCGCCCACCCGCAGCCGCGAGACGTCCTTCAGTCCCGTCACGACGTAACCGACCTCGCCGGCGGCCAGCTGCTCGACGGGCGTCATCGCCGGGGAGAAGACGCCGAGCTCCTCCGCGTCGAAGCGGGTGTCGGTGGCCATCGTCCGCAGCGCCTCGCGAGTGGTGAACGTTCCGTCGACGACGCGGACGAACGCGACGACACCGCGGTACTGGTCGTACGAGGAGTCGAAGACGAGGGCGCGGGCGGGCGCGTCGGGATTCCCGTCCGGCGGCGGCACGCGCTCGACGATCGAGTCGAGGACGTCGGCGACCCCGTTGCCGGTCTTGGCCGAGATGCGGAGCACGTGGGACGGATCGTCCCCGAGCAGGTCCGCGACCTCGACGGCCGTGCCGTCCGGATCTGCGGCCGGAAGGTCGATCTTGTTCGCAACCGGCACGATCTCGAGGCCGTTCTCGATCGCCAGGTAGGCGTTCGCGAGCGTCTGCGCCTCGATGCCCTGGGCTGCGTCGACCACGAGGAGCGCTCCCTCGCACGCCTGGAGCGAGCGCGAGACCTCGTAGGTGAAGTCGACGTGGCCGGGCGTGTCGATGAGGTTGAGCTCGTGGCCCTTCCAGGTGACACGGACGGCCTGGGCCTTGATCGTGATGCCCCGTTCCCGCTCGAGCTCCATCGAGTCGAGGACCTGCTCGCGCATCTCGCGCGCCGACACCGCCTCGGTCAGCTCGAGGATGCGGTCGGCGAGCGTCGACTTGCCGTGGTCGATGTGCGCGATGATCGAGAAGTTGCGAATCCGGCTCTGGTCCACGAGCGGCGATGGTACTGACGCAGGTTCCGCTCCGACCGTCGCCGTTCGAAGCGGAACCGCAGGCACACCCCCACCCGGGTGGGGTCGCTACTCCCTCCGCCCTCGCGATCGAGGCTATCGGTAGATCAGCGTCGAGACCGGGACGGCTTTGCCGCAGTTCTGCACCGGATGTGGACGGTCAGGCGCGAGCGCGCCGCAGCCGTAGCATCGTGTCGAGCTCGCGCACGTCCAGCAGGCGGCACACAACGAAGAACGCGACGTAGCCGAGCGCGAGCCCGACCCCGACCGAGACGATCTGCGCCGGCAGTGAGCGGCCGAGCCCCACGTCGAGGAGACGCCAGATGCCCCAGGCCACGGCAGCGAGTCCGGCCGACGCGACGGTCACGTGGAAGAAGGTCCGGGCCGTTTCCCCGAGCTCGAAGCCGCCCATCCGCCGCCGGAACAGGACGAGGAGCGCCCACGTTCCGGCGATGTTCACGAGCGACGTCGAGAGCGGGATCCCCCACGTCCCGAACCGATAGAAGACGGCGTCGAACAGAGCGTTCAGGCCGAGGTTCCCGAACGCGACCCAGCTCGGGATCCACGGTGACTGGAGCGAGAAGAAGCCGCGGTTCAGCATCAGCATCGTCCCGTTGAACGTGAGCCCCAGCGCGAAGGCAGCCAGGCAGCTCGCGACGCGCGGCGTCGCCGCTGGGCCGAAGCTGCCATGCTGGTAGAGGAGGCGGACGATCGGCGTCGCCAGCACCGCAGCCCCGGCGCTCGCGGGCACGAGCAGGAACGAGATCAGCCGCAACCCCGTGGCGACGGTACTCCCCAGAGCGTCCCAGTCCCTGCGCGACGCGTGGCGCGAGAGTAGTGGGAAGAGCACCGTCGCCACCGCGACCGAGAACACCCCCTGCGGGAGCATGTACAGGCGAAAGGCGCGCACGATCGCGGCGGGATCCTTGTGCGGGTTCAAGAAGTGCGTCGCGAACAGCTGGTCGATGGCCGCGTTGATGTTGATCAGGCCGAGGCCGATCGTGATCGGCACCATCAGCACAAAAGTGCGCTTGACCGCAGGGTCGTGGATGTCGATCACCATCCGCAGTCGGCCGTCGCGGCCGCGCAGCCACGGCAGGGGCAGAAGGAACTGGACGACAGTCGCGACGAGGATCGCGACCGCGTAGAAGTAGAGCCTCGTCGACTTGTCGTGTGTGTGCTCCGCGCCGAGCGCAAGCCCGAGGAGGATCACGAGGTTCCACGCCACCGGACTGAGCGCGGGAACCGTGAAGTGGTCGTAGCTGTTGAGGATTCCGACGACGATCCCGGTCAGCCCGAGTACGAGCACAAGCGGGAAGAGCACCCGCGCGAGCCCCGCCGCGAGAGCGCCGTAGCGCTGGCCCGGGCCATAGTTGAAGGCGGCCATCACCCACGGCGCGATCACGACGAACAGGGCCGTCAGGGCACCGAGTCCGAGCAACATCAGCCAGAACAGCGAGGAGGCGACACGCCACGCGCGCTTCCGTTCGCCCTTGACCAGCAGGTCGCTGAACACCGGTACGAACGCGCCCGAAAGCGCGGAGTCCGCGACGAGCGCTCGCACGGTGTTCGGGACGAGAAACGCGATCTCGAAGGCGTTGACCTTGCCGTCGATGCCGAAGATCGCGGCCTGAAGGATTTCCCGTGCCAGCCCGATGACTCGCGACACCCCGGTGGCGAAGGCGAAGATGATCCCCGAGCGCGCGAGGCCGCGTCCGGCGTCCGGCTCGGGCCCCGTCTCGACCGCAGCAGCGACTCCGACCTGTGTCGCCTGACCTTCCTCGTCGAGCGCCCGCGCCTCGAGCTCGGTCAGCTCGCCTCGTTCGCGGCGTGGTCTGAGGATGGAGGTGGGCCGCTCCGCCGGATCCTGGGCGATCGGCCACGAGTCGTGCGTCGCGTCGGTCTCGAAGTACGCCGGCTTCCCTTGCTCGCGGCGACGGCGGTCGCGCGCCAGCCGCCGCTCGTGCCGCTGCCGCTCGGCGTCGTCCACGAGGGCAGCATAGGGAGCGGGGTTGCTACCATCGCCCGGCCCGCGAGTAGCGGGTCTTTTTCCGAGATGCCGAACATCAAGCAGCAGGAGAAGCGCGTCCGCCTGGCGGCGCGGCAGCGGCAGGAGAATCTCCGCTGGCGCTCGACCGCCAAGACACTCATGCGACGTCTCAACGACGCGGTCGCGGAGGGGGACGCCCAGGAGACGGAGACTCGACACCGCGAGCTCGTCCAGTGGCTCGACCGGGCCGCGGCCAACGGCGCGCTCCACCGCAACACCGTCGCTCGGCGCAAGTCTCAGGCGGCAAAGCTGGCCGCCGGCGCGTCCGCGAAGTAGCGTCCCTCAGTCGGGCCGCTCGCCGGGGCGCCGCGTGATCTCCACGAGCGCCCGCTCGAGCTGGAGCTCGGGCGGAAGACGCGATCCGCCCTTTGCCCCTGCATCGAGCTCGGCCAGGCGGACTGTCGCCTGAGCGAGCTCGTCCGGGGAGAAGTTGCCTGCCTGCTTCGAGGCCTTCTCGGCGACGAACGGGTGGATCTTCAACCGGCCTGCTATCTCGCCCGAGCGGACACCCTCGTCCGCCAGGCGGGAGACCTTGCGGACTCGGCCGACGTGTCCGACGAGCGAGGCGACGAGCCGGATCAGCTCGCCCGAACGCGGGCGGTGGGAGCGGTCGAGCAGCGACTCCGTCGCGCGCAGCGTCGCCGCGACGTCGCGTCGCCCCCAGGAGTCGGTGACCGCGAAGATCGGCGTCTCGGCGCGTCCGACCGCGAGCTCTTCGACGGTCGAGCGTGTGATCTGCTCGCCGCTCGCCCAGGTCGCGAGCTTCTGGATCTCGGACGCGAGGTCGCCGACATCGTTCCCGACCGCCTCGACGAGTGCACGGCACGCATCGCGATCGGCAGATGCGTCGAGTCGCGCGAACTGTTCGGCGACCCATTCGGGCAGCTGCTTCTTCGTGACGTCGTATGCGAGGACCTGGCCGGCTTTGGCGACCGTCTTCGTGAGCGCCGAGTCGCGCTTGATGCCCTCGCCGACGAGCGCGAGGACGGTGGTCGGAGCCGGAGCAGCGAGGTACGCCTCGAGCTCCTTCACGTCGGTCGCCTTCCACGCCTCGACGCCGTCCACCACGACGAGCCGCGCCTCCCCGCCGAAGAGGCCCAGAGCGTTGCAGGCGGCGACCGCGTCCTCCCCCGAGGCTTCCGCGGCATGCAGCTGCTCGATCGCCTCCTCACCAATCCGCCCTCGCAGGCGCTGGAGGGCGACCGCGATCTTCGGCCGGTCGGTCCCCGTCAGGAGGTAGACCGGCTTCAGCTCGCGCTCGCTCGCCACGCTGCCAAGCATAGGCTGCCGCGCCCACCGCTCCCAGGCCGATGACGGCGGCCGCGCGAGGCGAGGTGACCTGCGCGCCGGGAATGCTCCCGAACCCCCGTGCGCAGGCGGCGACGAGCCACGCCGCCCAGCCGTTGAGCTGCGCCATCGCCGCGGCGACCGGAGGCGCGACGGGCGCGACCACGGCGGTGAGGAGCGCGAGGCCGAGCACCTCCACGACGATCGGGACCGCCACGACGTTCGCCGGAACGGTGACGAGCGAGATCTGGTGGAACTGGAACCACGTCACGGGCGCCGTGGCAAGGCCGCACGCGGTCGAGACGCCGACGAGCTGAGCCAGCCCGCGGGACACGGGATATCCCTCGAGCGTGCGGACGACACGAGGCGTCACGACGAAGATCGACGCGACGGCCGCGAACGAGAGCTGAAAGCCGGCGTCGAAGAGCGCATACGGGTTCCAGCCGAGGAGCACTGCAGCGGCGACGAGCAGCGCTTGCCAGCGGTCGCGCTCGCGGCCGGCCAGCCAGGCGAGCGAACCCAGGCCGCCGGCGAGCCCCGCCCGCACGACGGACGGGTGGAGCCCGACCGCGAGCGCATACGCCGCGATCGCACACAGAGCCGCGATCTGAGCGACGTAGCTCCCGAACCCGAGGAGCAGGACCACGGCCGCGGCCCCGCCGCCGACGGCTGCGACCTTCAGCCCGTCGACGGCAAGACAGTGGTAGAGGCCGGTGGATCGGAAATCTGCGAGCAGCCTCTCGCCGACCTCGGACGAACGGCCGAGGACGATAGCCTCGATCACGGCGCGTCGCTCGCCGGTCAGCCCCGGCGTCGTGTCACCTGCGAGCCAGCGCCCTACGCGGTCGCCGACCGCGGAGATCCCGCCGCGCCGGCCCACGATCCACCAGTCCTGCCCGCGCAGCACGACGTGGATGCCCTGCCGACGCAGCCACTTGGCCTCGTCGAAGCCGTTCGACGGTCCAGGCGGCGCTCTCAGCTCGCCGAGAAGCCTCAGCCACGCACCCTCCGGGGGCGATCGTCCGAGCGGGAGCTCCAGCCAGACCGGCTCGTGCGTACGCAGCGTTCCCCAGCGAAGCACGAGACCTTTCATTCGCTGCGCGAAGGCTCCGGTCCGCGGCTGCTCCTCGACCTCGACGACGGCGGACTCGACGGTGCCGATCCGGGATGCGAGCACGCTGCGGTCGAGCTGAGCGAGTCGCATGCTCCCCCACGTCCAGGCGACGGCGGCGAGCGCCGAGGCAACCGCCAGCCACCGGAGGCGCGAGCCGGAGGCTGCGAGGCCGAGGGCAGCGGCCACCGAAGCCGCTCCGAACGCGGGAGCCGTAGGCACGCGTGCCACGCTCGCGAGCGCGAACCCGAGACAGAGGGAGCCGACGAGAGCATGCGGGAGACGTAGCGTCACGTCACGGGATCACGAGGCCTTTCAGCTGCGCCATGTGCGCAGGCCCGATCCCGGGCACCCCCTGCAGCTCGTCGATCGAGTGGAAGGCGCCGTGCTGCTGCCGGTAGTCGAGGATCTTCTGCGCCGTCACGGGGCCGATGCCGGGCAGATTCTCGAGCTGCTCGAGCGTCGCGGAGTTCAGGTCGAGCGGCGCGGACGGCGAGGATCCGACGGTGGGAGGGCTCGCCGCGGCGACTCCGCCCGCACCGCGTCCGGGGACGACGACCTGCTCGCCGTCCGCAACCGGCGCAGCGAGATTCACCGTTTCGAGCAGTGCATCGACCTTCGGCCCACCGGCGGCCGCGATCGCGTCGTCGACCCTCGAGCCGGCGCGGAGCCGGTAGAGACCCGGGCGCCGAACGGCACCGGCGACGTCGACCACGAGGAGCTTCGCGGGCGCGGGGGTCGCCCGGCCAGGGGCGCGCACCGGCGTCACGGTCGGCGCCGTACTCCCGCCACCACCGCCGAGGTGCCGGATCAGAAGCAGGAGCAGGATGCCGACGGCCGCAGCCGCTCCGAAGAGCTGCCGCCGCGACATCGCCGGAATCCGGACGCTCATGTCTTCAATCGTGACAACGGTGGTGTGCCGCGTGTGTGTCAGCTCACGCGCACCTCCGTAAACTCGCGCCGTGGCCGACTGGGTGACGATCTCCGCCCTCGCCTCCGCAGGCGGAACGCTCGTCCTCGCCGGCGTGACGGTCGGGTCCGTGCGCTCGGCCAACCGAGCCGCGCGCGTCGCCGAGCAGTCGCTGCTCGCCGGCCAGCGCCCGCTGCTCGTACCCTCCCGACTCGACGACCCGGTCGTGAAGGCCGGCTTCCAGGACGACGTCTGGTTCTCGGTTCCCGGCGGCCAGGGCATCGCGCAAGCGAGGGACGAGGCGGACTACTTCGTCATCGCGGTGCGCAACGTGGGGACCGGGATCGCGGTGCTGCATGGCTGGCGTCTCCTTCCGGAGCTCGAGTTCGGCTCCGACATCCGGCCCACACCGCTCGAGGACTTCACGACGCTCACGCGGGACCTCTACATCGCGCCCGGCGACGTCGGCTTCTGGCAGGGATCGTTCCGAGACCCGGCTAGCGGCCGCTACCGCGCCGCCCGGCGCGCGATCGAGGGGCAGCAGCGCATCGGAGTCGACATCCTCTACGGCGACTTCGAGGGCGGGCAACGCGTCATCAGCCGCTTCATGCTCACGCCGCGCGAGACGGAGGACGGCGTGCGGTGGTACGCCGCCGTCGGACGCCACTGGAACGTCGACCGGCCGGATCCGCGCGTGAGGTAAGACGGAGGCCTGCGAGTTACGGTGCCTGGCGAACGACGCGCGCCACGAACGACAGCGTGTGTCCTCGAAGCGAACCGGTGATTCGCCAACAGCCCGACCTCGAGAAGTGCAGCTCCGAGGGGACGAAGCCGGTCGGGCCGTAGTTCGCCGCAGGCTGGACATCGGCACGCAGCCGTGGGCGTGCTCGGCCGAGCGGGTGTGCCCAGGCGTGGAGGTTGCCGGCGAGCACCCGCCACCACGGGAACTTCGAGGAGATCCCTCGGCGGTGCGGATCGGGGATTGCGGGAAGGATGCCGCGACGCGGTAGCCGGATCCAGATCGCCGGGCTTCCCAGCCAGACGCGTACATACGGCACCGGCAACCCTGTGTTCACGAAATCGATCGGCGGCCTCCTGGTCGACCCGCGCGTCGTCACCGGACATCGCTTCGGCGCCAATCCTGCAGCCGAATGCCCCGACGACACGACGACGATGCCGCACGTCGCGAGGAGAACGCCAAGGCCGGCGAGCATCCGCATGCGGAACCTGCCGGAGGATACCTCCGCGCAGCTAGACGACGAAGTTCACGAGCTTGCGCGGGACGACGATCGTCTTGCGGGGCTCGCCGCCGTCCAGATAGCTCTGCACACGCTCGCTGGCGCGCGCCCGCTCGACGAGCTCGTCCTCGCTCAGGCCGGCCTCCACCTCGAACCGGTCCCGCACCCGGCCGTTCACCTGGACGACGAGCTCGAACGTCTCGCGCACGAGCTGCGACTCGTCGGCCTCCGGCCAGGGCGTCTCCCACAACCGCTCGTGGCCCAGCGCCGCCCACAGCTCCTCGGCGACGTGCGGCGCATACGGCTGGATCAGGCAGACCGCCGTCTCCGCCGCGAAGCGCGCGTCCGGCGCATCGACCGCGGCGCTCAGCTCGTTCACCAGCTCCATCAACGCGGCGATCGGAGTGTGGAACTGGAAGCGGCGAAGGACGTCGTCGGTCACGCGCGCGATCGTCTCGTTCGCCTTCCGCGCCAGTGCGCCCTCGCGCTCACCGGGCGACGGGGCCGCCTCCACGACCTCGTGCACGACGCGCCACAGCCGCCGCAGGAAGCGGACGATGCCCTCGACGCCGTCGGCCGTCCATTCCATGTCCTGGTCGGCCGGGCCCATGAACAGGATGTAGAGCCGCACCGCGTCGGCGCCGTACGCGTCGACGATCTCGTCGGGCCCCTCGACGTTCCCCCTCGTCTTCGACATCTTCAGCCCGCCGAGCTGCACCCAGCCCTGGTGGAAGACGCGCGCGAACGGCTCGCGGAAGCCGACCATCCCCCAGTCGTTCATCGCCTTCACGAAGAAGCGCGAGTAGAGCAGGTGACCGGTGGAGTGGTCGATACCGCCGATGTACTGCGAGACCGGCAGCCAGTAGTCGACGACGAAGCGGTCGAACGGCGCCTCGTCGTTGTGCGAGTCGATGTAGCGGAGGAAGTACCAGGACGAGTCGACGAACGTGTCCATCGTGTCCGGGTCGCGCCGCGCCGCGCCGCCGCACTGCGGGCAGTCGACGTGCATGTACTCCTCGTTGGCGGCGAGCGGCGGCCTCCCCTTCGGGGCGTAGTCCTCGATGTCGGGGAGGATCACCGGCAGCTGATCCTCGGGCACGGGGACGACGCCGCAGCGCTCGCAGTGGATGAACGGGATCGGGCAGCCCCAGTAGCGCTGCCGCGACACGCTCCAGTCCCGCAGGCGGTAGTTGACCGTCGCCTTGCCGCGTCCTTCCTCCTCCAGCGCCGCGACGATCGCACGCGCGCCGTGTTCGGCCGGCAGCCCGTCGAAGCGGCCGGAGTTGACGAGCTTTCCGTCCTCGTCGATCACGACCTTCGTCGGCAGGGAGAAGGTCTCGGCGAACTCGCCGTCGCGCTCGTCGTGGGCGGGGACGGCCATGATCGCGCCGGTGCCGTAGTCCATCAGGACGTAATCCGCCACCCAGATCGGGAGCGGCTCGCCGTTGATCGGGTTGACCGCGTGCAGGCCCGTGAAGACGCCCGTCTTCTTCGTCGCCGCCGCGCGCTCCTCGACCGGACGCGCGCCGGCGTGCCGCGCGTACTCCTTCGCCTCCTCGCTCGCATGGGCGGCGACGAACGGATGCTCCGGCGCCAGGACGAAGAACGTCGCGCCGTAGAGCGTGTCGGCGCGCGTCGTGAAGACCGCGACGTCGTCCCCCGTCTCCTCGACGCGGAAGAGGATCTCGGCGCCCTCCGAGCGGCCGATCCAGTTGCGCTGGATCGCCTTCGTCCGCGCCGGCCACTCCGCGTCCTCGTACTCGAGCAGCTCGTCCGCGTACGCGGTCGTCCGCATGTACCACTGCGTCATGTTGCGCAGCTCGACCTCGGCGCCGCAGCGTTCGCACCTGCCGTCGACGACGTACTCGTTCGCGATGACGGTCTGGTCGTTCGGGCACCAGTTGACCGGCCCCTCCCTGCGGTAGCACAGGTCGTGCGCGACGAACTGCTGGAAGAGCCACTGCGTCCAGCGATAGAAGGTCGGCTGGTGCGCGGAGACCTCGCGGTCCCAGTCGATCGCCCAGCCGAGTCGCTTCATCTGGCCGCGCATCGTCTCGATGTTCCGCTCGATCGTCTCGCGCGGGTGACGGCCCTCGCGGATCGCCGCGTTCTCGGCGGGCAGCCCGAACGCGTCCCAGCCCATCGGCCGCACCACGTGCCAGCCGCTGCGCCGCCGGACGTGCGTCTGGACGTCGCCCATCGTGTAGTTGAGGACATGGCCCATGTGGAGGCTCGGGCCCGAGGGATACGGCAGCATCTCGAGCTGGTACCAGTGGTTCTCGGCCGTCGGCGCGCCGGGCACCGGGTTCGGGACGTGGAAGGCCCCCTCGTCCTCCCAGACGCGCTGCCACTTCGTCTCGATCTCGTGGGGCTCGTATCTCGGGGTCATCGGAAAACGTCCTCTGGAACGAAAAAACCTCTCCGAGGAGAGGCCGTGGGGAGGTCGGCGCGGCGTCGCCACGCGTGTCTCCCTGGTCTAGATAAGAAGCAGCTCCTGCATTGGGATCCCGATACTAGCAGGGTGCTGGAGCTCCTTCCCGAAACGGCGCGGATCGCCGACGGCGAGCTGACGATCGGCGGCGTGCGAGCGACGCGGCTCGCGGACGAGCACGGGACGCCGCTCCTCGTCTACTGCGCGCGCACGATCCGGAGCCAGGTGCGGGCCTATCGGGAGGCGGCGCCCGGCGGGCTCGTCGTCTACGGGACGAAGGCGTTCGCCAACGTCGCGCTCCTGCGGCTGCTCGCGGAGGAGGGCGCCGGCGCCGACGTCTCCACGCTCGGAGAGCTCGCGTTCGCGCGGGCCGCGGGCATCTCGGGCGAGCGGATCGTCTTCCACGGCAACAACAAGTCGCTCGAGGAGCTGCGCGCGGCGGCGGAGGCGGGCGCCCTCGTCGTGCTCGACGCGTCCGGCGAAGCCGAGGCCGCGGCGGAGGCGGGCGTGCGGCGCGTGCTCGTGCGGCTGACGCCGGGTGTCGAGGCGGTGACGCATCGCTCGATCCAGACGGCCCACGAGGAGTCGAAGTTCGGGCTGGCGCCCGACGCAGCCGAGCGCGAGGTCGAGCGGGCGCGACAGCTCGGGCTCGACGTGGAGGGCGTGCACGTCCACGTCGGCTCGCAGCTCGGACGGACGGACGAGAGCGTCCTCGCGCTCGAGCGCGCGCTCGCGTTCCTCGAGCGGCTCGACTGGCGGCCGCGCGCGCTCGACCTCGGCGGCGGGCTCGGTGTCCGCCACAACCGCGAGGAGGAGCTGCCGTCGGTGGCCGAGTTCGTCCGGCCGCTCGCCGAACGGGTGCCGGAGGGCGTCTCCCTGATCCTCGAGCCCGGTCGTTCCCTCGTCGGTCGCGCCGGCGTGACGCTCTATCGGATCGGCTCGGTCAAGGAGTCGGGCGGCGTCGCGTACGCCGCGATCGACGGCGGCATGTCGGACAACCCGCGCCCGCAGCTCTACGGCGCCCGCTACGAGGCGCTGCTCGCGAACCGGGCGGACGAGCTGCCGAGCGGCGTCTACCGGATCGCGGGCAAGCACTGCGAGTCGGGCGACGTCCTGATCGAGGCGGCGGAGCTGCCGGAGCCACGGCCCGGCGACGTTCTCGCCGTGCCCGCGACCGGCGCCTACACGCTCGCGCTGGGATCGACGTACAACGGCGTCCCGCGGCCGGCGGTCGTGCTCGTCGCGGACGGCGAGGCCCGTTCGATCCGCCGCCGCGAGACCGTCGAGGAGCTTCTGCGCTACGAGACGTGATCGAGCCGGACGCGGCGCTGGTGTTGGACGAGCGCCCGCCGGCCGCCGACGAGCACGAGCACGCCGCCGGCGGTGACCGAGGCGCCGATCCCGGCGTCGAGCCAGCTGAAGCCGCCCGGCGGGGAGGCGGTGGCGAGCAGCCCTGCCGCGAGCGAGCCGCGGGATTCGAGGTTCCTCGGCACGCGCGCCGACTGCTCGCCCGGGCCGTGCATGGCGAAGGCCGCCGACGGTGTCGCGAGCGCGACTCCGGCTGCCGCGACTGCGAGGGGTTTGCGGAGCATCGGTGCTACCTCCTCTCCCCCCGGATACTCCACCGAGAGTACGCCTCTTTCGGCGGCCGCACAACGGCCGAGTACGGCGCACGGCTGCGGGTACGCTCGGCGGGTGAGGCGCGTCGCAGCGATCCCGGGAGTCGTCCTCGTCGCGGTCGCCGCGGCGATGTGGGGAACGGACCCGCTCCTGCGCAAGTCGATCCTCAGCGTCCCTGCCAGCACGATCGTCTTCGGAGAGCACGTCTTCCTCGTTCTGCTCACGCTGCCGCTGCTGCTCCCGGCGCTCCGCGCGGTCGGCCGGGCCGGGCCGCGGCACGTCGTAGCCGCGGTCGTCGTCGGCGCCGGTGCCTCGGGTGCCGCCACGATCCTCTTCACGCAGGCGCTCCAGCACGACTTCGTCTCGGCCGTCGTGATGCAGAAGGCGCAGCCGCTCGTCGCCGTCATGGGCGCTGCAGTCGTCCTCGGCGAACGCCCGCGGCCGCGGTTCGGCTGGTTCCTCGCGGCGGGGCTCGCGGGCCTGTGGCTCGTCAACCAGGCGCACCCGTTCGATCCGAGCGCGAAGGGACTCCGCGCCGTGCTCGAGGCGCTCGGCGCCGCCGTTCTCTGGGGTCTCGGGACGGTGCTCGGCCGCTATCTCGTCCGTCGCGTCTCGTTCGAGCACGTCCTCGCCCTGCGCTTCCTCTTCGGCCTCGCCGCGTCGGCGGTCACGGTCGTCGCGCTGAACGCGGAGTGGTTCGCCGGCGTCGGTGCGAGCGGCTGGATCCTCTCCCTTGCGCTCGTCACGGGCCTGCTCTCGCTCGCGCTCTACTACTACGGGCTGCAGCGCACGCCCGCCGTGCTCTCGTCGATCGCCGAACTGACGAACCCGGCCGTCCTCGTCGTCGCCGGGATCTACGCCTACGACATCGGGCTCGTCTGGTCGCAGTGGCTCGGGTTCGGGATCATCGTCCTCGTCGTCACGTGGCTGCCGGTCGAGCGTCGGCGCGTGGTCGTCGAAGCGCCCGGCGAACTGGTTCCCGCGCCCGCCGCGGGTTAGCCTCCAGCCGTGGATCTCCGCGACACGCCCGAGGAGGCGAAGTTTCGCGGCGAGCTGCGCGCCTGGGTCGACGCGAACCTCCCGGCCGACAAGCGCGGGGGCCGCGGCGGTGCGCAGCGCTTCGAGGATCCGTTCATCCGCGAATGGAGCCGCAAGCTCTACGACGCGGGCTACGCGGGCCTGACCTGGCCGAAGGAGTACGGCGGCGTCGGCGCGCCGTACAGCTTCCAGGCGATCCTGTACGAGGAGCTCGCGGCCGCCCAGGCCCCCACGCACGTCGGCGTGATCGGCCTCAGCATGGCCGGGCCGACGATCATCGCGCACGGGACGGAGGAGCAGAAGGCGCGGCATCTGAAGGCGATCCTCTCGGCGGACGAGATCTGGTGCCAGGGCTTTTCGGAGCCGGATGCGGGCTCCGACCTCGCCGCCGCGCGCACGCGCGCCGAGCGCCGCGGCGACGTCTACGTCGTCAACGGCCAGAAGGTGTGGTCGTCCTTCGCGCACATCGCCGACTTCTGCATCCTCGTCACGCAGAGCGACCCGGCCGCGCCTCGCTACCGGAACCTCACGTACCTCCTCGTCGACATGCGCACGCCCGGCGTCGAGGTGCGGCCGCTGCGCCAGATCACGGGCGAGGCGGAGTTCAACGAGATCTTCTTCTCCGACGTCGAGGTCCCGGTCGAAAACCGCCTTGGCGACGAGGGCGAGGGCTGGCAGGTGGCCATGACGACGCTCCTCCACGAGCGCGCGACGCTCGGGTTCGCCCTCACCGCCGGGCTCGACGCGCTCTTCGGCCGGCTGCTGGAGGAGGCGCGCGAGCGGGATCCCGCCCCCCACGTGCGCGAGGCGCTCGCGCGCGAGTGGATCGAGCTGCAGGCGCTGCGCTTCACGAACTACCGCGCCCTCGGCACGTACGAGCGCACCGGCGTCCCGGGCCCCGAGGGCTCGGGCGTGAAGCTGCGCTGGTCGGAGGCGAACCAGCGCCTGACGATGCTCGCGCGCGAGCTGCACGGGCCGGAGGGCATCCTCGACGACGGCTGGTGGAACCACCAGCAGCTCCGCAGCCGCGGCAACACGATCGAGGCCGGGACGTCGGAGGTCCTCCGCAACATCATCGCCGAGCGCGTGCTCGGCCTCCCGAGGTCTCGCTGATGGACTTCGCGCTCTCGGACGACCAGCTCGAGCTGAAGCAGGCGGCGCGCGCGTGGCTCGCCGACCGCTTCCCGCTCGACCGGGACTGGGAGGCGCAGGACGACCGCTGGGCGGAGCTCGAGGAGCTCGGCTGGCTCGACGTCGCGGAGGCGGGGCTCGGCTTCGTCGAGGAGGCGCTGCTGCTCGAGGAGATGGGATACGTCTGCTACCCGGGCTTCTATCTGGCGCACGTTGCCTCGCTGAGCGGTGACGGCCACGCGGCGACCGTCGACCCCACGCGCCCACTGTGGCCGGTCGAGGAGACACCACGCTTCCGCGCCGCCGCCGCCGCCGAGGCGCTCGGCGTCGCCCAGCGCGCTCTCGACCTCGGCGTCGACCACGCCAGGACGCGCGAGCAGTTCGGCAAGCCGATCGGCACCTACCAGGCCGTCTCCCACCCGCTCGCGCAGACGTACACCGACGTCGAGCTGGCGCGCTCGCTCGTCTACTGGGCCGCGTGGTGCGTCGCGGAGGGGGACGAGCGAGGGGAGGTCGCCGCCGCCGCCGCGAAGGCGTTCGCGACCGAGGCCGCGGTCGCGGCGTGCGAGCGCTCGATCCAGGCGCACGGCGGCATCGGCTTCACCTGGGAGCACCCGCTGCACCGCTTCTACAAGCGCGCCCTCTGGCTCGAGGGGTTCGGCCGCCGTCCCGCCGAGCTCCGGCTCGAGGTCGCGGAAGCTCTTCTCGCGTAGGAGAATGAGCGCGATGGACGGCCTGATGATGGACTTCCCGCTCACGCTGACGCACCTATTGCGCCGGGCGGAGGCCTTCTTCGGCGACGGCGAGATCGTCACGCGCCTCCCCGACAAGAGCTTCCACCGCACGAACCACCGCGAGACGCTGCGCCGCGCGCGCCAGCTGGCAGCCGCCCTGCGGAAGGCGGGGCTCGAGCGCGGCGACCGCGTCGCGACGCTCTGCTGGAACCACCACCAGCACCACGAGGCGTACTTCGGCGTCCCGTGCGGCGGCTTCGTCCTGCACACGCTCAACCTCCGCCTGCACCCGAACGACCTGAACTACATCGCGAATCACGCCGCCGACCGCGCCGTGATCGTCGACCGCGCGCTGTTGCCGCTGCTCGAGCAGTTCCGGGAGGGGACGCCGATCGAGCACGTCTTCGTCGTCGAGGACTCGTACGAGGAGCTGCTCGCGACGGCCGATCCGGACGAATGGGAGGATCCCGAGCTCGACGAGCGCGAGGCGGCGGCGATGTGTTACACGAGCGGCACGACGGGCCGGCCGCGCGGCGTCGTCTACTCCCACCGCTCGTCCGTGCTGCACGCGCTCGGCGTCGGCGCCAACAACCCGCTCGGGCTCGGCTTCGGAATCGACGACGCCGTGATGCCGGTCGTGCCGATGTTCCACGCCAACGCCTGGGGCTACCCGTACCTCGCGACGATGCAGGGCGCCAAGCTCGTCTACCCCGGCCCGCACCTCGATCCCGACAGCCTGCTCGACAACATGGAGCAGGAGCGCGTCTCGTGGGCGGCCGGCGTGCCCACCATCTGGATGGGGATCCTCGCGCGGCTCGACGCGGAGCCCGGCCGCTGGGATCTCTCCGCGATGAAGGCCATGCTCGTCGGCGGCTCGGCGGTCCCGCGGTCGATGATCGCGGCCTTCGAGGAGCGGCACGGCCTGCGCATCTGCCAGGGGTGGGGAATGACCGAGACGTCGCCGGTCGCCTCCACGGTCGCGCTGCCGTACGACCTCGCCGAAGCCGACCCGGAGACCCGCTGGGACTACCAGGCGATGGTCGGCTTCCCGCTGCCGTTCGTCGAGATCCGCGCCCGCGCCGGCGACGAGGACGTGCCGTGGGACGGCGAGGCGATGGGCGAGCTCGAGGTGCGCGGGCCGTGGGTGGCCGCGAGCTACCACGACGCTCCGGAGTGCGCCGACCGGTGGACGGCGGACGGCTGGTTCCGCACCGGCGACATCGTCTCGATCCATCCGCGCGGCTTCATCCAGATCAAGGACCGCTCGAAGGACGTGATCAAGTCGGGCGGCGAGTGGATCTCCTCGGTCGAGCTCGAGAACGCGCTCATGGCGCATCCGGCCGTGGCCGAGGCGGCGGTGATCGCGGTGCCGGACGAGAAATGGGGCGAGCGCCCGCTCGCGGCGGTCGTGCTGCGCGAGGGCGCAGTCGCGACGGCGGACGAGCTGAGAGAGTTCCTCGCGCCGAGATTCGCGAAGTGGTGGATTCCCGAGCGGTTCGAGTTCGTGGCCGAGATCCCGAAGACGAGCGTCGGCAAGTTCCGCAAGACGGCGCTGCGCGAACAGTTCGCGGCGGCGGCCGAGACCGCGCCGGCCAGTTGAGGGCCGCCGTCCTGCCGGCGGTCGGCGCGCCGTTCGAGCTCCGCGACGTCACCGATCCGACACCGCAGGACGGCGAGGCGCTCGTGCGCGTGCGTGCGGCGGGGATCAACTTCCTCGACGTCCTGATCCGGCGTGGCCGCTATCCGCAGATGCCCGAGTTCCCGGCCGTGCTCGGCTACGAGCTCGCGGGCGAGCTGGCGGACGGGTCGCGCGTCATGGCTCTCATCACCGGAGGCGCGTATGCGGAGCTCGCCGCCGTCCCCCGCTCCGCGCTCGTGCCCTTGCCGGACGGCGCGAACTTTCCCGAGGGCGCCGGCTTCCTCCTCACCTTCCTCACCGCGTACGTCCCGCTGACGCGGCAGGTGCGGCTCGGCGAGGGCGAGACGGTGCTCGTGCACGCCGCGGCCGGCGGCGTCGGCACCGCGACGATCCAGGTGGCGCGGACGCTCGGCGCGCGCGTGGTCGCGGCCGTGGGCTCGTCCGAGAAGGTCGACGTCTGCCGCGCGCTCGGCGCCGAGGAGGCCTACGTCTACGACGAGCTGCCGGACGACCTGCGCGTCGACGTCGTCGTCGATCCCGTGGGCGGCGAGCTGTTCGAGGCCGCGATCGCGCGGCTGCGCCCGCTCGGCACGCTCGTGGCCATCGGCTACGCGGGCGGGCTCTGGCCGGAGCTGCAGCCGGCGCAGCTCGTGGGGCGCAACGTGGGCGTCCAGGGCGTCTACATCGGCCGTCTCCTGCGCCACGCGCCGGACGTGGTCGCGGCCTGCACGCGGGAGCTGCTCGAGCTGTGGACCGCGGGGTCGATCCGGCCGCATGTCGGCGCGGAGCTCCCGCTGGCCGACGTCGAGCAGGCACACGGGCTCGTCGAGTCCCGCCGCAGCGTCGGGAAGGTCGTGCTCGTCCCGTGAACGCGCTCGTGACCGGCGGCCGGGGCGGGATCGGAATGGCGATCGTCGCGGCGCTCGGCGCTGCGGAGACGACCGTCCTCGACCTGCCGGAGTTCGACGTCGGCTCCGTCGCCGCGTGGGCCTCGCTCGAGGGCGAGTTCGACGCCGCGTTCCTCAACGCCGGGATCGGCATCGGCTTCGCCGACGTCGCGGAGCTGCCGGACGACGAGATCGCGCGGATCGTCGAAGCGAACCTGCTCGGCGTCGTCTACGGGGCGCGCGAGTGCGCGCGGCGGCTGATGCCGAACGGCGGCTCGATCGTCGCGACGGCGTCGCTCGCCGGCCTGACCGCGGTTCCGATGGACCCGATCTACGCGACGACGAAGCACGCGGTCGTCGGCTTC
>DATCYP010000084.1:0-20606 GCA_036526375.1 Gaiellaceae bacterium | reverse complement strand
CCTCTTGGCCGCCGGGCGGACGAGCAGTCTGCAACGCTGGGTGGAGGCCGCGCGCAAAGCCGGAGCCGAAGGCGGCCTGATCGACTACGCGGAGAGCGAGGCCCTGCTGCGAGCCGACGAGCTCGACAAGGCGATGGCCCTCGCCACCCAGGCTACGCGCGCGCTGGACGGAGATCTGGCAGCGCGAGCCCACCTCGTCGCGGGCATGTCCGCCCACTTGTCGGACCGGTCGCAGAGTGCTCAAGAACACTCAGAAATTGCTGCCTCAACGTCGACCGTGCATGACACCCACGAGCGGGCACTCTGGTTGCGCTTCATCGCAGGTTGCGAGGATGAGGCTCTCGACCTAAGAGCGCGTCTCGAAGATTTCCGCCGGAGCACTCACCCTGGACCGAAGCAGGCCCTGATGTCCGCGACTGGGGATCTTGCGCTGGCGGAGATCGAAGGTGAGCTCGAGTCGGCAATCGACCGGGCGCAGACCGCACTGTCCTTGGCTAACGAAAACACCGATGGCATCGCCCATTCCAGTCTTCTCAGCAGCTACAGCTACGCACTCAGCCTGACATGCCGGTACGAGGAGAGCCTGGATAGCGTCACTGAGCTGATCAGCGCCGCTGAGGCGTGGGGCGTACAGTTTCCACTGCGGTATGCGCAGCTGTACTCGGCGCGCGCGTATGTTGGCCTACGGCGTTTCGTAGCCGCTGACCGCATGCTGAGTGTTCTTGAGCGTGAGACTCGGTGTGAATCCGGCAGTTACTTCCGCGGGAATTTGCCAATTCAGCGCGCGCGGCTGTACGCGAGTATTGGTGATCTGCATCGAGCGCTGGACGTGCTCGCACTTGGACCAGTTCCAAACGGCAGCCGCCGCCAGCGCGGCGAGTTTCTCGCTTGGCAAGGTCTCTTTCGAGCGGCGTCAGGAGAGTCCGATCTCGCGGAAGATTTGGCGCGCGACGCACGAGACGCATCACGCAGTCTCGAGGTTAGAGCTCTTGTATTCACCGCGAGGGCGATCGCCGCGCTCGGAGACGGTGCATGTGACCGCGTCGATTCTTTCGTCACAGAAGCAGTCGCAACCGGTGCCTGGGACCCGATGTTGATCGCGGTTCGTGCGGTCCCCGATCTCGGTCGGCACATCGCCAAGCGACGACCAACTGCTGACTGGCTACGGCGAATCTTCGTTTTGTCGTCAGATCGGTCGCTCGCCGCCGTAATCGGGCTCCCGATTCCGCGGGTAGCCAAGCCGAGGCAGGACCTGACGCCACGAGAGAGCGAGGTTCACGAGCTACTTGCCCAGGGACTCACGAACGAAGAGATCTCAGCGTCGCTCTACATCAGCCTGTCGACGACGAAGGTGCACGTAAAGCACATCTACGAGAAGCTCGGTGTTCGATCGCGGCTCGAGGCGGCTCGTGCGCTACGTGACGACGTCTAGTGCCACAGCCAGGTTTTCGCTGCCTTTCTCGAGCTGCGCCTTCTCCTGCATGAATGAGGTGCCCCGCCCAGAGCGGTAATCCTCGTCGGCTGCAGCCAGAATCGCCTCGAATGCCGCGACGACTGTGGTGTCGAACTGCGTCTCCACCGCCTGCGCGAGACGCATGCGGGCCACGCGGCTCGGCAGCGCTTCACGGTACGGCCGATCTGAGGTCATCGCGTCATAGGCATCTGCGACACCGATGATTCGCGCGAGGAGGGGAATGTCGTCGTGGTACAGACCGTCCGGATAGCCCATGCCATCGATGCGCTCATGATGGGAGCGGACGACATCGGCGATCTCTGAGTAATCGTCGACGTTGCGCAGGATCTTCTCGCCGATCTCGGAGTGCTGCTCCATCTGCCGGCGCTCTTCGAGAGTCAACGGTCCGGGCTTCTCGAGGAGGCCGGCGGGGAGCCCGATCTTGCCGATGTCGTGGACGAGGCCGCAGAGGTGGACGAGTTCCTGCTGGTCCTGCGGGAGGCCCATGCGCTCGGCGATGTCGCGAGCGTAGATCGCGACAGCCGCTGAGTGACCCGCGGTGTACTGATCGCGAGCGTCGAGCGTGGCTACGAGTGCCGTTGCGAATGAGAGGCTGGCGCGGCGAAGCCTCTCGTTCGCCGCAGCCAGGTCATGACTCACGACCTTTTCCTGCTGGTAGAGATGCAGGAGGCGCTGTGCGGCTAGGGCCGGGAGGAAGAAGATCAGTACGAGCCGCAAGGAGTAGAGGTGGTAGCCGTAGACGAACAGCGCCAGAACCGGAACGTAGAGCGGAACGGTGAGCAGAGAGACAGAGATGATTGAGAGGAACTCGAAGACATTCGCGCGCCGCGCCCAGGCTGTGACGCCCACAAGGGCGCCCTCCGTCGCAAGATCGACGACGGACGCCACAAGGCTCGACAACAGGTAGGCACCGAAAGACGTGGGCCTTGGCACAAGCGTCCACGCAGCGAGTCCAGCAGCCGCAGCCGTCAGTCCACGAATCGGCGTATAGACAGCCCATTTGAGACGCGATTCGCGCAAGTCCCATACATTCGAGCCCGCCCCCACCGCAAAGCCGCCAAGAGGTCCGAATGCCACAGCTGAGAAGACGAGGGGCAGAAACGAGACGGAGGCCGTGTGCCGATCGGTAAGACGGAAGCTCTGTCGCTCGGCGACTGCCGCAACCGCGCCGAGAATGAGCAAGCCCCAAAACGGCGGTAGTCGATAGCCGTGTAGCCACATACCAGTCACGGCCCCGGCCGAGCCCGCGCCGAGGAGCACGGCCCACACAACCGTTCGCATGTCGCTTTTAGCTCGACCTTTGACCAGCCGGTCCAGCCTTGCGTATCCCCCGAAAGGGGTATACGCTTGCAAGGCCGTCAGTCCCCGATCGATCGGAGTTCTCAATGAGCAGTTCCCTTGGACGGCTGGCCATCCGCGCTGGCGCGTTCGGCCAGAACAAGATCTGGTAGAGCCGTCGGATCGTCCGTTATCCACAGCCTGTGATCATCCCCCCTGTGGGGGATCCGGACTAGGGCTGAGAGGCGGATACGCGGTTTCAAGGGCGCCGGGTGATCTTCACCCGGCGCTTTGCTTTTCCTTTGTCCACAGCGCGAGCGGCCCCGCCTGTGGACGAAACTAGCCGATCAGACCGCGGCGGAAGCCCACGGCTACCGCATGTGCACGAGAGCGCGCCTGCAGCTTCGCCAGCAAGTGCCGAACATGCGATTTCACCGTTTCCTCCGAGAGGAACAGCTTCTGGCCGATCTCGCGGTTCACGAGACCGTCGGAAATGAGCTGCAGAACCTCGATCTCGCGCACCGTCGGCTCCTGCTCGAGCTCGCGAAGCGGGCTCTGGAGCGGGATCACGTCCGCCCCGCCGGCACCGCGACGCCTCGCGGCCACCTCTTCGAAGCGGCGCGAGTGCGTCAAGTAACGGCTGAGGATCTCCTTGCGCTCCGCAGCATCCACGCCCCGAGTATCGGCGGGCCATTCCAGCCGCTTTAGCGGTTGGGCCTACCTCGAACGGGTGTCGGGCGCGACCGCTGGATTGGAGCGGCCCGACGTGTCCTGCGGCAGGGCCGAATCGTCGGCCTCCGCCGGCGAGTGCTGCTTGGCCACCTCGACCTGCTGCAGGGTCGCCTTGTCGACGTTGAGCGGGTGGTGGCACGCGGCGAGATGGGCATTGCCGTAGTCGACGAGCGGCGGCTCGATCTGGCGGCACACATCCGTCGCGTACCGGCAGCGCGGGTGGAAACGGCAGCCGCTGGGCGGATTGATCGGGCTCGGGACGTCCCCCTCGAGCACGATGCGCTCGCGCTGCTCTGCGAGATCCGGGTCCGGAAGGGGCACAGCCGAGAGAAGCGCCTCGGTGTACGGCATGATCGGCCGCGTGTACAGCTCCTCGGCCGGCGACAGCTCGACGATCTTGCCGAGATACATCACCGCGATCCGGTCGCTCACGTGCCGGACGACGCCGAGGTCGTGGGCGATGAAGATGTAGGTGAGCTGGAACTCGTTCTGCAGGTCGTCGAGCAGGTTCAGCATCTGCGACTGGATCGAGACGTCGAGAGCCGAGACAGGCTCGTCCGCGATGATCAGCTTCGGACGCAGGGCGAGCGCCCGCGCGATCCCGATCCGCTGCCGCTGGCCGCCCGAGAACTCGTGCGGGAAGCGGTTGTAGTGCTCCGGCGACAGGCCGACCGTCTCGAGGATCTCTCCGACGCGTCTCTTCTGGTCGGCGCGGCTGCCCAGGTCGTGGATCCGCATCGGGTCGGAGACGATCGTCCCGACGCGCTTCCGGGGATTGAGTGACGCATACGGATCCTGGAACACCATCTGCATCTCCCGCCGGAGCGGTCGCAGCCGCCGCGGGCCGAGATCCTGGATCGGCGTCCCCTGGAAGACGATCTCGCCGGCCGTCGGCTCGAGCAGGCGGACGAGCGTGCGCCCGAGCGTCGACTTGCCGCAGCCCGACTCGCCTACGAGCCCGAGCGTCTCTCCTTCCCGGACGGCGAAGCTCACGTCGTCCACCGCATGCACGTGGGCTACCTCACGCTGCAGGACGCCCTTCCGGATCGGGAAGTACTTCTTGACGTGCCGGACCTCGAGGAGCGCCGACCCGTCCGACTCGCTTGCGTGCTCGAGCACCGTCACGCCGCCTCCGCAGAGTCGCCGGAGATCGTCTGATCGCGATGGCTCCGCTTGAAGTCGACGTCGAGCCAGCAGCGATCGAGGTGGCCGGGCGTCTCGACGCGGTTCTCCAGCCCGGGCTCCTGCGTGCACTTCTCGAACGCATGCGGGCAGCGCGGCCGGAATTTGCACCCGTCCGGAAGGTTGATCAACGACGGCGGGCTCCCCTCGATCGTGTGCAGCCGCTCGGGCCGTGGCCGGTCGAGTCGCGGGATCGAGCCGAGCAGCCCCCACGTGTACGGCATCTGCGGGTCGTAGAAGAGGTCTCTCTTCGATCCCCGCTCGACGACGCGGCCGGCATACATGACGATGATCTCGTCGGCGATGTCCGCGATCACGCCGAGGTCGTGCGTGATGAAGATGACGGCGGAGTCGAAGTCCTCCTTGAGACGGCTGACGAGCTCGACGATCTGCGCCTGGATCGTCACGTCGAGCGCCGTCGTCGGCTCGTCCGCGATCAGGATCGAGGGATTGCACGACAGCGCCATCGCGATCATCGCCCGCTGCCGCATCCCGCCGGAGAACTCGTGCGGGAAGTTGTCCACGCGCGTCTCCGGGTTCGGGATGCCGACCTGGCGGAGGAGCTCGATCGTGCGCGCCCGGGCGGTGCGCTTGTCGACGTTCTCGTGCGCCTGGATGGCCTCGACGATTTGGTCGCCGATCCGGTAGACGGGATTCAGGGAGGTCATCGGGTCCTGGAAGATCATCCCGAGCTCGTTGCCGCGGAAGTCCTGCATGTCGCGATCCGAGACCTTGAGCAGGTCGGTGCCCTTGTAGAGCACCTCGCCCTCGAACCGCGCGTTGACGCCCCGCGTCAGCCCCATCAGCGTCATCGCGGTCACGCTCTTGCCCGAGCCGGACTCGCCGACGATGCCGAGCACCTTGCCCCGCTCCAGCTCGAACGAGATCCCGCTGACGGCCTGGACGATCCCGTCCTCGGTCGCGAACCGGACCTTGAGGTCGTTGACCTCGAGCAGCCGCTCCGCCATCAGCTCAGCCGGATCCGTGGATCGAGGTAGGCGTACGCGAGGTCGACGAGGAGCGTGAAGACGACGATGAACATCGCGCCGTAGAGCGTCACGCCCATGAGCGGGGGGAGGTCCTGGTTGGAGATCGACTGCGCCGCGTACCAGCCGACACCGTGCAGGCTGTAGACCGTCTCCGTGATGATCGCGCCGCCCCCGAGCACCGAGGCGAAGTCGAGGCCGAACAGCGTGACGATCGGGATCAGCGAGGCGCGGAGCACGTGCTTGACGAGGATCCGGCGCGACGTGAGGCCCTTCGCCTTCGCGGTGCGCACGAAGTCCTCGTTGATCGTGTCGAGGATGTTCGAGCGGAGCACGCGTCCGTAGAAGCCGATGAAGAGAACGGCGAGCGTGAGCCACGGCAGCAGCAGGTGGTAGAACCACTGCACGGGATCGGACGTGAGAGGGACATAGCCTCCGTCCGGGAACCAGGAGACCGCTCCACCCTCCCCGGCGAAGAAGTAGCGGAGGAGCAGGCCCAGCCAGGCGACCGGCAGTGAGATGCCGACCAGCGCCAGCGCCGTGATCACGCGATCCGAGAGAGCGCCCGCCTTGACGGCGGAGATCAGTCCGACGAGGACGCCGAACCCCATCCAGATGATGGCGGCGCCGATCGAGAGCGAGAACGTGGCAGGGAGACCCTGCTTGATCTGACTCACGACGTTCGTCTGGTTCGCATACGAGACGAGCTTCGCCGTGAACAGCGCCTTCACCATCTTGAACCACTGGATGAAGAAGCCGGTGAAGCCGTGCCTGTCGAGCCCGAGCTTGTGCCGGATCGAAACGATGTTCGCCTGCGTGGCGACCTTGCCGGCGATTCGCTGCGCCGGATCGCCGCCCGGGATGACGATGAAGATCAGGTACACGATGAAGCTGACGGCGACCAGCACGATCAGCATCCCGAAGATCCGGCGGAGGATGTAGGCGGCCATCTAGCCGGCTCTCCTCATCCGTGCTCGATCCTGATCTTGGCCCGCGGGTCGAGCGCGTCGCGCAGCCCGTCGCCGAAGACGTTGATCGCGAGCACGGTGATCGCGATTGCGATGCCGGGGAAGAGGCTGATCGCCGGGGCCGTGGACAGCTTCGCCGAGCCCTCCTCGATCATTGTCCCCCACGACGGGTTCGGAAGCTGGACACCGGCGCCGAGGAACGAGAGGGCGACCTCGGTCAGGATCGCGTTCGCGATGATCAGCGTGAAGAGGACGAGGACCGAGGAGGCGAGGTTGGGCAGCAGCTCGGTGAACATGATCCTGATCGGGCCCGCCCCCTGCGCAGTCGCCGCCTCGACGAACTCGCGATTCCGCAGTGCGAGCACCTGGCCGCGCAGCGGCCTGCCGATGTACGGGACGAAGACGAACGAGATGACCCCGATCGGGATCCAGAGGCTCCCGCCGGAGATGTTGATCGGCCCGTGGTGGAAGCCGTTGAGGGAGAGCGCGGTGCCGAGCGCGATTCCGAGCAGGACGACGGGAAACGCCCAGATCAGGTCGAAGAAACGCGAGATGATCCAGTCGACGATCCCGCCGAAGTAGCCGGCGAGCAGGGCGAGGATCACCGACAGGATCGTGCAGATCGCCGCCGAGGTCACGCCGATGAAGAGCGAGTTGCGGCCGCCGAAGAGGAGCCGCGTCGTGACATCGCGCCCGAGCTCGTCCGCCCCGAGGATGTACTGGCCGCCGGCCGCGCCCCACTGCGGCCCGATCGGAATCCCGCCGAAGACGATCTGCGGCTGGCCGTTCACGATCTTCGTGCCGCCCTGCGAGATGACGTGCACCCTCTGCCCGTTGACGGTGATGATTCCGCCCGAGTTCGTGTCGTTCTCGCCGAGGCCCGAGACGTGCGACGCGTAGACCGGGGCGAGCAGGCAGCAGATGACCACGAGGACGAACACGCCCAGGAAGGTGAGTGCCACGTAGTTGCGGCGGAGCCGACGACCGGCGATGACCCACGGGCTCTTGCCCTGGATCCGCGTCCCACCCTCTTCCGCCGCCAGCTCGGCGGCGGTGTCGAGAGTGAACTCCTCTTGGCCGGTGGTCGCCACTGGTTGCGTCTGGGTGCGTGTTCAGACGAGCCGGACCGGCGCGGCGATGCGTAGTGCACCGCCGCGCCGGCTTTGACCCGTTACTTCTGGCAGAACTGCGCCACGTCGTCCTGGCTGTCGTCGAAGATGTCGCAGTTCACGTTCATCTTGGTCGAGAAGAACGAGGTGAGGATGCCGTTCAGGTAGGGCACCGTGGCCGCGTACTTGGTCATGAAGTCGCGGTCCATCACGGCCCACTTCGCGTTCGTGGCTCCCGCCAGAGCTTGATCGGGCGGCAGCGACGCGAGGTGCGCCATCTGCGTGTTCATCGCCTTGACGTCAACGTTGCCGTAGTTGTTGTTGTGGACTTTGGTGATGCGGTCGCCGTTCAGAAGGACGTTGAACCAGTCCGACGGATACGGGTAGTCCTCGAACCAGTCCGTGAAGCCGATCTGCGCCTTCGTCGACTGGTTGCCGACGATCGTGAAGTAGTTCGCGCCGGCGATCGCCTTGAGCTTCGCGTTGTAGCCGATCTTCTTCAGCTGGCCCTGCAGGTACTCGCCGGTCGAGAGGTCGACCGAGACGTCGGAGATCGTGTAGACGGTCACCGTCTGTCCTGCCGTCCCCGACTGCTTCACGAGCTGCTTCGCCTTCTGCAGGTTGTACGGGTACGGCGTCGGCGTGATCTTCTTGTACTGCGGATAGCTCGGCGGCAGGAAGTTCCACGTCGGCACGCCGAGGCCGCCGCGCAGGTTGACGAGCTGCTGCCGGTCGACCGCGTAGTTCACGGCCTGCCGCGCCTTCAGGTTGTTGAACGGCGCGAGCCGCCAGTTCATGAAGAAGTAGTACGTGGACGGCGTGGTGAAGAACTTGATCTGCGGCCCGAACTTGCTCTTGTAGTGCGCGAGCTGGTCGGTCGGCAGGATGTTCTCGTCGTAGTCGTCCTGTCCGGACGCCACGAGCTGCGCCGCCTGCGCCTGGTCGTCGGTCATCGTGGCCTTGATCTCGTCCGGGTTGCCGTCCGGCATCCCGGGGATCTCGTGCTTCTTCCAGTTCGGGTTCCGCTTCACGACGAACGACTTGCTCGGGTTGTAGCTCGCGATGTAGTACGGGCCGCTCGCGGCGGGCGGCGGATTCTCGGTGTCCTTGTGCGGCGTCGAGGACGGGACGACCGCCGTGAACGGGATCGAAAGGACGTACTCGAAGTCCGACTCCGGCTTCTGCAGCTTGATCTCGACCGTCCCCTTCGAGTCGTCCGTGATGATCCCCGAGATGTCCTTGCACTTCGTCGGGTTCGCCTCGCAGGACGCGACACCGACGATGTTCGAGAAGAACCCGATGCCCGGCGAGTTCAGGTTGAAGTCGCGGATGATCGTGTTCTTGAAGTCACTCGCCTTCACGGCCTCGCCGTTCGAGTACTTCAGTCCCTTGCGCAGCGTGAACTTGTAGTCCGTGCCGCCGTTCGTCACCGTGCCGGTCGTGGTCGCGAGCCCGGGGATGATCTTCGCGCAGTTGCTCGTCTGGCAACTCACGTGGGCCTTGATCACGAGTCCGACGTAGACGTCCTGGAACAACTGCCACGACTCGAGCCGGTAGGACAGGCCCGGATCCATGTAGTCGGTCGTCCCCCAGACGGCCTTCAGCACGGGGAAGGTTCTCTGCCCGGTGGGCGTGGTCCCGGACGTGGTGCCGGTGTTCCCACCACCACCACCTCCACCGCCGCAGGCGCTCGCCACCAGCACGAGCCCCGCCGCGACAGCCGCCGCGATCGCGACGGATCTCACCTGCTTCGTTCTCACTCTCTTCCACCTCCTGGGCGACACGGTTGCGCGGCCGCCAGGCTCCCCGCTCGGTGGGCCGAAGGGCCCAGGGCGAAAGTCTCAGCAATCCGCCCTATCTCCTTGCACAGATGGTCGAGTAGTCAAACCCGTAGAGAACGTTGTTCACGTAACAGGAGAGATCCACACGAGTGCTGAAGAAGTCCGTGTCCTCCTGGTTCAGGAACGGCGCCCACGGCGCGAGCCGCATGACCCTCTCGTCGAGGGCTGCCCAGTCCTCGTCGATCCTTCGCGTCAGCTCTTTCGGACGGGTCAACCGCGCGATCTCGCGGTTCACCCAGCCGACGTCGAAGTTCGCGTAGTTCGAGTTGTGCGTCGGCGTGATCGTCCGACCGTCGAGGAGCCCGAACCAGTCGAGCGGGTGCGGATAGTCCTGCACCCAGTTCGCGAACCCGATCTGCGCCCGGGTCTTCTCGTTGCCCACCGTCGTCCAGTAGCTCCCCGCTGTCACGACCTTCTCGCTCGCCCGAAAGCCGAGCTGGTTCAGCACCGCGACGAGGTACTCCGTGTAGGGCAGGTCGGCGGGGACGTCGTGATTCCAGACGAAGACCCGCTTCCCCTCGTAGCCCGACTCGCGCACGAGCCGCTTCGCCTTGCGGAGGTCGTGCCGGTAGAGGCTGTGCGCCCGGAACGACCGGTAGTCCGGCGGCAGGATGTTCTCGGTCGTGCGCGCGAGGCCGCCGGCGAGGCGCTTGAGCCAGCGGCGCGAGATCGCATAGTTGACCGCCCGCCGCACCTTGACGCTCGTGAAAGGCGGCACCTGCGTGTTCATGAAGAAGTACATGAGGTTCGGCGGCGTGAAGACCTTCAGCCGCCACTTGCGGCTGTGCTCGATCGCGGGAAGTCGCTTGCTCGGCACCTGGTAGTAGCTCATCCAATCGTCCTTGCCGCTCAGCACGCGCCGGAGCGCGACGGACGCACTCGGGACGATGTCCCACGTCACGCGGTCCGGGTTCCCCGCGGGGACGGCGCCGTGGAAGCGCCATGCCTGGAAGTGCGGGTTCCGCTCCTCGACGATGCGTGACTTCGGCTGGTAGCTCTTGATCACGTATGGGCCGGTCGCGGGCAGCGGATGGAGCGACGTGTCCCTCGGCGGCGAGTCGGCCGGGACCGGAGCCGCGAACTCCGACGCGAGCACGTTGGAGAAATCGGCCTGCGGGGCGACGAGACGGATCGTGATCGTGCGGGCCGCGTCGTCGACCTCGATGCCGCGAATTCCCCGTTTCGGCCTCTTCACGAAGTTCTGCGCCCCGACCACGTTCCGGAAGAAGGCGGCGCCGGCAGAGTCGAGCAGGAAGTCGCGCTCGACCGTCGCCTTGAAGTCGCTGGCCAGCACGCGCGCGCCGTTCGAGTAGTGCAGCTTGTCGCGGAGGGTGAGGCGGTACGTCCGCCGGTCCTTCGAGATTCGCGGGAGCGAGGTCGCGAGGTACGGGACGAGCTTCGCGCCGGCCGGCCCGTTGACGTGGCGGTAGCCGAGGAGCGGAAGGTAGACGTTCCACATCACGCCCCAGCCCTCGGTCGTGTCCGAGAGACCCGGATCGAGGTAGTCCGTCGCCTCGTCCATCGCGATCCGGAACTCCGGGAACCGGCGCGCCGGTGCTGCCGCAGCGGCCGGCGCGCGCGTGGAGGCCGCAGTCGTCGTGCGCGCCTCCGTCGTCGTCCGCCGGGTCGACGGCGCAGCGGCGTGGCCGGAGCCGCCGCAGCCTGCGACGAGCACGAGAGCGAGGAGCGGTAGCGCCGCGGCGACCGCCGCCGCCCTCCCCGGAAAAGCGGTCGGCTCCAACGAGCGGCGAAATCTAGCGCCAGCCGGGCGGTTTGCCGAGGGGCGCGAGGCGCACGAACGCGCGTCTGCGCTCGCGCAGCTCCGGCGGCTCCCGCTCCTCGACCACGCTGTCCACTCCCTCGCGTCCCGTCGCGTGGAGGATGCGTCCGTCGCCGAGCCAGAACGCGATGTGGTCGGCGCCCGCGGGCGGCCCGTAGGTGACCAGGTCCCCTGGCCGGAGGTCGGCCTCCGTCAGCCTCTCGCCCGCTTCCTCCTGCTGGTCCGCGTCGCGCGGGACGAGGCCGCCGCAGGCCCGGAACGCCATGTGGACGAGGCCCGAGCAGTCGATCCCGGCGGACGTCATCCCGCCCCACTCGTACCGCGTGCCGAGGAGCGTGCGCGCGTGCTCCACGGGCTCCGCGGCGAGCGGCCGGAGCCACTCTTCGCCGGGCTCCGCGCCGACGTCCTCGAGGCGCACCCAGCCGGGATACGCGTAGGCGGTCTCGACGCGAGCCCAGCCGTCGCGCTCCTCCAGCACCCGCAGCGGCTCGCCGGGGACGGCCTGCGTGACCTGCTCGGCGGCGTCGGAGGGCCCGGCGCGGAGAGCCACGAGCTGGCGTGCGAACATATGTTCGCCTAGGCTCTCAGGCATGCAGCTCAGGCTAGACGCGGCCGACCGCCTCGTGGAGCTCGTCGAGGAGCAGCGCGGCCCCGTGCTTGCGGAGGATGCCGCGCGGCGGCTCTTCGCGCTCCGGCAGGCGCCCGTCGCCCTCGCCCGATCGCTGCTCGCGGACGTCGTCGAGACGGACGCGAGGCTCGCGTGGAGCGGGGACGCCGTCTCCCTCGCGGAGCCGCCGGGCGCGGCGCTCCTGCTAGAGGAGGCCACATACGTCGTCGTCGACCTCGAGACGACGGGACTGCGGCCCGGCGAGTCCGGGATCTGCGAGATCGGCGCCGTTCGCCTGCGCGGCTTCGAGGTCGAGGCGGAGTTCCAGACCCTCGCCGATCCGGGACTTCCGATCGCAGCCGGCGCGAGCGCGTTGACCGGCCTCCGGAACGAGCAGCTGCGCGGCGCGCCCGGACCGGCCGAGGCGGTGCGGCGCTTCCTCGACTTCGCCGGCGACGGAGTCCTCGTGGCGCACAATGCGCGCTTCGATCTCGCCTTCCTCGACCGCGAGACCGAGCGGCTCACCGGCTCCCGGATCGGATCCGCGGTCGTCGACACCGTTCGGCTGGCGCGCACACTGCTCGCCGGGCGCGTCGCGGGCTTCGGCCTCGCGCAGCTCGCGTGGTTCGTCGACACGGCGGAGCGTCCGTGCCATCGAGCCCTGCCCGATGCGCGCGCGACCGCCGAGGTCTTGCTCGCGCTGATCGGACTCGCGCAGGAGCGCGGCGCCCGCACGGTCGCCGACCTCAGTGCGCTCGCCGCGACGAGGACGCGCCGCCTGCTCGACAAGCGCCACCTCGCGTTCGGCGCGCCGAGCCGTCCCGGCGTCTACCGCTTCCTCGGCCGCAACGGCCAGGTCCTCTACGTCGGACGCGCGCGCGACCTGCGAGCGCGCCTGCGCTCGTACTTCCGGAGCGACCGGCAGCGGCCGGCGGTCGAGGCCGCGCTCGCCGCGGCGGAGCGAATCGAGTGGCGGGTCACAGGCTCCGAGCTCGAGGCGGCGCTGGAGGAGCTCCGTCTGATCCGTGCCCTTCGCCCGCCTGGCAACGCGCGCGTGGCGCGGCCGGAGCGACAGGTGTGGCTACGGCAGCGAGGCGACTCCGTCGTGTCCTCCACTCGACCCTCGGCGGTGGGACCGCTGCGGTCGCGCCGCACCGCCCAGCTGGCGGCGCGAGCGCTCTCTCCCGACGAGCTTGGACGACCGGAGTCGGCACTGCCGCGCCTGCGCCGCCGGCTGCGGGAGCTGTCCGACGCGCGGAGGTTCGAGGACGCCGGCCGGCTGCGCGATCGGGTCGAGGCGCTCGAGCGGGTGTGCCGCGAGCTGAGGCGCCTCGACCGCGTGCGGCGGCTCGAGTGTTGCGTCCTCCTGCCGGCGGGAGAGCCGGGCCAGGTGCGGGCCGTCTTCGTCGCCGGCGGCCGGGTGGCGGCGGAGCGGACGCTGCCACCGGGCGGCGGGGCGGCGCTCGAGGTCGAGGCCGGCCTCGCGGCTGCAGCGCGTCCCGGGGAGCTCGATCTCGACGAACTCCTCCTCGTCGACTCGTTCCTGCGCAAGCCGCCTCCGGAGCTGCGCGTAACGGCGCTCGAGCGCGAGGCGATCCTCGAGGCTGCGCGAAGATTGGCGTCGTGGCACCGCGAAGCCTCGTCCTCGAAGAGCTCGGCGACGCCCTCGCCGCAATCCACGCTCCCGATCGCCTGACACGCCTCGGAACCGCCGGCGTCGACGGACCTCCAGCTAGGCGGCCGGGCCTCCCTCCGGCGCGTTCGCGTCGTACAGGTGGCAGGCCACCTCGACCTCGCCGATCCGTTCGAGCAGCGGCTCCTGTGGCGCGTGGAAGTCGATCTCGGTCCGCGTCCCGACCGCCTCGAGGCGCTCGATGCCGCGCCAGAACGGCTCCCCGGGGTCCTCGGCCTGGATGTGCCTGAGCAGCGCGACGACGTCCTCGGCCCGTCGGCCGCGCGGCGCCGGCAGCCGGGCCTCCGACGTCAGGCGACCGAGCCCGCCGAGATCGCCCACGAGCGCCTGCTCCTCCTCGACGCCCGCGGCGCCCGCGGCGCGGGCCCAACGCGCCTCGAGCAGGTCGCGGAGGTCGCGCGACTCCCAGCCGCACGGCTCGAAAGCACGCGGGCAGCGTGGGTGGAAGGAACAGCCGAGCGGCGGCACGGCGGCATCAGGCACCTCGCCTCGCGGCAGGTCCCGCGGCACCGCGCGCTCCGGATCGGGCTCGGGGATCGCGCGCAGGAGTGCCTGCGTGTACGGATGCCTCGGATTGGCGTAGATCGCGTCCGCCGGGCCGATCTCGACGATCCGTCCGAGGTACATGATCGCGATCCGGTCGCAGAAGAAGCGGGCGGTCGCGAGATCGTGCGTGATGTAGAGATACGTGAGCTCGAAGTCCTGCTTGAGCTCGAGCATCAACTCGAGGATCTTCGCCCGGACGCTCATGTCCAGCATCGACACGGGCTCGTCCGCGACGAGCAGCACCGGGTTGAGGATGATCGCCCGTGCGATCACGGCCCGCTGTTTCTGACCGCCCGAGAGATCGGAGGGGTACTTGTCGAGGAAATCGGCCCCCGGCGCCAGACCGCAGCGCTCGAGCACCTCGATCACGCGGAGGCGGAGCCGCTCGCGGTCGCGCTCGAGGCCGTGGATCACGAGCGGATGCCCGACCGCCTGCTCGAGGGTCATCGCCGGATTGAGGGAGGCGTGAGGATCCTGGAAGACGACCTGCACCCGGCGCCGCAGATCGCGCCAGTTGCGCTCGGGCAGCCGTGCGATCTGCCGCCCCTCGAACTCGATGCTGCCGCTCGTCGCCCGCACGAGTCCGAGCAGCGTTCGCCCGAGTGTCGTCTTGCCGCTGCCCGACTCGCCGACGAGCCCGAGCACCTCGCCGCGGCGGATGTCGAGGGAGACGCCGTCGACTGCGCGGACGGTGCCGGCCTCCCGTCCGACGAGACGGTCGGCAAAGCTGCCGCGGATCGAGTAGTAGGTCCGCAGATCCTGGATGGAGACGAGAGGCGAGTCGTCGGCCGGCGCCCCCGGGGGCACGACGGTCTCAGGCCTCATCTGCGACCCCGATCGCCTCGCGCTCGAGCGGCAGCTCGCCGCCCGCCGGCATTTGCTGCGCCGGCCCGTGCAGCCAGCAGAGCACGCGACGCCGCTCGTCGAGCCGCTGCTCCACAGGCGCCAGCTCGGCGCAGACCCGCATCGCGTCGGGACAGCGGGGATGGAAGCGGCAGCCGCGCGGCGGATCGATCAGGTTCGGCGGCGCGCCGGGGATCGAGTGCAGCTCCTTGGTCTCGAGCGAGATCGTCGACCGGAGGAGCTCGCGCGTATAGGGGTGCGCCGGCTCGCGGAAGACCTCCCGCACCGGCCCTTCCTCCACGATGCGGCCCGCGTACATGACCGCCATCCGGTCGCACGCCTCGGCGACGATGCCGAGGTTGTGGGTGATCAGCAGCAGCGCGGTGCCGAAGTTCCGCTTGAGATCGGCGAGCAGCGCGAGAATCTGCCCCTCGACGATCACGTCGAGCGACGTCGTCGGCTCGTCCGCCACGAGCAGCTTGGGCCGCAGCACGAGCGCGAGGGCGATCATGATCCGCTGTCGCATCCCGCCGGAGAACTCGTGCGGGTACTGCCGGAAGCGGGTCGGCGGGATGCCCATCCGCCCGAGGGTCTCGAGCGACCGCGTGCGGATCGCGGCGTCGGTCAGGTTGGGCTCGTGTTGCTCGAGTGTCTCCTTGAAGTGGTCGGAGATGCGCAGCAGGGGGTTCAGGCGCGTCATCGGCTCCTGGAAGATGAGCCCGAGCTGGGGCCCGCGCAGCCGGCGCAGTCCAGCCGGTGGGAGGCCGACGAGGTTGCGTCCGTCGAAGAGCACCTCGCCGTCTGCGCGCGCGCCCTGGGGCAGCAGGCCGAGGATGCCGCGGCCGAGCGTCGACTTCCCGCAGCCCGACTCGCCCACCAGGCCGACCACCTCCCGCTCGCCGATCGCGAGGGAGACATCGTCGACCGCCCGCACCGGCTCGCTCGGCGTGCCGTAGTAGACGCGGAGGTGACGAACCTGCAGCAGCGGGTCGCTCACTCCGACTGCTCCGGCTCGAACGGGTCGAGCGGCTCGAACTCGATTCGACCGAAGCGGCGTCGGCGGAGGACGGGGTTGAGCGTCTCGTTCAGCCCTTCGCCGAGGAGGGTCAGGCCCGTCACGAGCAGGACGATCGCGAAGCCCGGGAAGAGCCCCGTCCACCAGATGCCGGACGCCGCGTCGGAGACGGCGCGGTTGATGTCGTATCCCCACTCGGCGCCCTGCGACGGCTGGATCCCGTACCCGAGAAAGCCGAGCGCGGCGAGGAGCAGGATCGCGTCCGCGGCGTTGAGGGTCGCGATCGGCGGCACGTTCTGGACCACGTTGAAGAAGACGTACTTGCGGATGACCGTCCGCGGGCGCGCGCCGAGGGCGCGCGCGGCGTCGACGTACGGTTCCTCGCGCACGCTGATCACGTGGTTTCGGACGACGCGGAAGTAGAGCGGCACGTAGGCCACGGTGATTGCGATCGCCGCGGTGAGAACCCCCTGTCCGATGCTGCTCGACGACAGGAGGAAGGCGATCACGATTGCGATCAGCAGGTAGGGGAACGCGAAGAGCGCGTCCATGATCAGGACGAGCGCGCGGTCGAGGATCCCGCCGAAGTAGCCGGAGATGAGCCCGAGCGGTACGCCGATCGTGAGCGCCATGACGAGCGCGATCGCGACCACCTTCAACTCCGTCTGCGCGCCGTAGATGACGCGCGCCATCACGTCGCTCGACTGGACGGTGGTCCCCATCCAGTGCGCGGCCGAGGGGTGCCCGAGCTGCGGGAACCGCACGCCGCCCGACTTGTACTGGTTGAAGCCGTACGGCGAGATGAGCGGCGCGAAGACCGCGAGGACGACGAAGAACAGCGTGATGGCGGCCCCGGCCCAGAGCATGCCGCGGGCGATTCCCGTCGCCTCGCGGATCGGCTTGGTGGCATGCCCGAGCGCGATCAGCCGTGCGCGACCGTGCGGCGTACGAGCGGAGGGAGCGGCCACCGACATCAGTACCGGATCCTCGGGTCGACGTAGGCGTTGACGAAGTCGACGAGCACGCTGATCGCGACCACCACGAGTGCGAAGACGACGATGATCCCCTGCACGGCCGCGTAGTCGCGATTCTCGAGATAGAGGACGAGCTCGTGGCCGATCCCCGGCCAGTTGAACGTGGTCTCGGTGAGCACGGCGCCGCCGAGGAGGAGCGCGAGGTTGAGCCCGATCACGGTGATCACCGGCACGAGCGCATTCTTGAACGCGTGCGAGAACACGACGCGCCGCTCGACGATGCCGCGCGCTCGGGCCGCCTCGATGTAGTCGTCTCGCAACGTTCGGATCACGTTGATGCGGATGAGCCGGATGAAGATGCCGGCCGTGGCGAGACCGAGGGTGGTCGCCGGCAGGATCAGGTGCTTCGTGACGTCCCAGAGGGCGCTCCCGTTGCCGTCGATGATCGCGTCGACGAACAGGATGTTCGTGTGCGGCTTGAGCAGGGCCTGGGTGAGGGGGCTCGCCTGGTCGGAGATCGGAAGCCAGCCGAGCCAGACGCCGAAGACGAGCTGCGCCAGCAGCCCGAGGAAGAAGACGGGAGTCGCGTAGGTCACGATCCCGAAGAGCCGGCCGAAGACGTCGACCGAGGTATCGCGGAAGCGGCCGGCGAGCAGGCCTATCACCACTCCCACGGCGATGGCGATGAGCATCGCGAAGAACGTCAGCTCGAGAGTGGCGGCGCCGTTCTGCTTGATGATCTGCGAGAGCGGCCGGTTGTCGGTGATCGTCGTGCCGAAGTTGCCGCGCGCGATGTCCCAGATGTAGTTGCCGTACTGCGTGAGCAGCGGCTTGTCGAAGCCGAGCCGGTGCTCGATCTGCTTGATCACGGGCGCCGGAACGTGTCCGCCGAGCGACGCCTGGATCGGGTTCCCCGGCGCGACGCGCATGAGCAGGAAGACGAGCGTCAGCAGGATGAACACCATCGGCAGGACGAGCGCGATGCGCGTGATCAGGTAGGTCCTGAGCGAGGTGCCGGTCACAGGCGGTCAGCGATGTGGTGGAGGGGCGCCCCCCGTGGGGGCACCCCTCCGGTCGTCGGATCTATGACTTCGAGATGAGCCAGAAGCGCATGTAGTACGTCGCGTCCAGCGTCGACGGGATTCCCTGCACGTTGGACCGACCGACGGCGATCATGTCGCCTTGCCAGTACGGAATGGTCGGCAGGGTCTTCGCCGCCAGATTCTGCATGCCCTTGAGGTACGCCAGCCGCTTCTTGGTCGTGGGCGCTGCCCGCTCCTTCGCGATCAGCTTGTTCATCTTCTTGTTGGCGTAGCCGTTGTTGTAGAAGGACTTCGGCTGGTAGAAGGACACCGTGTAGTCGTCGGCGTCCGGATAATCCGGGAACCAGCCGAGCTGGAACGCGCCGTACCCCTTGCCGAGAATGCCGCTGTACTGCGCCCACTCGGCCGACTTCAGGGTGACCTTGAACAGCTTCGACGCGTTGAGCGCCCGCTGCATCTCGACGTACTCGTCCGCCGAGGCGTCGCCGTAGTGCGTCGGCGTGTACCAGAGGGTGATCGGCAGCGGCTTCTTGACCTTCGCCGCCTTCATCTCCGCCTTGGCCTTCGCGAGGTTCGGCTTCGCGCCGTACATCTTCTTGTACGACGGCGTCGCTCCCGGCAGCCCCTGGGGGACCATCGAGTAGAGCGGCTTCACCGTGTTGTGCCAGACGCGGCCCGCGATCTGCTGCCGCGGCATCAGATAGGCAATCGCCCGCCGGACGTGGATGTTGTTGAACGGCGCACGCTTCACGTTGAAGACGAGGTAGCGGATGTTCACACCCGGCGCCGAATGGACCTTGACGCCCTTCGTCTTCTTCAACGATGCGATCTCCGTCGGCGTGAACGTCTGGAACGCCATGTCGATCGCGCCCTTCTGCAGATCGAGCTTCATCGTCGACGACTTGGAGTAGTAGTCGATGATGATGCCGCCGTTCTTCGGCTTCGCGCCCCAGTAGTGCGTGTTCGGGGTGAAGACCGCCTGCTGCCCCGGCGTGAACTTCGTCAGCTTGTACGGGCCCGTTCCGACCAGGTTCGCCGTGTCGGTGTTCGCCAGGATCTTGTCCGCCGGGTACGTCTTGTGGTCGACGACGTAGCCGGCGTTCGTCGACAGGATGTACGGCCAGATCGAGTCGGGGTGCGTGAGGTGGAAGACGACGGTGTAGTTGCCGCTCGTCGTCGTGCTCTTGAGGTACGTGAGCAGCGTCCAGATGCCCTGGTCGCCCTTGATCTTCTGCACCCGGTCGAACGAGTACTTGACGTCCGCCGCGGTCATCGGGTCGCCGTTCGAGAACTTGACCCCGTGCCGGAGCTGGCACGTCCACGTCTTGAGATTCTTCGAGTGCTTGCACCCCGTGGCGAGCACCGGCTTCAGCTTTGCCCCACTCGGGAAGCCGTACAGCCCCTGGTAGATCGGGAGATCGACCGTGAACGAGTCGTAGTCGTACTCGTTCGCGGGATCGATGTTGACGACCGTGCCCGTGGTGCCGTCGATGACGATCTTGCTGTTGGCCTTGCCACTGCCGTACGCGGTCGCCGCGAGGGCGGCCGCCAACGCCATTACTGCCACTGCCGAACCGGCCAGCAGCCATCTCAACCTTCTTTTGGCCATGGAGCTCCCTCCGACCCGTGGACTCGTTGGTGCGGGACCCGGTCTCGCGTCCCCCGAACCGTCAAGCCAAGCGCATCCTCAGGCCGGGGTCAAGTGGGAGCCGCGAGCGCAGGAGCGCGCGCCTACGCAGCCGCGACCGAGATGAGGTCGCGCAGCGCACCGAGCCGTGAGAGCGCCTGGCCCTCGAGCTGGCGCACCCGCTCGCGCGTCAGGTCCAGCTCGTTCCCGATCGCCTCGAGCGTCCACGGCTCACCCTCGAACCCGAACCGCAGCTCGAGGATCCGCCGCTCGCGCTCCGGGAGCGCCTCGAGCGCCCGCCGCACGCCCTGCCGGCGGAGCGACTCCTCGGCCTCGTCGAACGGATCGACGGCCTCGCGGTCTGCGAACAGGTCGCCGAGCTCGCCCTCGTCCTCGGCGCCGACGGTCTGGTTGAGCGAGACGGATGCGTTGGCTGCGCCGAGGGCCTCGTCCACGTGCTGCATCGGCAGGCCCGTCGCCTCGGCGAGCTCCTCCTTCGTCGCCTCCCGCCCGAGCTCGACCTCGAGCCGCCGCGCCGCCCGCGACAGCTTCTGCTGACGCTCGACGACGTGGACGGGCACGCGGATCGTGCGCGCATGGTTCGCGACCGCGCGCTGCACCGACTGGCGGATCCACCAGGTGGCGTACGTGGAGAACTTGTAGCCCCGGCGCCAGTCGAACTTCTCGACGGCGCGGTTGAGGCCGAGCGTGCCCTCCTGGATCAGGTCCAGGAACGGGACGCCGAGTCCCCGGTAGCCCTTGGCGATCGAGACGACGAGCCGGAGGTTCGACTCGATCATGTGGCGCTTGGCCGTGACGTCGCCGCGCTCGATCCGCTTGGCGAGCATGACCTCCTCGGCGGCGGTGAGCAGCTTGTGGCGCCCGACGTCCGCGAGAAAGAGCTGCAG
>DATCYP010000083.1:0-3836 GCA_036526375.1 Gaiellaceae bacterium | reverse complement strand
TCGGTGAGGTGCTCGGGATAGACGATCGGATCGTCGGGACCGACGATCGCGTCGACGTTCTGGAAGAAGTTGATCCACGGCGCGATCCGGTGTGACCAGTCGACGTTCTTCGACTCCTCCTCGTGCTCCCGGAAGTTGCCCGCGGTGTGGAAGAACTTCTTCGGGACGATCGGCGCGCGCAGCCTGGCTTCCGCGAGCGGTGTGCGCTCGCCGGTCTCGTCCGCTCCCCCGCGCTCGAACCAGTCCCGCATCGTCGGGGCGTCGAGCCCGACGATCTGCTCGCCGTCGAGGTACCCCACCCGCCCGTCGTCGTAGGTGACGAGCTTCATCGCGTCCGCGTCCGCAGGTACGCGAGCACCTCGCCGGCGTTCGCGTCGGGCGGGAAGACGGGATAGAAGACCTTATCGATCCGGCCCCGGGCGACGACGAGTGTGAGGCGCTTGTACAGCATGAGGCCGGCGATCTCGAAGGTCGGCAGATCGAGCGCCGCGCCGAGCCTCCGCCCCGGGTCGGCGAGGACCGGAAACGGCATGCGGTTCCGCTCGGCGAATTCCTGCTGGTCGTCGAGGGTCTGTGCGGAGAGGCCCGCGACCGGCACGCCGAGATCCGGGTAGAGGTCGCGGAAGGCGCACGACTGCGGGGTGCAGCCGCGCGCGCCGGGCGTCTCGTCCCAGCCGGGGAGCAGCGGGACGCCGGGCCGGCCGCTGCGCGGGTAGACGTAGATCACGTCGAAGTCGCGGACGTCGACCGGGCCGAGCGAGGACTCGAGCACGAGGGACGGCAGCTCCGTCCCGCCCAGGTGGTCGGCGGCGCCGTCGTCCATGGGGACGGGGAGGTTCGGCGGCAGCGTGTAGACGTCATGCGACACCGCAGACCTCCATCGCGACGCGCGCGTAGACCTCTGCCGTCTTCACGAGCGCGTCGATCTCGAGGTTCTCGCCGAGCTCGACGTCCATCAGCCCGGTCGACGTGCCGTAGTTGACGGTCGGCACGCCGTAGCGGGTGAGCGCGGAGGCGTCGCTGAACCACCGCGTCACGTCGCGCTCGGGCGCCTCGCCCCAGACCTCGGCGTGCGCCGCGTCGATCGCCGCGACGAGCTCGTGACCCTCGTCGATCTCCGCCCCCGGCGCCGTGACGAAGACCTCGCCCTCGACGCCGTAGTCGGGGAAGCGCTCGGCAAGCCCTCGAGCCATGTCGAGCACCTCGCGACGGGCGACTCCCATGGCCTTCGTCGGCGGCACGCGGACGTCGAGGAACAGGTCGGTGTGGTGCGGCGTGCGCGACGCACGCCAGCCGAAGCCACCCTCGACCGCGCCGACGTTGACGATCGCCTTCGCGCCCCGGTACGCGTTCGCGGGGTCGTCCTCCCACGCGGGAATCCACTCCAGCACCGCGTCGAGCACCTCGCGCGCGCGGAGGATCGAGTTCCGCTCTCGCCGCCCCTCGCTGAACGCCGTGTGGATGAAGTCCCCGTGGACGCGGATCCGCAGCCAGAGGGCGCCGAAGTGGCCGAGCACGACCTTGCCCTCGGTCGGCTCGCCGAGCAGACACATGTCGGCGACGCCGCCGTGCGAGACGAGGTAGCGCGTGCCGGCCGCGTAGCCGCGGTACTGCGCGCCCTGCGCGTCGCCCTGCTGCGTCTTCTCGATCTCGCCGCAGACGGCCGCGACCAGGACGTCGCCGCGCAGGCGCACTCCCGCGTCCTGCAGCGCCCGCACCGCCTCGACGTAGCAGGCGACCGCGCCCTTCATGTTCGAGATCCCGAGCCCGTAGAGCCGCCCGTCCCGCTCGAACGCCTGCGGCTGGAAGCCGGGGACGCCCCGCAGCCACGGCTCGCGGCCAGAGTACGACGTGTCGAGATGCCCGTTGAACATGAGCGACTTGCCGCCGCCCGCGCCCGGCCAGATGCCGAGCGCGTTCGCACGGCCTTCCTCGACCTGCTGCCACTGCACCTGCAGGCCGAGCGCCTCGTAGAGCTCGACCATGAGCCGCGCCGCGGGCTCCTCGTCCCCGGTGAAGCTCGGGACGCCGACGAGCCGTGTCGCGGTCTCGACGAGGCGGTCGCGGTCGACATTCACGCTGCGACCCGCTCGAGCTCGGAGAGCCAGTCGTGTCCCGGGTGGACACGAGCGAGCGCCTTGCGCAGCCACTCGCGCCGTGGCCGGTCGAGCCGCGGCAGCGCCGCCGCGAAATCGGCCTGGTTCTTCTCCTGCGCGGAGTGCTTCGCCTTGAAGAGGAGGACGATCTCGGGCCGCCCGTAGGGGATCCCTTTTTCGGTCCACTCGATCACCTGCTCGTACGGCAGCCGGATCGCGGGCTCCCTCCGGCAGATCCACGTGTCGCCGTCCGAGGGCTCGCGGAACACGTCGAAGCGCCACTTCCCGCTCTCGGGCTCGCGGATCCACGTCTGGTGCGTGTCCATGAGCCGGTCACGGGCCTCGGCCAACGGGGTCGCGAGGGGCGGCGTGATGACGAAGACCTCGAGCCCGGCGAGCACGCCGGCGAGCTCGTCGAACCGCGTATTCGGGACGGCGATCTCGAGGTCCTCGTGCTCGCGCCGGTCGCCGCCGAGGAAGAGGTCGATCGCCCAGCCGGCCGCGACGTACCACGGCAGTCCGGCGTCGGCGAAGAGCTGCGCGACCTGCTCGGGCCGCCACGGATCCCACTGGGAGACGTCGGGGTCGATGCCGCTCACCGGACGTGCGGGAGGACCTTGTCGCCGAAGAGCCGGATCTGCTCGTGACGGTTCGCGCCCCAGAGCTCGAGCATCACGTGGGTGCAGCCGGCGGCGCGGTACTCCTCGATCGCCTCGACGCAGTCGGACGGCGTGCCCGCGATCGGCCGGCACTTGTCGAGGAGCGCGTCCGATACCTCGGACTTCGCGGCGAGACGCCCGCCGCGCTCCATCGCGTCGGCGACGGGGCGGATCTCGTCCTGCTCGATGCCGGCGAGCTCGAGCAGCGTGTCGGCGGCGCCCTGGATGTTCTGCACCTTGTTCGCGAGGTACATCCCGGCGATCTCGCGCGCGCCGTCGCGGCCGGCATCGCGGTCGCTCTCGTGGATCGAGGCGACGACCGTGCAGCCGACGTCGATCTCGCCGCCCACGTTCTCCCGCGTGTAGCGGACGAAGCCGGGCGTCGTGATGGAGGGCGTGAGGCAGCCGTCGGCGATCTCGCCGGCGAGCTGCTGCATCTTCGGCGCGGTCGCGGCGACGTAGAGCGGCGGCACCTCGCGCGGCGCGTCCGCGTCGGCCGCGAGCGCGGGCACGTCCGCGCTCCACGTGTCGCCGTCGTACTCGAAGCGCTCGCCGGAGAGGACGCCGCGCGCGATCGTCACCGCGTCCCGCATCGGCCCGAGCGTCTTCTTCGTCTGCGTCTTCGTGTTGTTGAGGAAGATCTTCGACGTCCCGAAGCCGAGGATGAACCGCCCGGGGCCGGCCGCTTCCTGCACGACGCGCGCGTCCATCGCCGCCTGGACGGGATGACGGGTCGAGGCCGCGATGATCCCCCAGCCGATCGTGAGCCGCTTCGTCTCGCGCGCCATGAGCGCGCCGACGCCGGTCGAGGAGCGGGCCTCCATCCCGTGCTTGCGCCACCACGGGTACGCCTCGGCGAGCCAGATCGTGTCCATCCCGGCCTCGTCCATCGCGCGCGCCGACGCGAGCATCTCGTCGAGCGGCTCCATCGTCAGTTGCATGACGCCGATCCGAAACGGAACGGTCACGCGCCCTGCATCGCCTGCTGAACCTGGGCGTCGAGCGCAGTGAGAACGTGCTGCACCTGCTGGTTGACGATCGGCTGCAACACGCGCTGGCCCATCGAGCCGACCGGGCCGAG
>DATCYP010000082.1:0-12385 GCA_036526375.1 Gaiellaceae bacterium | reverse complement strand
TCGAGCGCCTGCCACTCGCTCTCCCAGTCGTGACGGTCGAGTCCCGGGTCGTACATGGGCCAATCCTGCGCAGCCGCCGAAGAATCGAAACGCGGGAGGACGTAGGATCGGGCGGTGCGAGTGCTCGTCGTCGGGTCGGGGGGTCGGGAGCACGCACTCGCCTGGTCGCTCTCCCGCAGCGCCGGGCTCGACGAGCTCCACGCCGCCCCCGGGAACCCCGGTATCGCCGCCCTCGCCCACTGCCATCCCGTGCGTGCCGACGACCAGGCCGCGCTCGTCTCGCTCGCCCGCGAGCTCCGGGTCGACCTCGTCGTCGTCGGGCCCGAGGCGCCGCTCGTCGCGGGCCTGGCCGACGAGCTGCGGCACCGCGGCATCGCGGTCTTCGGCCCGAGCGCCGCAGCGGCCCGGATCGAGGGCTCGAAGGCATTCGCCAAGGAGGTGATGGACGCCGCCGGGGTGGCGAGCGCAGAGACGCTGCCGGTCGCGCGCCCGCCGTGCGTCGTCAAAGTCGACGGACTCGCGGCGGGCAAGGGCGTCTGGGTCTGCCAGACGCAGGAGGAGCTCGACACCGGGTTGCTCGCCGCCCAGTCGCTCGGCCAGCCTTTCCACGTCGAGGAGCTGCTCGAGGGGCCGGAGCTGTCGCTCTTCGCCGTCGCCGCAGGCGAGACCGCCGTCGCCTTCCCGCCGGCGCGTGACTACAAGCGGATCGGCGACGGCGACACCGGGCCCAACACCGGCGGGGTCGGCGCCTTCTCGCCGCTCCCGGACGTGGCCGACCGGGAGGCGCCGGAGATCCTCGAGTCCGTGCACCTGCCGGTGCTGCGCGAGCTCGCGCTCCGCGGCGCGCCGTTCCAGGGTCTCCTCTATGCCGGTTTGATGCGCACCGGCGACGGCCTGCGCGTGATCGAGTTCAACTGCCGCTTTGGCGATCCCGAGACCCAGTCGGTCCTGCCGCGGCTCGAGAGCGACCTGCTGCCATTGCTCGCCGGCGACCTGTCACGGGCGCCCGAGATCGCGGAGCGGGCGACGGTGACCCTCGTCCTCACCGCACCCGACTATCCAGCGCGCAGCGACTACAGCGGTACGCCGATCGAGGGCGTGGCCGATGCGGAGGCAATGGGCGCGCTCGTCTTCCACGCCGGAACGGCGCTGCACGACGGGCGGCTCGTCACGAACGGCGGCCGCATCCTCGACGTCGTGGGCCTCGGCACGACCGTCGAGGAGGCGAGAACCGCTGCCTACGACGCGGCGGGCCGCATAGATTTCGCCGGCATGCACTGCCGGACGGACATCGCAGCGAATGCCTGAGGGCCCGAAGGTCGGGATCCTCGTCGGCTCGGAGTCCGACCGGGAGCGGATGCAGAGCGCCACGGTGCTGCTGGACGAGGCCGGCGTCGGGTACGAGTTCGAGGTGCGTTCGGCCCACCGGACGCCGGACGCGGTCGCCGAGTACGCCCGGAGCGCCCGCGACCGCGGGCTGCGTGTGCTCATCTGCGGGGCGGGTCTGGCGGCCGCACTGCCGGGCGCGGTGGCGGCTCAGACCGACCTGCCGGTGATCGGCGTCCCGCTCCGTTCGAGCCTCAGCGTGCTCGACGGGCTCGACGCGCTGCTCGCGATCGCCCAGATGCCCCCCGGCGTGCCGGTCGCGACGGTGGGCGTCGACAACGCCCGCAACGCGGCGGCGCTCGCACTGAGGATCCTGCAGGCGTGAGCGGCCGGCCCGCGGGAGCGATTCCCGCGGGCAGGTCGGTCAGCCGACGATGTTCGTTCCGCCGCTGGGCAGCGGCACGTGGCCGACGCCCTGCGCCTCGAGGGCGTGAGCGAGCAGCCGGTGCGCAGCGGGCGGCCGGAGCCCGCAGTCGCAGCTCGGAGTGCCCTGCGTCATCACTCCGGCGAAGTGGACGGCGCGGTGGTACCGGCCGCGGGAGATGCGGGCCAGCTCTGCCCACTCGTTCGCCATGGCCGAGTTGTAGATCTCGGGCAGCGCCTTCGTGTGGCGCAGCCCGCCGGAGACGTACCACGCCTGGCGCGCGCTCCAGATCGCGCCGACTCCCCCGTCGAGCGAGCCGTAGTTGAAGAGCGTGTGTCCGTGGACGGCCACCCGGAAGCCGTGGAAGAACTCGCGCGTCTTGCGGAAGCCCGGGTTCCACGCGGGCTCCGCGTCGTCGGCCGCGGCCGCCTCGACGTGCGCGGCGAGACCCTGCCGGCCGAGGATCACGCCGAGCCTGTTCGTCTCACGCGCCCAGCGGACGCCCGCCTCGTAGGGGCTCGGCACTGCCGGGTGGTAGTTGCTCGTGCCGCGCGCGATCTCGATCGACGCCGTCGACCCCTTCGGCAGGCAGCGCACGTATCCGTGCGCGTAGCCGAGCATCGCGCGCGTGATGTTGTGGTTCGTCGCGAAGCGGCCCGAGAACAGGATCGTCCCGTAGCCGCCGCGCTCGAACGCCGGCTTCCCGAAGTCGAGAACGACGACGCCGCTCTCGTGCCGGCGTCCTGCCGCGCAGCCCTGGGCGGAGAGGATCCACGGATGGATCGTGTGCTCGTAGATCGAGAGGGTCGTGGCCCGGACCGGATGCCTCGGGCGCGGCTGCCGCGTCGTTGCGTGCTTCTTCGGTTCCTGCCGGTGCTGCGGCTTCGCTGGGTGCCGATGCTGACGCTTCGACGTGGGCGGACGGGTCGGATTCCGCGGGAACCCGGTGAGCGCCTGGAGCCAGAGGCGCGGGTGCGGCGCGAAGCTCGGGATGAGACTGTGCGACTGGGCGTGTCCCGACACCGGGCTCGACCTCTTGGCGGGACGGCTCTTCGCGGTGTGGCTCCTCGCGGGGTGACTCTTGGCGGGATGAGGATGGCTCTTGGCCAGTGCGCCGCCGGCGGCGGCGAGGGCGACCGCGGAGGCAGCTACGACGGAAAGGAAATACCTCTTCAAGAACACCTTCCTACAGATTTCGCGTAGTAAATCCGCGCCAGAGTAGCGACGACTCCGGGCGGTCGCGGTCCGCCGTCCAAGGGCGACGGCTCCGGCGGGCGAGCGCTCTAGACTGGAGCCGTGATCGCCCGCTACTCCCGCCCGGCCATGGCCAGGATCTGGTCGGACGAGGGGAAGCTCGCGGCCTGGTTCGAGGTCGAGCTCGCGGCGACCTCTGCGTGGGCCGAGCTGGGGGTCGTGCCCGAGGAAGCAGCGTCGCGCATCGCGGAGGCCGCGCCACCGGAGCCGCAGCGGGTGGCCGAGCTCGAGGCGACGATCCACCACGACACGGCCGCATTCGTCGACGCCGTCGCCGAGCAGCTCGGCGAGGAGGGCCGCTGGTTCCACTACGGCCTCACGTCCTCCGACGTCGTCGACACCGCGCTCTCCCTGCAGGTGCGCGAGGCCGGCGCGCAGATCCTCGTGGGGCTCGACCGCGCCTTCGCCGCGGTCACGACACGCGCGGCGGAGCACCGCGAGACGCTGCAGATCGGCCGCACCCACGGAGTCCATGCCGAGCCGACGACGTTCGGGCTCAAGCTCGCGGGCTGGGCGTTCGAGCTGGCGCGCGGCCGCGAGCGCGTCGCGCGGGCGCTGGAGGGGATGCGCGTCGGCAAGCTCTCGGGCGCCGTCGGCACGTACGCCGCCACCGATCCCGAGCTCGAGAGGCTCGCCTGCGAACGGCTCGGCCTCGAGCCCGCGCCGACGTCGACGCAGATCCTCCAGCGCGACCGGCACGCCGAGCTCCTCGCTGCACTCGCCGTCGTCGCCTCGTCGCTCGACGCGTTCGCGCTCGAGGTCCGCCACCTCGCCCGCACCGAGGTCGGCGAGGTGCAGGAGCCGTTCGGCCGCGGCCAGAAGGGCTCGTCGGCGATGCCGCACAAGCGGAACCCCGTCGTCGCCGAGCGCATCTGCGGCCTGGCGCGCGTCGTGCGGGCCTGCTCGCTCGTCGCCCTCGAGAACGTCGCCCTCTGGCACGAGCGCGACATCTCCCACTCGTCGGCCGAGCGAGTGGTCATCCCCGACGCGTTCCTTGCGCTCGACTACATGCTCGATCGCTTCACCTGGCTCGTGGAGGGTCTCGTCGTGCGGCCCGAGCGGATGCGCCGCAACCTCGAGGCGAGCCACTTCCTCTTCTTCAGCCAGCGCGTGCTCAACGCGCTCGTCGAGTCCGGCCTCGCCCGCGACGAGGCCTATCGCCTCGTCCAGCGCGCCGCGATGCGCGCGTGGGAGGAGGAGCTCGACTTCCGCGAGCTCTGCCGGACCGACGAGGAGATCGCCTCGCGCGTCGACCTCGGCTCGGCGTTCGACCTCGCGGCGTACACGCGCCACGTGGACACCGTCTTCGCCCGCCTCGAAGCCCTCAAGGAGGAGCCGCTACATGCCTGAGACCCACATCGCGTCCGGGAAGGTCAGAGAGCTCTACGCGATCGACGACGAACGCCTGCTCCTCTTCGCGTCCGACCGGATCTCGACCTTCGACGTCGTGCTGCCGACCGAGATCCCGGACAAGGGCCGCGTCCTGACCGGCCTCTCCGGCTACTGGTTCACGCTCCTCGCGCCGATCGTGCCGAACCACATGCTCGCCATCCGCGACGACGGACGCTCGATGGAGTGCCGCCGGCTCGAGATGCTGCCGATCGAGTGCGTCGTCCGCGGCTACCTCGCCGGCTCGGGCTGGAAGGACTACCGCGCGAGCGGCGAGGTGTGCGGGCATCGGCTGCCCGAGGCGCTGCAGGAGTCGGACAAGCTGCCGGAGCCGATCTTCACGCCCGCGACGAAGGCGGTCGAGGGGCACGACGAGAACATCACCCGCGCGCAGGCGGCAGAGCTCGTCGGCGAGGAGCGGTTGCGGGAGGTCGAGGAGGTCTCGCTCCGGCTCTACACGACGGCGGCCGAGCACGCTCTGCACGCCGGGATCATCATCGCCGACACGAAGTTCGAGCTCGGCCTCGATCCCGACGGCAACCTCGTCCTCGGCGACGAGGCGCTGACTCCCGACTCGTCGCGCTTCTGGCCCGGCGACACGTACGAGCCCGGGCGCGCGCAGGACAGCTTCGACAAGCAGTACGTCCGCGACTACTGCGAGACGACCGGCTGGGACAAGACCGAGCCCGGCCCGGAGCTGCCGGACGACATCGTCCAAGTCACGCGCGCCAAGTACCACGAGGCGTTCGAGCGGCTGACGACGATCCCGTTCCCCGCCTACCTCGACGATCCCAGCGTGGTGCTCGGATGAGAGCGACCGTCCTCGTGCGGCCGAAGCAGGGCATCCTCGATCCCCAGGGCGAGGCGGTCGGCTCGGCGCTCGGCCACCTCGGCTTCGAGGTGCAGGACGCGCGGGTGGGCAAGGTGATCGATCTCGAGCTCGAGGCGGCGGACGAGGCGGCGGCCAGGGCGGAGGTGGAGCAGATGTGCGAGCGGCTGCTCGCGAACCCGCTCATCGAGTCGTACGAGGTGGAGATCGTTGGCTAGCCCCCAGCCGAGGATCGGGGTCGTCACGTATCCGGGCTCGCAGGACGACCGCGACGCGCTCTGGGCGCTCGCTGCGCTCGACGCCGAAGCGGTCCCGGTCTGGCACGAGGAGCGCGAGCTGCCGGATCTCGACGCGGTCGTCGTCCCCGGCGGTTTCTCCTACGGCGACTATCTCCGGTGCGGCGCCATCGCGCGCTTCTCTCCCGCAACGGCCGCGGTGCGCGAGTTCGCGGAGGCCGGAGGGCTCGTGCTCGGGATCTGCAACGGCTTCCAGATCCTCTGCGAGGCCGGCCTCCTGCCGGGCGCGCTGCTGCGCAACGAGTCGCTCCGCTTCGTCTGCCGCGACGTGGAGCTGACGGTCGAACGCGACGACCTGGCCTTCACGGGCCGGTGCACGACCGGACAACGGCTCGTGCTACCGGTGAAGCACGGCGACGGCCGCTACCTCCCCCCGCCGGAGCTCGATCCGGCTCAGATCGTCCTCCGCTACCTCGACAACCCGAACGGATCGGTCGACGGCATCGCCGGCGTCTGCAACGAGGCGGGGAACGTGCTGGGGCTCATGCCGCATCCCGAGCACGCGGTCGATCCGCTGCTCGGCTCGGACGACGGCGCCCTGATCCTCGCCTCGCTCGTCGACGCAGCCCGCGAGCGGGTGCTCGCCGCGATCTAGGGCGGAGGGTCAAGGCCCGAGGCCGAGCGTCTCCGCGAGCGCCGGATGCTTGGCGAGGGCGGCTTTGAGCCGTCCGATGTCTCGTTCCCTGAGGGTCACCGGCCCGCGCGTGCCGCCGCCTGCGCCTGCGTAGGAGAAGCGGACGAGCCGCTCTCCCTTCGCGGTCTCGAGCAGCTGCACCTTGGACGAGAACCGCTTCGTCCCCGCCTGCTGCGGGACGGTCAGCTCCTCGACGAGATCCGCAGGTCCCCACGGTGTCGCCGCCCTCGTCGCCATGTCAGGGAGGCTAGACCGGAAAGCGTGCCGCGTTCGTGCCGCCTTCCGCGTGACTCCTCAGCGCACGAGCAGCCCGAACAGGTAGCCGGCTCCGACCGAGGCGGCCGGGCCGAGCACCCAGCCCTGCAGGATCGAGAGCAGCGTCGGGAGGTGCACCGTCTCGCGACCGCGGGCGAACCCGGCGCCGGCCATCGCGCCCACGAGAGCCTGGTTCATCGAGGTGAAGAAGCCGAAGGCGACGGCCGCGAGGACGACGCCGGCCTGCACCAGCTGGGCGGCCGTCGCCATCGCCCGGTCGACCTCGACGATCTCGAACGCGACCCGCCGCAGTAGCGGCTTGCCCCAGGTGAGGACGCCGAGCGCGATTCCGGCGCCGCCGACCGCCCCAGCGGAGAGCGGGCCGAGCGTCCCCGTGCCAACGAGAGCGCCGCTCGCGTTCGAGACGTCGTTCGCGCCCATCGCGAAGGCGGCGCACGCTCCCACGGCGACGAGCGCGAGCCCGATCCTCCCGCCGAGCTGCAGGCGGTCGAGCGCGAGGGTGAGGAGGAGGCCGAGGACGATCGCGGCGAGGGGCGCGGCCGCCCAGACGGCGACGAGGTGCTCGATCGACCGCCAGGTGACGCCGATTCCGGTGGCGAGCGCGACCCCGACGATCGAGAAGACGAGGATCTGGATCGTCGAGGTCGGCATCCGAAAGCGGTTGAAGAAGGTCGTGACCGCGAAGGCGACGCCGATCACCACGACCTGCTGGCTCACCGACAGACGCCCGTTCGTCAGCCCCGAGCCCACGCGCTTCTCCACCTCGTGGCTCGCGAACGTCGCGCCGACGAGCGCCAGGGGCGCCATGAGGAGGAGCGCCTGCCACGCGCCGATGGCCCGCAGCGCGTGCGGCATCCCCATCACCGCGCCCGTGTAGTGGGCGCCGATGCTCCAGGCGAACCCGACCGCGAGGATGATCAGGAGCGCGCTCACATCATCGACGCCACGCGCTCCGCGGCCGCGGCCAGCTCCTCGTCGGTCACGTTGGGCAGCACGTCCTCCCAGACGGGAAGCGCCATGCCCGACGCCTCGAGCATGCCGAGCGGCCTCGGCAGGAACCAGACGTGGAAATGGGCGCCGCCGTCGCCCCAGCGATAGAGGTGGACGCGCGCGATGTCTCCGAGCGCCAGGATCGCGCGCTCGACGCGCGCCGCGACGCGGCCGAAGTCCGCCGCGAGCTCGTCGGGGAGGTCGGAGAAGGAGTCGACGTGGACGCGGCTCGCCAGCCAGACCGCGCCCGGGAGGCTGCCCTGGACCGGCGGGTGCAGCGTCCAGTTGTCGTCCGACCAGACCGCTCCGGTGGTCTTCCCCGCGCAGATGGCGCAGGGCGGCCCGCCGGGCTCGCCGCGCCGCGGCGGCTCCGGGATCTGGCGCTCGCCGGGCTCTCGCGGGACGAGCGGTTCGCGATACGGCAGGGCCATGGTGCTCATGTCGGCTCCTTTCGCCGGGTTGTGGGTCGAAGGGTCTCGGGCTGGGTGATGCCGCGCAGGACGACGCCGACGACGGAGCTCTTCGCCTCCTCCGCGGGCCACTCGTGACGCCCACGGAGGTGGACGTACGGCCACGCGGTCATGTTGAACGCGAGGTCCGCCGCGTGCACGACGTCGTCGGCCTCGGGCAGCGAGCCGTCGCCGGCGCCCTCGCGCAGGAACTGGATGAACGGGTGCAGGTAGTCCGGCGGCACGCCCGGCGCCGTGTCCTGATGGAACGCCTCGTCGGTGGCGAGCATCAGCGGCAGGTGCCCGTCGATCAGGTCGCAGAGCGCCTCGAGACCACGTGTCAGGCGCTCTAGCCCGCATCCATGCGAGGTCAGGATCGGGTACATCGTCTGGCGGAAGTCCTCGGCGAGCTCTCCGACGAGCGCCCCGATCAGCACCTCCCGCGACAGACCCTGTCGCCAGAGCGTCGAGCGCGCCCGGCCGCCGACCTCGGCGACCCGCTCGAGCGTCAGCCCGGAGAAGCCGCGCTCCCGGAGGACGTCGATCGTGGCCCGGCGCAGCTCCTCGTCGACCGCGTGGCTCTGCTTCTGTCGTGCTGCGTTCATCGAACATCTATGTTGCAATATCGCAACGTGGTTGTCAAACAGCCGGCGACAGGCTTGTCGGCGCGGCGCGCCAGGCGGTACGGTCACGGTATGGAGGCTCGGGAGGAGCCGCGCGGCCCCGGCTACGACGACTGGTTCGACGAGCCCCAGCCGCTGACCGAGACGCAGAGCGGCGTCAACCGCGGCGTCTACGAAGACGCGGACGAGGTCTGGGTGCTGCCGGAGGACGAGAGCGCGCGGGCCGGGGTTCCCCGGGAGTTCGTCATCGGCAACCGGACGCTGACCGTGACGCAGCTGGCGATCATCGCCGGGTCCGTCCTCGCGGTCGTCTTCGGGCTCCTCGCGGCCGTCGGCGCCTTCAACGGCAGCCCGGCGCCGGCGCCGAGGGTGACGCCGCCGCCGAAGAAGATCACGGTGACGGTTCCCCCCACCACGGCGGCCGCACCGCCCGCGACAGAGGCGCCTTCGCAGCCGCTCCAGCCCGGTGCCACGGGCTCGCAGGTGAAGCTCCTGCAGCGCGCGCTCATCCAGCTCGGCTTCCTGACGGGCCCGGCCGACGGCGACTACGGGCCGGCGACGAAGATCGCCGTGGAGAAGTTCCAGATCGCGAAGGGCCTCGGCGAGGACGGCGTCGCCGGGACGCAGACGCTCGACGCGCTGCGGAAAGCCCTTGCGGGCTAGCGGCCCGCTCAGCCGGGCGCGCTGATCCCGTTCCGCTCCTGCGGAATGAGCAGCTCGAAGCGCGCGCCGCTCGAGCGTGGGTCATAGACGAGGTCTCCCCCGTGCGCCTGGGCGTACGCGCGGGCGATCGCGAGGCCCAGGCCGTGGCCGGTCTTGCCGACGGCGCCGCCGCGCGCGAAGCGCTCGAAGACCCTTCCCTCGAGCTCCTCGGGCACGCCCGGGCCCGAGTCCTCGACGGCGACACGAAGGTGCCGATCGCGCTGGTAGGCGACGATCCGGATCGGCGGCTCCCCGTAGCGCACCGCGTTCGCCAAGAGATTCGAGATCACGCGGTCGAGCACCAGGGGGTCGACGACGGCGGCGAGGTTCTCGGGGATGTCGAGCTCGACGAGATCCGACGCAGAGAGCGCGCCGTGGACGACGTCGGCGAGCGCGGACTTCAGCACGATCGGCCGTGGCTCGACCGTGATCGCGCGCGCGTCGAGACGCGAGAGGTCCAGCAGCTCCTCGAGCAGCCGGCGAAGACGCTCGCCCTGCTCGACGCCGACGTGAAGCAGCTCGTCTCGTAGCTCCTGCGTGAGCTCGGAGCCGCGGTCCGCGAGCGTCTTGAGGACGCCGTACACCGAGGTCGCCGGCGTTCGCAGCTCGTGCGAGGCGATGGCGACGAAGTTCAGCTTCAGCTGGTCGAGCTGGATCAGCTCCTCGTGCAGCTGGGCCCGTTCGATCGCGATGGCGACGCGCTCGGCGACGAGCTGAAGCAGCTCGACCTCGTCGCGCGTGAACTGTCGCGGCTTGAGCGTCCCGACGTGGAGGACGCCGAGCGAGGCGCCCCGGACGAGCAGCGGCACGCCGACCATCGACTTGAGGTGCTTCTGACGCAGGATCTGGTTGTAGACGGGGTACTCGTCGACGTCGATCACCATCGGCCGCGCCTCGACGGCCACGCGGCCGGCGAAGCCGGCGCCGAGCGGGATCCGGATCCCGACCTCCTCCTCGATCCCGAGCGCCGCCCGCGCCACGAGCTCGTTCGTCTCCTCGTCGAGCAGGAGCACGGCGCAGGTGTCGGTGCGCAGGATGTCCCGGATCCTGGGCAGGAGGACGCGGAGGAGCTCGTTCACCTCGAGATGCGCCAGCGCGGCGTCGGTCACCGCCTGCACGTGCTCGATCCGCTCGCGCGCCGCGCGCTCCGCCTCGAACAGGCGCGCATGCTCGATCGCGAGGGCGGCCCGGTCCGCGACGAGCTGGAGCAGCTCGACCTCGTCCTCGTCGAAGGCACGGGGCACCAGCGAGCCGACGTGGAGGACGCCGCGCACCTCCGCCTCCACGATGAGCGGCACGCCGAGCATCGACTTGACTCCCTTCTCGCGCAAGAGCGGGTTGAGGACGTGCGCGTGGTCGACGTCCTCGAGGATCACCGGCCGCTTCTCGGCGGCGATCCTGCCCGCGAAGCCGCCGCCCACCGGAACGCGGACGCCCTGCTCGACCTCCTCCTCGATGCCGAGCGCGGCGCGCGCGACGAGCTCGTTCGTGTCCTCGTCGATCAGGAGGATCGCGCAGGTGTCGACCTCGAGGATCTGCCGCGTACGCTCGAGCAGCGCACCGAGCAGCTCGTCGAGACGAAGGTGCGCGAGGGCCGCGTCCGTGACCGACTGCAGTCGGCGGACGTGCTCGGCCGTGGATCCCTCCGGCCACACAGCTTCTTCTTCCCGCAAACCGGCGAAAGCTATGCCTGGCTGTGCCGCGAGTAGCGGCCGAAGAGCACGGCCACGGCGAGCGCGAGGCCGGCCGCGACCTCGGCGAGCCAGACGTCGCGGTCCTGAATCGGGTTGATGGTCGCGCGCCGCGCGAGCGGCTCGAGACACAGCGCGGCGGCCGTGACGAGCGCCCCGGCGAGCGCGCGGCGGGTGCGCCACTGCTGGCCGAACCAGCCGAACAGCGGCCCGGTCACGATCCCTCCGATCAGGACGCTGCGCTCGCTGATCAAAAAGCCGCGGACGGTCGCCGCGGTGATGTGCGCGTGCTCGACGGGGCTGAGCGTCATCACGCCGTAGCCGAGGAGCGCCGCGTACGTGCAGGCGAGACCGAGCAGGGCCGCACGGCGCGCGTCTCGCTGGGTCGCGCCGGCGACGAACGGCAGCACGAGCCACGGCGCCGAGAGGAGGCTGATGTCGGTCGACCAGCCGGCGGCCCAGACGTGCCCGGAGCCGGTCAGGCTGCCGAGGTACTGGTCGCCGGCCCCGAAGGCGGCGGAGAGCACGAGTGCGAGCGCGACGATCACGGCCTCGATCGTAGCCAGAGCGGCAGCGTGGATTCCGCCGGTGAGACCGCGGATCCCGCGGCTCCTCGCTGCACGCGGGCGGGTCCGGATACTGCACGATGGCGAGCAGTACGGCCGCCGCAGCGAACCTGACTACCTGACTCGACTACGGCGCGAGCCGGGCGCCGCCTTGTCGGAGACGGGTCGGCAGATCGAGCCGTCGCCATGCGCCGAGGAGCATGCCTGCAAGAAGAACCGCGCCGAGGCCAGCGGCAACCGCCCACCCGGTCGGGAAGCCGGTCGAGCTGGCGGACGTGCTGACGGCCCCCTGCCTGAGTGCCGTGTCGATGATTCTCTGCATTCGGGGGGTCACCACGGTCCAGTCGTCCCAGCTGAGGTGCGGCTTGCCAGCGCCGTTGGCAGACCCGGCGGGAGCAACGACGTATGCCGGAGTCGTACGGCTGGCCGGGTAATAGAGCAACGGCGAGCTGTGTCCGGATTGGAGGAGCATCATCCCCCTCGGCCAGTCACCGTCCAGATGGAACTTCCAACGCGCCCGTCGCATGAGGCGATCCTCGAACCTGGCCGCGCCCATCACCGACAGGCAGATGCACGAGCCCCTGTGCCACGTTTCCAAGTCGGACCAGAACGCCTTGGCGCTTGCGCCCCGGATACGTCCGACCTTTCCCGACTCCGAAACGACGCGGAACGGGCCGTAGCCCTTGGCGTTCGCAAGCTGCGGGAGCGCCAGCACCGGCACCACCGCCGCGAGCCCGAGCGCCACACACCACTTCCGCACGTCGCGATTCTACGTCCAGATCGAGCCTGTTTGCAGCTACTTTCCGCTGCGGTCGATCAGCTCGATGCGGTAGCCGTCCGGATCCTGGACGAAGCAGATGAGCGAGCCACCCTCGCGCACGCGGTAGGGCTCGCGCTCCGGCTCGATGCCCTGCTCGCTCAGCTCCGCGAGCGACG
>DATCYP010000081.1:0-4565 GCA_036526375.1 Gaiellaceae bacterium | reverse complement strand
TCTACACGTTCCGGCTCTGGTTCCTCGTCTTCCCCGGCGAGCCGAGCCCGTTCGTACGCGAGCACTACCACGACCACCACGGACGCGAGGGCGCGTGGACGATGCTCGTGCCGGTCGGCGTGCTCGCCGTGCTCGCGACCGTCGGCGGCTGGCTCCAGTGGTCGCCGCGCTGGCACCCGTTCACCGACTGGCTGGCCCCGGCGGCGCAGACGCTCGCAGCCGCCGAGCCCACGTCGACGCAGGAGTACTTCACCTCCGCCGCCACCGTGATCGCCGGCCTCGTGGGCATCGGGATCGCGTGGGCGATCTACTCCGAGCAGAGGATCGAGATCCCGGCCGCGCCGTCCCTCCAACGGCTCCTCGAGCACAAGTTCTACTTCGACGAGCTGTACGACGCCGTCTTCTACAGACCAGGCGTCGCCGTCGCGAACGGCCTGCGCCGTGAGATCGAGGAGCCGGTGATCCTCCAGACCGGCCCCGACCTCGGCGAGGCGACGATGGAGACGGGCGGCGTCGTCCGCCGGATCCAGACCGGGCTCCTGCGCACCTACGTCCTCTTCCTCGCCGGCGGCGCCGCAGCCGTCGTCCTCGCCTTCCTGATCGCCAAATGAGCGCCTCGTCCCTCACTTCGATCCTGATCTGGCTCCCGGTCGCGGGAGCGATCCTGATCTGGCTGCTGCCGCTCTCGCGCTACGCGACCGGGGCGCTCGCGATGCTCTTGTCGCTCGCCGAGGTCGGCTTCTGGATCGAGCAGGCCGCGCGGTTCGACTTCTCGCGCACCGGTCTCCAGTTCGAGGAGCGGGCAACCTGGTTCGGCGACCTCGGCGTCTCCTACCACGTCGGCATCTACGGCTTCTCCCTCTGGCTCGTCGGTCTCACCGTCGTCTCGATGGCGGCGTGCATCGGCTACGGCTTCTGGGTCGGCCGCGACCGCTCGCGCGCGTACTTCGGGCTGATGCTCCTGCTCACCGGAGCGACGGTCGGCGTGTTCATGGCGCAGGACCTGATCGTGTTCTACGCGTTCTTCGAGGCGATGTTGATTCCGCTGTACGTCCTGATCGGCGTCTGGGGCGGCGCGCGGCGCATGGAGGCGACGATCAAGCTCGTCATCTACACGATGGCGGGATCGCTGATCATGCTCGCGGCAATCGTCGTCTACGGCCTCAAGGCCGGAACGTTCGACCTGATCGACGGACCGACCAGTGCCAGCAGGTGGCTCTTCCTCGGCTTCATGCTCGCCTTCGTCATCAAGGCGCCGCTCTTCCCCTTCCACGGCTGGCTGCCCGACGCGTACCGCGAGGCGCCGGCGGAGGTGTCGGCGGTGCTCTCCGGCGTGATCGCGAAGGCGGGTCTCTACGGGATGCTGCGCATCGCGATCGCGAAGTTCCCGGACCCGACGTCCTTCTACCGGACGGCCGTGCTCGCGCTCGCCGCGGCGGCACTCGTGTACGGCTCGCTGCTCGCATTCCGCGCGACGAACTTCCGCGACGTCGTTTCCTACTCCTCGCTCGCCCAGTCGGGGCTGATCGCGCTCGGCCTCTTCGCCGGCCGCGACCTCGGCTTCGACGGCGCAGTGCTGCAGATGGTCGCGCACGGGCTCATCTCGACCTCGCTCTTCCTGATCGCGGGTGCGGTGGAGCGCCGGACGACGACCGGCGAGTTCAGGCTGCTCGGCGGGATGGCGCGCGGGAGACCTGCGCTCGCGACGCTGCTGATGACTGTCGGGATCATCTCGCTCGCCGTCCCCGGCTCCGCCGCATTCGCCGGCGAGTTCCTCATCCTCGCCGGCGTATTCCAGCGCGCCTGGTGGTGGGCGGCGATCGGCGGTGGCGCGATCGTGCTGGCCGCGATGTACATGCTGCGACTGATCTCGGCCGTCCTGCACGAGGCGCGCGGCTCGACGGTCGCGGACGAGGCGCTCGACCTGCGGCCGGGCGAGCTCGCGCTCGTCGTCCCGCTCGTCGGCGTGCTGATCGCGCTCTCTGCGTGGCCGGCGGGGATCAGCCACCACTCCTTCTTCGGCCCGAGCCCGACGGCAACGGTGAAGGGACAGTTCAAGTGAGCCTGCAGACGACGCACATCGACTGGTTCGGGCTCGGCCCGATCTTTGCGCTCGTCGGCTCGTCGTTCTTCGCCCTCCTGTGCGCGGTGCTCGTCCCTCGAGCGATCCGCCGGCTTGCCGCCGCCGGCTTCGCCGTGGCCGGCTTCACCGCAGGGCTCGTCCTCTCGATCTGGCTCTACGTCGACAGCGCCCACGGGCACACGATCGTCTCCGGCGCCTTCTACCGCGACCGCTGGACCGCGCTCGGCCAGATCATCCTCTGTGCGACCGGCCTCGCGACCGCGCTCGTCGGCTACGAGCACATCCCCGAATGGGGCCGCGGCGCCGACCCCGAGCGGCGCGACGACCACGTGGCGGAGTTCTTCGCGCTCCTGCTCGCCTCGGCCGCCGGGATGGCGTTCTTCGTCGGCGCGGCGAACCTCATCGTCCTCTTCCTCTCGCTCGAGTGGCTCTCGATCGCCCTCTACGTGTTGTGCGCGATCGACTACGACCTGGAGGGCTCCCTGGAGGCCGGGCTGAAGTACCTCATCGTCGGGTCGTTCGGCGCGGGCGCGCTCCTCTTCGGCTCCGCGCTGGTCTACGGGTCGACCGGGACGGTCTCGTTCCACGGGATCGCCACAGCAGTCGCCGCGAAGGGTCTCACCGGCGACACGTTCGTCGTCGTCGGGATCGCGCTGATCGTCGCGGGGCTGGGCTTCAAGATGTCGGCGGCGCCGTTCCACATGTGGACGCCCGACGTCTACGAAGGCGCCCCGACGACCGTGACCGCCTGGATGTCGTCGGGAACGAAGGTCGCCGCCCTCCTCCTCACGTTCCGGCTGATGACGACGGCCTTCCCGCACGACGGTCGCCTCTGGGGCTGGGCGTTCGCGATCGTCGCGACCGCGTCGCTCGCGATCGGCAACTTCGCGGCGCTCGTGCAGCGGAACGTGAAGCGGATCCTCGCCTACTCGTCGATCTCGCACGCCGGCTTCATGCTGATCGCCGTGAGCGCCGGCAGCGCGCTCGGCGGCCGCGCGCTCATGTACTACCTCGTCCCCTACTCGGCGATGGCGTTCGGCTCGTTCGCGATCGTCGCCGCCCGGGAGCGCGAGCTTGGAGTTCCGGTCACGCTCGAGAACCTCGCCGGCTTCGGCTGGGAACGGCCGTTCCTCGGCGTCGCGATGTGGTTCTTCATGTTCGGCTTCGCCGGACTGCCGCTCGGCGGCGGCTTCGTCGGCAAGTTCTACGTCTTCGCGGCCGCGTACCGGCACGGCTGGGTCTGGCTCGTGATCGTCGGCGTGCTCGCGACGCTCGTCAGCCTCTACTACTACCTCGGGATCGTGCGCGCGATGTACATGCGTCCCTCGGAGGAGCTGCAGGTGCAGCCGGGCGGCGGCGTCGCCGTCAGCGGCGGGGCGCCGGCCGCCGAGAAGCTCCTGCACATCGCGGTCGGCGCGGCGCTTGCCGTCTCGGTCGGCTCTCTCTTCGCCGTGCAGCCGCTGATCGACCTCGCTCGGCACGCCGCAAGCGCGCTCCCGACTTAGAAGGATTCTGCAAGGAACTGCGCCCGAGACGTTACGCGCAGGGTTCCGCGCGGTAGGACGTTCACACAGTTGAACGACCGAAGGAGCTGGCCATGCTACGGAAGCACCTCACGCGAACAAGGCTGGGACTCGTGCTGGCGGTGGGCGTCGGCGTCCTGCTCGGGGCCGTCTTCGGGCAGCCTGGAAGCGGTCGGGCCGCGAGCACCGCCGTCCCCAAGAACACGAAACCGCCGGCCATCTCCGGCACGGCCGTGGTCGGGAGCACTCTCGTTGCGACCCGGGGGACGTGGAGCGGGAGTCCGACGTCGTTCCACTACGGGTGGAGTCGCTGCGACGCCACCGGAGCCGCGTGCATCGCGATCGGAGGCGCAACTGCGAGGATCTACACCGTCACGAGCGCCGACGTGGGCCACACGCTCCGCGTGACGGTAACGGCGCGAAACGCCGACGGCAGTAGCTCGGCGACGTCCGCGGCGTCGGCGGTCGTGCCGACGAGCGGCTGCCCGAGCGCTACCGGGACGATCCCGGTGGCCTCGCTCGTCCCGCCCGAGCGCCTGCAGATCGCCAGCGCGGCGATCGCGCCGTCCCTGACCCGCTCGACGAACACGATCCGAATCCGCGTCGTGATCCAGGCGTGTGACACTCGGCCGGTCCAGGGAGCGACGGTCTTCGCAACCGCGATCCCGTACAACCAGTTCGCAGTGGCGCAGGGGACGACGGGAGCGGACGGCTCGGTCACGCTCACGGAGGCGCGGCGAAGCGGCTTCCCCGCCAGCCGGCATCAGCGCCTTCTGGCGGTCTTCGTGCGCGCATCGAAGCCGGGTGACCCGGCCCTGGGCGGCGTGTCCTCCCGCCGAGTGGTTGCATTCCCGTTCGCGCACCACTAGGCCCAGAGCGGCACCCCGCTGCACCTGCGGGGTGCCGCTCCACCTCTCTGCAAAGGTTCTTTAAAGCCCGCTTGGGACTGCTCCCGGCCG
>DATCYP010000080.1:0-12671 GCA_036526375.1 Gaiellaceae bacterium | reverse complement strand
ACGAGTGCGCCGTCCACGTCCGGCTGCGCGAGCAGCGCGCCGGCGTTGTCCGGCTTGACCGAGCCGCCGTAGAGAACGGGCGTGTCGAGCAGCGACTTGATGAAGGCGTGCGCGTCCTGCGCGATGTCCGGCGTGGCGGTGAGACCGGTGCCGATCGCCCAGACGGGCTCGTAGGCGAGGACGAGCTCGGGGTGGGGCTCGAGCACCGAGAGCTGGCGGCGGAGGACGTCCTCGGTCTCGCCGCGCTCGCGCTCCTCCTGCGTCTCGCCGACACAGGCGATCACGCGCAGGCCGGCGTCGAGAGCCGCGCGGGTGCGCCGCGCGACCGTCTCGTCGGTCTCGCCGAAGTACTGCCGCCGCTCGGAATGTCCGACGAGCGAGCCCACGACGCCGAGCTCGAGCAGCAGCGGCGCCGAGATCTCGCCGGTGTACGCGCCCTCGGGCTCCCAGTGGACGTTCTGCGCGTAGGTCGTGAGACCCGCGACGACGCAGTCGCGCAGGCGCGTGAACGGCGGGCAGACGACGGCGTCGATTCCGGCGAGCGCGGACGGCTCCGGCCCGCGGAACATCTTCCAGTTGCCCGCGATCAGCATGGCGAGCGCATCGTACGGGCATGGCCGTGGGATGCAAGGCGAGAGACGCACCGTCCTGATCGCGCTCGCGGCGAACGCCCTGATCGCGCTCGCCAAGCTCGTCGGCGGCGTCACCGTCGGCTCCGCCGCCATGCTCGCCGAGGGCGCGCACTCGATCGCCGACACCGCGAACCAGGGACTGATGCTCGTCTCGCTGCGGCTCGGCGACCGCGAGGCCGACGAGCAGCACCCGTTCGGCTATGGGAAGGAGCGCTTCTTCTGGACGTTCCTCGTCGCCGTGATGATCTTCTTCGCGGGCGCGATCTTCTCGCTCGGCGAGGGGGTGATGCGCATGTTCGAGAGCCGCGAGAAGGCAGGGTCGTTCTGGGTGAGCTATCTCATCCTCGGCGTCGCCGCGGTCGCCGAGGGAGTCTCGTTCGTGCGGGCGCTGCGCCAGACGCGCGCCGCCGCCCGCGAGGCCGGGATGCGGCTGCTCGAGTTCGTCCGCTGGAGCAAGGAGCCGACGACCAAGACCGTCTTCTCGGAGGACGCGGCCGCGCTCGTCGGCCTCGTACTCGCGTTCGGGGGCATCCTCCTGCAGCAGGTCACGGGCAGCCATCGCTGGGACGCCGGCGCCGCCATCCTGATCGGCCTCTTGCTCGTGGCGGTCGCGGTCGCGCTGGGCCGTGACGTGAAGGGGCTCCTGATCGGAGAGGCGGCGCGCGAGCGCGACCGGAACGCGATCCGCGAGGCGGTCGAGGCCCGCGACGAGGTGGAGCGGCTCGTCGACCTGCGCACGATGTACGTCGGTCCCCGCTCCCTCCTCGTTGCGGCACGCATCGATCTCGCCGACGGCGTCGACGGTGGCGGCATCGAGCGCATGGCGGAGGAGGTGGATGCCGAGCTGCGACGCGCCGTCCCGGACGTGAGCGACGTCTACCTCGATCCGACGCCGCGGTAGGAGCTACGCGCTCGGGATGGCCGCGACACCCGGCAGCTCCTTGCCCTCGAGCAGCTCGAGGCTCGCGCCCCCGCCGGTCGAGACCCAGGAGACACGGTCGGCCAGGCCGAGCTCGTTGAGCGCCCGCACCGAGTCGGCGCCGCCGACGACGGAGAAGGCGGCATCGTTCGTCGCCACCGCCTCGGCGACCGCCTTCGTCCCCTCCGCGAAAGGCGGCCATTCGAAGACGCCCATCGGGCCGTTCCAGAAGATCGTCCGGGCGCCGGCGAGCCGCTCGGCGAAGCGCCCGCGGGTCTCGGGCCCGATGTCGAGGCCGAGCCAGCCTTCCGGCAGCTCGGCGAAGCCGCAGACGCGCGACTCCGCGTCGGCCGCGAACCCGGCCGCGCCGACCACGTCGACGGGCAGCTCGACCTCGAAGTCGAGCGGGTTCCCTGCACGCAGCTCCTCGGCCATCTTGCCGCCGATCAGGACGGTGTCCGCCCGGCCGCCGAGATTGCGGAGGACCCCGAGCTTGTCCTCCACCTTCGCGCCGCCGGAGACGAGCACGAACGGCCGCTCCACCTCGCCGAGCAGACGGCCGAGATGCTCGAGCTCCGCGAGCAGGAGCAGCCCGGCGTACGCCGGCAGCAGATGAGCGACGGCCTCGGTCGACGCGTGCGCGCGGTGCGCCGAGCCGAACGCGTCGTTCACGTACAGGTCGCAGCCGTCGGCGAGCTCCCGCGCGAAGCGCTCGTCGTTCTTCGTCTCGCCCGGGTCGAAGCGCGTGTTCTCGAGCACGCGGACGCGCTCGTCCGGCAGGAGCCCTCGCAGGTGCGCCGCGACCGGCGCCAGCGCGAGCTTCGCGCGGTCCTCGTCGGTCTTCGGCCGGCCGAGGTGCGAGCAGACGCGCAGCTCCGCGACGCCGCGCTCGAGCAGAAGCTCGAGCGTCGGCAGCGAGGCTCGGATCCGCGTGTCGTCGGCGACGCGGCCCTCCTCGAGCGGCACGTTGAGGTCGGCGCGGACGAGCACCGTCTTCCCCGCGACGTCGGCGTCGCGGACCGAGCGCGGGAGACGCATCGGGCCGACGCTACGCGGCCACCGGCGACGGCAGCGTCTGGCCGATCCGCGCGACGAGGTCGACGAGTCGGCAGCTGTAGCCCCACTCGTTGTCGTACCACGAGAAGACCTTGACGAGGTTCCCGTTCGCCATCGTCAGGCCGCTGTCGAAGATCGACGAGTACGACGAGTGGACGATGTCGGTCGAGACGATCGGCTCGTCGGTGTACTGGAGGATCCCCTCGAGATCGCCCGTGTCGGCGTGCGAGCGGAAGAGCTCGTTCACCTGCTCCGCCGTCGGCTCGGCGCCGACCTGGACCACGAGATCGACGATCGAGCCCGTCGGCACCGGCGCGCGCATGGACATCCCGTCGACCTTCCCCTTCAGGTCGGGCAGCACGAGGCCGATCGCGCGGGCGGCGCCCGTCGAAGTCGGGATGAGGTTGATCGCGGCAGCGCGGGCGCGGCGCAGGTCCTTGTGCGGCAGGTCGAGCGTCTGCTGGTCGTTCGTGTACGCGTGGATCGTCGTCATGAACCCGCGCTCGATCGCGTACTCCTCGTGCAGGACCTTCGCCACCGGCGCGACGCAGTTCGTCGTGCAGGAGGCGTTCGAGACGATGTGATGCTGCTCCGGGTCGTACTCGCGGTCGTTGACGCCGAGCACGATCGTGATGTCCGGATCGGTGGCCGGAGCGGAGATGACGACCTTCCTCGCTCCCGCCTGCAGGTGCTTCTCCGCGTCCGGGCGATTCGTGAACAGCCCGGTCGACTCGATCGCGACGTCGACACCCAGATCCGCCCAGGGCAGGTCGGCCGGGTCCCGCTCGGACAGCAGCTTGATCTCGTGACCGTCGACGATGATCGCGCCGTCGCCGGCCTCGACCGGGACGTCGAGATTGCCGAGCACCGAGTCGTGCTTCAGCAGGTGCGCCATCGTGCGTGCGTCGCCGAGGTCGTTCGCGGCCACGATCTCGAAGTCGCCGCCGTGCTGCAGCTGCGCACGAAGGAAGTTCCGGCCGATCCGGCCGAAGCCGTTGATCCCGACCCTGGTCTTCGCCATCTCGGAGCCCCTCTCGTTGGTTGCCAGTCGAGTCTAACCGCGTCGGTGCGGGCGAAATCCGTCGCCTCTGCAGGCTGGCGGGCGGACCGGGAAGCTCCGAGGACGACCCTCCCGGTCCCTCACCCGCTCGAGACCAGACAGCGGACGGGGTCTGAATCCGCTGCCGGACGAGCAGGAACCCGCCACGGCGAGTATGACTCGCCGCCTGTTGCCGCGCCAGACGACTTGCAACGGATAACGAGCTAGTTCACGAGCTTGAGAGCTCCTGCAAGCGGCGGAGTCTCCGGTAGGCGGCCGCCTTCGAGAGGCCGGGCTTGCAGCGGCGCGCGAGCTCGGCGGTCGACGCGGTCGGATGGCGGAGGCGGAGGAGTGCGATCTCGCGCAGATCGTCGGGGAGCGCGTCGAGATCGAGCCGGTGGAGCGCCTCGAGCTGGGCGTGGGCCGCGCGGCCCGTGCGCACGAGGTTCGCGTGGTCGGCGTTCGCGAGGCGGTTGGCGTCGGCTCGCGTCGCCGCGAGCACGGCCTGTTCCTCGAGCGCGAGCACGAGATCGACGGCGCCGGCGGCGACCAGCACGTCCGCGATCGCCTCGGTTCCCTTGGCGTACGCGGTCGCGTGCGAGCTTCGCTCCTGGACGTGGAGCTCGCCGCCGAGGCGCGCTGCGAGCGCCGCGAGGAAGCGAGCGCCGTCGGCTTCGGCCGTCCGGATCTCGAGGTGCGGGCCTCTGGGCCCGCTGAGCGTTCCCGAGCCGAGCAGCGCGCCTCGGAGGTACGCGGCGGCGCAGCATCGGCGGGCGACCACGCGTTGGGGCGGGCTGCCCAGAGGGCGGTGGGAGCGGTCGAGCACACCGGCCCGGTGGAGCGTCGCGTAGGCGTCCTCCGAACCCTCGACGTGGAGCTGGTAGCGCGTCGCCCGGTCGAACGCGCGGCGCGGGTACGTGCGGATCTCGGAGCGGACGCCGCCCGTGCGCAGCAGCGCGAAGGCGCGGCGCGCGACGGTCGAGCTCGAGACGTCGAGGTGGACGTCGACGCTGCCGCGACCGCGAAGATGCGCCCGTCCGGCAACGTGGAACAACCCGGAGAGCTCGGCGAGCCGGTCACACTCGCTCGCGGGCGCGATCGCCGCCAGCTCCTCGCGCAGGTCGTCAGACAGCGTCGGCATATCCCTCTAGGGCGAGCAGGCGGCGCTTGTAGCCGGTGCCGTAGGAGCCGTACGGGCCGAGGCCGGTGGCGGAGACGACCCGGTGGCAGGGCACGAAGATCGAGAGGTGGCTGCGCGCGCAGAAGCTGCCGGCCGCGCGCGCGGCGCCGGGCGTGCCTGCGAGCGCGGCGAGCTCCCCGTAGGTGACGACCTCGCCACGCGGGATCGTCCGGAGCGCGTGGGCGCAGCGCGAGAGGAACGGCGTCTCGTAGTCGAGCTCGACGGGCACGGCCTCGAGCGGCGGCCGCTCGCCCGCGAAATACGCCTGCAGCAGCTGCACGACTTCCGCCACGAAGCCTCGATCCCGCCCCGACGGTTCCTCTGGTACGACGGCCCCTAGCCCCGGGTGGGTGGGGGTTTGGGATGGGTCCTCGGCGCGCCCCGCCCCGCCCCCCTCTGGCCGCTCCGCACGGGGCCAGGGGAGCTCGTGCCACACGACGCGCCCGTCGGCGACCACGAGCTCGCCGACGCCCCAACCTTCCGCCTCGTAGGCGACCTGCGTCACCGCCACGACCACGAATCCTAGAATCGCCGCATGAGCACCCACGGCGTCCCCCGCGTACCCGAGCCCCACAACGAGCCCGTACTCGGCTACGAGCCGGGCAGCCCAGAGCGCGACGAGCTCCGCCGCCGCCTCGACGACCTCTCCGGCCGGCGTCTCGAGATCCCACTCGTCATCGGCGGCGACGAAGTTCGGACCGGCGACACGTTCGAGGCGGTCATGCCCCACAAGCGCAGCCACGTCCTCGCCGACGTCCACAAGGGCGCCGCCGCCGAGGTCGATCGCGCGATCGTCGCCGCGGCCGACGCGTGGGAGGACTGGTCGCGGACGCCGTGGGAGGACCGCGCCGCCGTCTTCCTCAGGGCGGCCGAGCTCCTCGCCGGCCCCTGGCGGCAGACGCTGAACGCAGCCACGATGCTCGGCCAGTCCAAGACCGCGCACCAGGCCGAGATCGACTCGGCCTGCGAGCTCATCGACTTCTGGCGGTTCAACGTCAGCTACATGACCCGGATCTACGAGGAGCAGCCGATCTCCTCACCCGGTGTCTGGAACCGGCTCGAGTATCGTCCGCTCGAGGGCTTCGTCTTCGCGGTCACGCCGTTCAACTTCACCGCGATCGCTGGCAACCTCCCCGCCTCGGCGGCGCTCATGGGCAACACGGTCGTCTGGAAGCCCGCCTCCACGGCGGCCGTCAGCGCCCACTTCCTGATGAAGCTCTTCGAGGAAGCAGGCCTGCCGCCCGGCGTGATCAACCTCGTCTACGGCTCCGGCGCCGCGGTCGGCGACCCCGCGCTCGCGAGCGAGCACCTTGCCGGCATCCACTTCACCGGCTCCACGCCCGTCTTCCAGGGGATGTGGAAGACGGTCGGCGACAACATCGCCAGCTACCGCAACTACCCGCGCATCGTCGGCGAGACCGGCGGCAAGGATTTCATCGTCGCGCACCCGAGTGCCGACGCCGAGGCGCTCGCGACCGCGATCCTCCGCGGCTCCTTCGAATACCAGGGCCAGAAGTGCTCCGCCGCCTCGCGCGTCTTCGCGCCGGCGAGCCTCTGGCCGCAGGTGCGCGAGCAGGTCGCCGAGGAGATCGGCGAGATGAAGATGGGCGACGTGGCCGACTTCTCGAACTTCCTCGGCGCCGTGATCGACGCAAGCTCCTTCGCGACGCAGAAGGAGGCGATCGAGGAGGCGAAGGCGGCCGACGGGACGGCGTCGATCGTCGCCGGCGGCAGCTACGACGACAGCGACGGCTGGTTCGTCCAGCCCACCGTGATCGAGACCTCAGACCCGGACTTCCGGACGATGAAGGAGGAGCTGTTCGGCCCGGTCGTCACGGCCTTCGTCTACGACGACTCCCGCTACGAGGACACGCTCGACCTCGTCGACAAGGGGACGAGCTACGGCCTCACCGGCGCCGTCTTCGCGCGCGACCTGCGCGCGGTCGAGACGGCGCGGGAGCGGCTCCGCTACGCGGCCGGCAACTTCTACGTCAACGACAAGCCGACGGGCGCCGTCGTCGGCCAGCAGCCGTTCGGCGGGGCACGCGCCTCGGGCACGAACGACAAGGCCGGGTCGATGTGGAACCTGATCCGCTGGGTAAGCCCGCGCACGATCAAGGAAACGTTCGTGCCGCCGCGCGACTACCGCTACCCGTTCCTCGGACCCGACGCGGACGCCGGCCGGTAGCGCGCGAGCCGCGGCGCACCGAGGATCGCCAGCGCACAGGCAAACGCGGGCAGCGCGAGGACGACGCCCGCGGTGCGCACTCCGAACGTCCCGGCGAGGGCGCCGTCGAGCAGGCTCGCGACGGGCCGGAGGCCGAGGAAGGCGACGCTCCACAGCGCCATGATCCGGCCGCGCTGGTGCTCGGCGACGCCGAGCTGGAGGCGACTGTTCGCCGAGGCGTTTGAGGCGAGGTAGCCGAAGCCGGCGAAGGCGAGGAAGGCGAGCCCGAGCCAGATCGTCCGCGAGAGGGAGAAGCCGACGATCCCGGCGGCGAGCAGCGAGAGCGTGCCGACCATCCGCCGGCGCGTTCCGGCCACGCGGCCCGCGACGACGAACGCCGCCGTCACCGCGCCCGCGCCGAACGCGCCGACGATGATCCCCGCCCAGCGTGACGGTGGATGGAGCGCGAACTCGCTCGCGAACGCCGGCGACTCGGTGTTGACCGGGTCCGAGGCGAAGCCGACCGCCGCGACGATGAGCAGGAACGCGAGCAGGCGCGGCTGCTCCCGGACGAGCCGCAGGCTCTCGCGCAGCTTCGCGGCGCCGCGCCCCGCGAGCTCCCGCGCCCGAGGCTGGACGAACGCGAGGCCGAGGACGAGGACGAGATACGACGCGGCGTTGATCGCGAACGACGGCGCAAAGCCGAGCTGGTCGACGGAGATCCCGCCCAGCGTCGGGCCGATCGCCCGCGCGAGGTTGAACGTCATCGAGTTGAGCGCCACCGCCGACTGCAGGTCACGACGCGGGACGAGGTCGCCGATCAGCGCCTGGCTCGCCGGCGCGCTGAACGCGCTGCTGACACCGAGTCCCACGGCACACGCGATCACGAGCGGCACCGAGTCGAGGCCCGCCCACGTCAGCGCAGCGAGCGCGGCGCTCAACGCCGTCGACGCGACCTGCGTCACGAGCAGCAGCCGCTTCCGGTCGAACCGGTCGGCGGCGCTCCCGCTCCACGGGGCCAGCAGCAGCACCGGGATGAAGTTGCCGAACTGGAGCACGCCGAGCAGGAACGGCGAGTGCGTGTGCTGGAACACGTAGAGGGACGCGGCGAGATTCTGGAACCACGTCCCGCTCGCGGAGGCCGCGTTCCCGACGAAGTACGGCCCGAAGTTCCGGTGACGGATCAGCCGCAGGGCCGTCGACGGCCCCGCGGACGTCACCGTTTCAGCCACGTCCGGCCCCACCACCAGCCTTGTGGAGCTGCGCGTAGACGCTGCGCGCGACCTTCGCCGGCACGCCGGGCACACCCTCGAGCTCCTCCGGCGTCGCGGCGAGCATCGCGTCGACAGAGCCGAAGTGGTTGAGGAGCGCGCGCCGCCGCGCCGGGCCGACGCCCTCGAGCTCGTCGAACAGCGATGCGAAGCCGCGCGCCTCGCGCCTCTGCCGGTGGAAGCCGACCGCGAAGCGGTGCGCCTCGTCCCGGATGCGCTGCAGCAGCTGCAGGCCCGGGTCGTGCCGCGAGAGGACGACGGGCTGAGCGCGCCCGGGCACGAAGACCTCCTCCTCCCGCTTGGCGAGCGCGATCACCGCGACGCGCGGCAGGTCGAACGCCTGCATCGCCGCCAGCGCAGCCGCGAGCTGGCCCTTGCCGCCGTCGACGACCACGAGGTTCGGCGTCGCCGCGAACGACTCGTCGTAGTCCTCCGCCGCCGGGCCCGCGGCGAGCCGCGCGAACCGCCGCGAGACCATCTCCCCCATCGCGGCGAAGTCGTCCATCCCCTCCTGGCCGCGGATCGCGAACTTGCGGTAGTGCGCCTTCTTCGGTAGCCCGTCCTGGAAGACGACGAGCGAGCCGACGTTGTCCTGCCCCATCGCGGTCGAGACGTCGAAGCATTCGATCCGGAGCGGCAGCGACTCGAGGTTGAGCGACTCGCGGAGCTGCTCGAGCGCCTCGACACGGCGCAGCCGCCGCTGCTCGCCCTGCGCGAGGTCGCTCGTCAGCACGTGGAGCGCGTTCTCGTCGGCGAGCCGCTGCAGCCGGCGCTTCTCGCCCCGCTCGGCGGTGCGGATCTCGACCCGGGCGCCACGCCGCTCGGACAGGAGCTCCGCGAGCGCAGAGAGGTCTCCCGCGTCGTGCGGCACGACGATCTGCGGCGGCACGCTCGGCGCGCTCCCGTAGTACTCGAGGCCGAACGACTCGAGGATCGTCGTCACGTCCTGACCGCCGAAGTTCTCGAGATGGAAGGAGTGCCGGTCGACCATCTTGCCGCCGCGCAGCGGGAAGATCTGGACGACGGCGCGGTCGTCCTCGGCCGCGAAGCCGATCACGTCCACCGTTCCGACCGACTGCCGCTCCACCGCCTGCCGCTCGACGAGGTGCTGGACGGAGAACAGCCTGTTCCGATAGCGCGCGGCGTCCTCGAAGCGCTCCTCCGCCGCGGCCTCCTGCATCCGCCGCTCGAGCTCGCGCTGGATCGGTTTGACGTCGCCCGAGAGGAACTCGATCACGCCGTCGACGATGCCGCGGTAGTCCTCCTGCGACACGTAGCCGACGCAGGGGGCGAGGCAGCGGTCGATGTGGTAGTCGAGGCACGGGACGCCGCTGTGGCGGCCCGGCTTCGGCCCCTCGCACGGCCGGTAGCGAAAGACGCGGTTGAGCACGTCGAGCGTCTCGCGCACCTTCTTCGCGTTCGCGTAGGGGCCGAAGTACCAGACCCCTGCGCGGTGGCGCTCGCGGGTGAACATCACGCGCGGGTACTCGTCCTCGACCGTGACGGCGATGTAGGGGAAGGACTTGTCGTCGCGCAGGCGGACGTTGAACGGCGGCCTGTGCCGCTTGACGAGGTTCTGCTCCAGGTGGAGCGCCTCGACCTCGCTGCCGGTGACGATCACCTCCACGTCCGCGACGCGCGCCGGCAGGCTGCGGATCTGCGCGCGACCGTCCGTCGTCTTCTGGAAGTACGAGCGCACCCGCGGGCGCAGCGACTTCGCCTTCCCGACGTAGAGCACGGCGCCGTCCGCGTCGCGGAAGAGGTAGACGCCGGGCCTCGCGGGCAGCGACCTGAGCTGGTTCTCGACATGCGAGGGCACGGCTACCATCCTGCCGATGGAGGGCCAGTACGTCGCGTACACCTTCTTCCGGGTCGATCCGGCCTGGCGGCGGCTGCCGGCCGAGGAGCGCCAGGCGCACAAGGACGCCTTCGCGGAGGTCGTCGAGGACTTCGCCGACCGCTTCGAGCATCTGCGCGCGTACACGACGGCCGGCGTGCGGCCCGACTCCGACTTCTTCCTCTGGAAGATCACCGAGCGGTACGAGCTGCTCGAGGAGCTCGGCGCCGCGCTGAACGGCACCGCACTGGCCGGCTGGCTCGACACGACGTACTCGTATCTCGCCACCACGAAGGCGTCGCAGTACACCAGCGCCCGCAAGGCGCGGAAGATCACGCCGCACGGTCTCCCCTACCTCGTCGTCTACCCGTTCGTGAAGGTGCGGCCCTGGTACGCGCTCCCCGAGGCCGACCGACAGCGGGCGATGGAGGAGCACATCCGCATCGGCCGCGAGGAGTTCCCCGGGATCAAGAACCACACGACGTACTCGTTCGGGATCGACGATCAGGAGTTCATGACGGCCTTCGAGTGTGAGGAGCCCGCGGATTTCATGCACCTGATGCTGCGCCTCCGCGACAGCGAGGCGTCCGCCTACACCGAGCGCGACACGCCGATCTTCGTCGGCCGCTTCGTGCCGGTTCGCCAGGCGCTCGCGGCGCTCGACGGCGCCTCCGCCCGCGTCGAGGCCTAGCCTCGAGCGACCGCGCGAGCTACACTCGCGCCGCCGGCCGTCCACGACGAAAGGAGGGCCGCGCCGTGAAGAACGAACTCCGCGCAGTCGCCCTCCCGACCGGCCTGGCCGCGCGCTAGCACGCGTGACGAGGGCCGCCTGCGCCCCTCGCCACATAGAGAAGGGATCGCTGGTGCGTAGAGCACGCAAGCCCGGGCGTCCGGCGCAGGTTCGCCGCGTCACGGCCCGGATCAACGAACAGATCGGCGCAGGAGCCGTCCGGCTCGTGGCCGAGGACGGCAGCCAGCTCGGCGTCATGGCCGCGGACGACGCGCGCGCCTACGCGTACGAGCACGACCTCGATCTGGTGGAGGTCGCCGCGGACTCCGACCCGCCGGTGTGCCGCGCGATGGACTACGGCAGGTGGCGCTACGAGGAGGAACGCAGGCTGCGGCAGAGCCGCCGCAACCAGGTGCACGTCTCGCTGAAGGAGGTGCGGCTGCGTCCGAAGATCGCGTCGCACGACTACGAGTGGAAGCGCAACCAGGCGCTCGACTTCCTCAAGGACGGATCGAAGGTGAAGGCGATCGTGTTCTTCCGCGGCCGCGAGCGGGAGCATCCCGAGCGCGGGCGTGCGCTGATCGACCGTCTCGCGGTCGACGTCGACCCGGTCGGGACGCTCGAGGGCACACCGGTGTTCGAGAGCCGGACGATGACGGCGGTGTTCGCGCCGCGATGAACCGCCGTCATCTCCACAACCTGTGCGCCCTGCTCGGCGAGGATTCCGACGTCGAGCGGGCGCGGGACGACTATCTCGCGTCGCTCGACGCCGACGACGGACTGGCGGTGCTCCTGATCTCCCGTGACGAGATCGTCGCGGCGGCGACGGCGCGGCCCCGGGTCCCGCGGTGCGAGCGATGCGGGGCCCGGCTTTCCCACAAGCGGCATCGGTGCAGCCGCTGCGGGTTACGTCACACGTAGGTGTGCTGGTCGCGCCAGGTGCGCCACATGGCGAATCCGCACAGAGCGAGCACCGCCACGAACGCGAGGATCTGGTAGCCGACCGCGCCGCCGTACCAGTAGAGGCCGACATCGGCGACGGCAACGAACGCCGCGCCGTAGAACACGAGCTGGGCGCGCAGCGACCACATCGAGATCCCCTCCCGTCGCTCGCGCCAGATGACGTAGACGAAGTAGAGGATCGCGAGCAGGAAGACGACGCGCGCGACGAGGAGCAGCGTCGCCAACGTCTGCTCGAGCCGGAGGACGACGACCAGCCCGGCGATCGCGGCGAGGATCAGGAACCCCCGCAGGGTCGGGTTGATGTGCGGGAACCGACTCATGTTGCGGTCAGGTACGCCCGCACCGCGAGCGCTCCTGCCACCAAGGTAGCGCCGGTGAACCAGGCCAGCCGTCCGCGCCGCTCGGCCGGCGCGTACATCCACGGCGCGAGCACGGCGAGCAGGGAGAGCGTCCCGTACAGGTAGTGGAGCCGGTCAGCAGCTCGATGGTGGCTCGAGAGGAGCAGGAGCCCGATCCCGACCTGGGCAACGAGCAGCGTCTGGGCGAGCGCGAGCAGATGCGTGAGGAGCCCGCGCGGCTCGCGGCGCCGGTAGTACGTCCAGGCACCCGCCACCGCTGCGCCGAACGTCGCGGCGATGACCGCGAACGCGACGGCATGGTGGACGCCGACCATGGCGGCGGAGCCTAGCGCCGCCGCCAGCCGTCGCCGCTATTCGCTCTCGATCCGCCCCGGATCGGGTGCCGGTGTCGGCGGCGTTCCCTCGTCGGGAGGCGGATACGGCTCCGGTACCTGCGCGGGCTCGGGCGGGTTGCCCTCGTCCGGCGGCGGATAGGCAGGGCTGGGCTCAGGCACTTCCGGCCGGGCGTCGTCGGCTTT
>DATCYP010000079.1:0-11030 GCA_036526375.1 Gaiellaceae bacterium | reverse complement strand
CTCGATGCCGCGCTTGAGCGCCATCGGGTTCGCGCCGGCCGCGACGTTCTTCATGCCCTCGCGGACGATCGCCTGCGCGAGGACGGTCGCGGTCGTCGTGCCGTCGCCCGCGACGTCGTTCGTCGCCGTGGCGACCTCGCGCACGAGCTGTGCGCCCTGGTTCTCGAAGACGTCCTCGACCTCGATCTCGCGCGCGATCGTGACGCCGTCGTTCGTGATGGTCGGAGCGCCGAACTTCTTGTCGAGCACGACGTAGCGCCCCTTCGGGCCAAGGGTGACCTTGACCGCGTCGGCGAGGATGTTCACGCCGCGCTCGAGCGAGCGCCGCGCATCCTCGTTGAACTTCAGCTCCTTGTGAGCCATGTCTTCTTCTGACCTCCGTTTGTCTACGCGGTGGCGCCGGCCGGCTCGCGATCGCCCGTGACCTTGGCGAGCACGTCCGACTCGCGCAGGATCAGGTAGTCGTCGGCGCCGACCTTGATCTCGGTCCCGCCGTACTTGGAGAAGACGATCTCGTCGCCCTCCGCCAGGTCCATCGGGACGAACTTTCCGTTGTCGTCCCGGCTGCCCGGGCCGACGGCGAGGACGCGGCCGCGCTGCGGCTTCTCCTTCGCGGTATCCGGAAGCACGATGCCGCTCGTCGTCGTCTCCTCCTCTTCGAGGACCTCGACGATGAGGCGGTCACCAAGCGGCTTCAGGTTCATTCAGAGCCTCCTGACTGCTCTCAGTGACGGTTCCTGGCACTCTCGACTCGAGAGTGCCGGAGGCATTGTACGGTCGGCACTCGAGCCGTGCAAGTGCCAACCGTCGCCGGCTTGCTAGAACCGGATCGTGCGACGGGAGTTCTCGGCCGGAGGCGTGCTCGTGCGGACGATCCGCGGCCGGCCGATGGTCGCGGCGATCCGTCCCCGCGGTCGCGAGCGCGTCTGGGCGCTGCCGAAGGGGCACATCGACGCCGGGGAATCGGCGGCCGAGACGGCCATGCGCGAGGTGCGCGAGGAGACCGGGGTCGAGGGCCGTCTCGTCGAGAAGCTCGGCGACGTCCGCTACGTCTACACGGCCAGGTGGGAGGAGCAGCAGGGTGAGCGGATCTTCAAGGTCGTGAGCTTCTTCCTCCTGCGCGCGGGGCGCGGGCGGATCGGCGAGATCGACGAGGCGATGCAAGCCGAGGTGGCGGAGGCGAGCTGGCTGCCGCTCGACGAGGCACCGCGACTCCTGTCCTACGACGGCGAGCGCAAGATGGCCGCGAAGGCGTTGGAGAGAATCGGGGCGTGACGACGGTCGGCCTCCTGCATCCCGGCGAGATGGGCGCCGCCGTCGGCAGCGCCCTGCGCGAGCGCGGCGAGACCGTCCTCTGGGCATCCGCCGGCCGCAGCCCGGCCACGGCCGGGCGGGCCGAGGCGGCCGGACTCGAGGATGCCGGGGACGCCGAGGAGCTTCGCTGCCGCTGCGAGATCCTGCTCTCGATCTGTCCTCCTCACGCCGCGCTCGACGTCGCGCGGGCGGCGGCGGAGTTCGCCGGGATCTACGTCGATGCGAACGCGATCTCTCCGGGCACCACACGGGAGATCGCGCGCCTCCAGACGCGGTTCGTCGACGGCGGCGTCGTCGGACCGCCTCCGACTCGGCCCGGCACGACGCGGCTCTATCTCTCCGGCGCCGAGGCGGGACAGGTCGCCGCGCTCTTCGCCGGGACGAGGGTGGAGGCGAGAGTCGTCTCCGCCGAGCCGGGCACGGCCTCGGCCGTCAAGGCGGCCTACGCCGGGTGGACGAAGGGCAGCGCGGCGCTGCTCCTCACCATGCGGGAGCTGGCGCGGGCCGAGGGCGTCGAGGAGGTCCTGGTCGAGGAGTGGCGACTCTCGCTTCCCGAGCTCGAGGAGCGGGTCGGCAGCGCCGAGCGCTCGGCGCAGCGCAAGGGCTGGCGCTGGAGCGGCGAGATGGAGGAGATCGCCCGCAGCCTGGCCGCCCACGGCCTTCCCACCGGGTTCCACGAAGCTGCGGCCGAGGTCTTCCGGCGCAGCGCGGCGGAGTCGTAGCCGATGGCGGCGCCCCTCTCCGTCGCGGACTACGAGCGCCTCGCCGAGGAGCGACTCGAGCCGGGGGAGTGGGCATACCTCGTCGGCGGCTCGGGCGACGAGTGGACGCTGCGCGAGAACCGGGCGGCCTTCGGGCGCTGGACGTTCCGGCCGCGCGTCCTCTGCGACGTCTCCGAGGTCTCCACGGCGACGACCGTGCTCGGAACGTCGGTCGCGCTGCCGGTCGTCGTTGCACCGGTCGCCTACCAACAGCTCTACCACCCGGACGGCGAGTGCGCGACGGCGCGTGGGGCCGCAGCGGCCGGGGCGGGAATGGCGGTCTCGACCTTCTCGACGCGCTCGCACGAGGAGATCGCCGCCGCCGCGCCCGGACTTCTGCAGTGGTGCCAGCTCTACGTGTTCCAGGATCGCGGCGTGACGCGCGAGCATCTCGCGGGCGCCGCGGAGGCGGGCTGCAGCGCAATCGTCCTCACCGTCGACACGCCGCGCCTCGCGCAGCGGGAGCGCGACCTGCGAGTCGGCTTCGAGATCCCCTCGGACCTGCCGCTTCCCTACGCCCGCGCGGCGATCGGCACGGAGGCCCAGAACCCGGCCGACCAGTTCGCGCTGCTCGACGCCTCGGTTTCCTGGCGCGATCTCGAGTGGATCGCCGGCGAAGCGCGACTGCCCGTCGTGCTGAAGGGGGTCGTCACCGCGGAGGACGCGGAACTCGCGATCGAGCACGGCGCGGCCGCCATCGTCGTCTCGAATCACGGCGGACGGCAGCTCGACGGCGTTCCCGCCACGCTCGACGCGCTGCCGGAGGTCGCGGAGGTGGTCGCGGGCCGGGCGGAGGTCTACGTCGACGGCGGCATCCGGCGCGGCGCCGACGTCGCCAAGGCACTGGCGCTCGGTGCGCGGGCGGTCCTCGCCGGCCGTGCGCCGGTCTTCGGGCTCGCGGCGGCGGGAGAGGAAGGCGTCCGGCACGTCCTCGAGCTGCTGCGGGACGAACTCGCGCTCACGTTGTGTCTGCTCGGCTGCACGACGCCCGACGAGCTCACGCGCGCGCACGTCCAACGGTCGGACCCGTAGCTGGCAGACTCCCGCCACGGTGTACGCCCTCAACTTCTACTCGCCGCTCGTCGCCGACCAGCTGCGGTCGGGCCGCAAGTCGGCCACGATCCGCCTCGGCGACAAGTCCGGCAAGTACAAGAAGGGCATGGTCGTGCGCGTCCTCTGCGGCGTCCGCTTCAGCCCGCGCGAGCACGTCTTCGACGCGGTGATCGACAAGGTCGAGGTGAAGACGCTCGGCGAGCTGTCGCCGCGGGAGATCGAGCACGACAACCCGGAGATCCGCCGCACCGACGAGATGGGGAACTTCCTCGGCCAGCTCTACAACCGCGAGGTCGGCCCGGACGATCTCGTCACGGTCATCCGCTTCTCGCAGATCATGAGCGGCCCGGTCGTGCCCGGCTTCCGCGAGGGCGACCTCTTCTAGGAGGCGTCGACGCCGACCTGCGAGGACATCCGGTCCTGCAGATGCTCGGCGCCGGGAAGGGTCGTCGCGGCGACGGCGGTTGCCGCCACGAGCGTGACGGCGACGAGACCGAGCCGTAGTCCAAGACCCCGGTAACGTGCGCGCAGCGCGTCCGACATGCGCACGAGTCGCGCGAGCACGTGGATCGACGTCGCCACGAACCAGACGACGAAGCTCGCCTTGTGCAGCCCGACCGCGGTGCCCTGCACCTCGTGCACCGCGAGGAGGTAGATGCCGGTCCCGAAGAGCGCGATCGTCGAGGCGATCACGACCGGCGCCACGACGACCCGCAGCGTGAAGGCCGGCGGCCCGCGCCGCACGTAGTCCTCCCGGCCGAGGTAGTAGGACGCCATCCGCCAGCCGGTGCTGCCCAGCTTCAGCAGCAGGATCGGCAGGAGAAACATGCCGACGAAGGCGTGCACCGTGAGCAGTGCCCGCAGGTTGAGCAACGTCGCGCCTTCGACCGCGAGAAAGACGATGAGGAGGATTCCCGCGACCGCGGTCAGCTGCTCGTTGCCGCCCGGGTTCGCCTTCACCGCGCCCGCTTGATCCTCGAGCCGAAGAGCTCGTTCGGGCGAACCGGCTCGCCGCACTCCTCGCAGTCGACGACGGCAAGCGAGGAGAACGCGGCGCCGCAGCCCGGACAGCGGTGGCGGACCTCGCCTCCGCACTGCGGGCAGGTGGACGGCACTTCAGCCTCGAACTCCTCGAACCAGCGGCGCGCCGCGCCGCAACCGAGGCAGAATGCGACCCAGTCTCCGAGGACCTTCCGACGCTCTTCCCGCAGCCAGTCCGCCGCTTTAGACACGTCCTGACCTTAGCCGTGGTCGCCGTCCTGGCCGTCGCGGCATACGTCGTCGTGCGGGACCTGATTCGCGGCTACTGGACGACGCGCGGCGCGCGCATCGAGCGCTACACGCTGCACAGCCGCCTCGTGCACCGGGACCTGCACGAGATCCGCGTCGTGCCGGCGCACCCCGACGCGTGGACGCTCGTCCTGCTGCACGGGCGCAGTGCGGGGCCGTCGACCTTCCTCAGCCAGTCGTTCTTCGACGCCCTGCACTCGCTGGGGCGGCGGGCGCCCGTGGTGCTCCTGCTCGACGGCGGCGACCACAGCTACTGGCACAACCGCGCCGACGGGAAGTGGGGATCGATGGTGCTGGACGAGGCGATTCCGAGGCACGGGCGCGTCGCACTCGGCGGGATCTCGATGGGTGGCTACGGCGCGCTCCTCCTCGGCGCCGAGGGCCATTTCTGCGCCGTCGGCGGCCACTCGCCTGCGCTCTGGTTCAGCGGCGCGGACAGCGCGGCCGGCGCCTTCGACGACGCCGCGGACTACGCCCGGCACGACATCGTCGACCATCCGCCGCACTACTCCGCGCCGGTCTGGATCGACGTCGGTACGGACGATCCGTTCCACGACGCCGCCGTCCACTACGCGCACGAGATCCACGCGCAGCTCCACGTGTGGCCGGGAGGACACGACGACGCCTACTGGCACGCGCACATGCGGCAGTACTTTGCGTTCTATGCCCAGCACTGCGCCTGAGCCGTCACCCAAGATCGAGCTGCACGTCCATCTCGAGGGGACGGTGCGGCCGGACACGCTGCGTCCGATCGCGCGGCGGAACGACTACGCGCTGCCCGACGACCTCGAAGCGCGCGTCGAGTTCCGCGACTTCGCGCACTTCCTGGAGCTGTTCGTCCTCACTACCGGCGCGCTGCAGCGGTACGACGACTTCCGCGAGGTGGTCGTGGCGTACGCGGCCGAGGCGAAGGCGCACGGCGCGATCTATCTCGAGGCGATCTTCGCGCCGCGCCTCATGCACAGCATCGACTCCGACGAGGTGTTCGCCGGCTACTGCGACGGTGCGCAGGAGGCCCGCGAGCTGCACGGGGTCGAGGTGCGGTTGACGCCGGACATCCCGCGCGTCTACTCGCTCGAGGACGCGCTCACGACGGCCCGCTACGCCGTGAAGTACCGCGACCGCGGCGTCGTCGGGATCGGCCTGGGCGGCCCGGAGGACGGACATCCCCCCGAGCCGTACGCCGACGCGTTCGCGCTCGCGCGGGACGGTGGGCTCGCCTCCGTCCCCCATGCGGGCGAGGGAGCCGGAGCGGAGTCGGTGCGCGGCGCGCTCGAGACGCTCGCCGCCGACCGGATCCGGCACGGGATCCGCTCGGTCGAGGATCCCGGCCTCGTGAGCGAGCTCGCAGGCCGCGGCACCGTCCTCGACGTCTGCCCGCTCTCCAACGTCCGGCTGGGCATCGTCCCGTCGCTCGCGGAGCACCCTTTGCCGCAGCTCGTCGCCGCCGGCGTCCGGTGCTCGATCTCGACCGACGACCCGGCGATCTTCGACACCGACCTCGGCCGCGACTACGAGGCGGCGGCCTCGCTCGGCGTCTCCCCGCGCGCCGCGTACGAGGCCGGGCTCGCCGGCGCTCTCTGCGACGACGAAACCCGCGAACGTCTGCGTCGAATCGGCGACTCTCACGACTGGGCCGGCCTGGAAGCGACGCCCGCAGAGCCGGCCCCGCCCGGGCGGTGAGACCCCGCGCCTGACAGCGCGGCCGGTCGCTAGGGTTCCGGCCGATGGCGATCGCAAGAGAGGCCGGGCCCGTAGGCTCGCTCCACGAGGTCCGCGAGGCGGGCCTCGACCGCGAAGACCTGCTCACCGTCTACCGCAACATGCTCGTCACTCGCGGTGTCGAGGAACGGGGCCACATCCTCTACCGCCAGGGGAAGATCCCCGGCTCGTTCTACACCGGCCGCGGCAACGAGGCCGCCTCGGTCGGCGTCGCGACGGCGATGGGGCCGGAAGACGTGGGGACGCCGCTCCACCGCGACATGGGCGTCCACATCACACGCGGCGTCGAGCCGTGGCGGATCTTCGCGCAGTACATGGGCCGCCAGGACGGGCCGACGCACGGCCGCGACGGCAACGTCCACATGGCCGACTCGCAGCTCGGGCTGATCGCGATGGTCAGCCACCTGCCCGCCATGCTCCCGGTGGCCACCGGCTGCGCGCTCGCCTTCCGGATCCGCGACGAGTCGCGGGTCGCCGTCGGCTGGTTCGGCGAGGGCGCCTCGGCGCGCGGCGACGCGCACGAGTCGATGACCTTCGCCGGGACGCGCAAGCTGCCGGTCGTCTTCGTGTGCGACAACAACCAGTGGGCATACTCGACGCCGACGCACCTCGAGTTCGCGACCGAGCACGTGGCCGACCGCGCCGAGGCGTACGGCTTCGAGGGGGTCGTGGTCGACGGAACCGACGTCCTCGCGGTCTACCGCGAGGCCAAGCGCGCGATCGACAAGGCGCGGGCCGGGGGCGGCCCGACGCTGCTCGAGTGCCTCACGCTCCGGATGGAGGGCCACGCCGTCCACGACGACGCCTTCTACGTCCCCAAGCCGCTGTTCGAGCGCTGGGCCGAGAACGACCCGATCGAGCGCTTCCGCACCTGGCTGCGCGACAACGCCGACCTGACCGACGAGGAGGAGGACGAGATCGCGGCCGGCGTCAAGCGGCTCCTCTCCGCTGCGCTCGAGCGCGCGGAGGAGTCCCCGCAGCCCGACCCGTCCGGCCTCACGCAGGGCGTCTACGCGACGCCCGAGGATCTCGACACGCCGCACCACAAATAATGGCCGAGCTCACGTACTTGCAGGCTATTTCCGACGGGTTGCGCACGGAGATGCGGCGCGACAAGCGCGTCTTCCTCATCGGCGAGGACGTCGGCGTCTACGGCGGCGCCTTCAAGGTCTCGCTCGGCTTCCAGGAGGAGTTCGGGCCGTGGCGCGTCATCGACGCGCCGCTCGCCGAGACGGCGATCGTCGGCGGCTGCACGGGCGCCGCGATCATGGGCCTCCGCCCGGTCGCGGAGATGCAGTTCGCGGACTTCATCTCCTGCGCGTGGGACCACCTCGTCACCGTCGCGGCGAAGCAGCGCTGGCGCGCCGGAACCCCGGTGCCGATGGTGATCCGCCTGCCGTCGGGCGGCGGCTTCTCGGGCGGTCCGTTCCACTCGCAGAACCCGGAGTCGTCGTTCGCGCACATCCCGGGCCTCAAGTGCGTGTGCCCCGCGACGCCGGAGGACGCGAAGGGGCTGCTGATCAGCGCGATCGAGGATCCGAACCCCGTCCTCTACTTCGAGCACAAGCACCTCTACCGGCGCATCAAGGGCGAGGTGCCGGAGGAGCGCTACACGACGCCGCTCGGCAAGGCACGCATCCATCGCGAGGGCGACGACGTGTCGGTCGTCACGTGGGGCGCCATGGTCTACACCGCCGACGAAGCGGCGCAGCAGCTCTCCTCCGACGGCGTCTCGGTCGAGATCGTCGACCTGCGCACGGTCATGCCGTGGGACAAGGCCGCGGTGCTCGAGTCGGTGCGGAAGACGTCGAAGGTGCTCGTCCTGCACGAGGACACGCGCAGCGGGGGGTTCGGCGGCGAGATCGCCGCGACGATCGCGGAGGAGGCGTTCGAGGACCTCGACGCCCCCGTGAAGCGGCTCGCCGCTCCCGACACGCCCGTCCCGTTCTCGCCGGTGCTCGAGAAGGCATACATCCCGCAGGTCGACGACGTCGTCGCCGGTTTGCGCGACCTCGCGGAGTACTAGAAGGAGAGGAATGGCCACGGAGACCGCAGTCGACGTCGTGATGCCGCAGATGGGCGTGTCCGTCTCGGAGGGGACGATCACGCGCTGGCTGAAGCAGGAGGGCGAGCAGATCGAGGCCGACGAGCCGCTGCTCGAGATCTCGACCGACAAGGTCGACACCGAGGTGCCGAGCCCCGCTTCCGGGACGCTGACGCAGATCCTCGTCCAGGAGGGCGAGACGGTCGATGTCGGGACGAAGCTCGGCCAGATCGGCGGCAGCGCCACGGCAGAGGCTCCTGCGCAGGAGAGTGCTCCGGAGGCGGCACCGCCCGAGCCGGCCACCGCGGAGGCCGCTGCCGAGGCCGACGCCGCTTCCCCGGCCGAGACTCCGGCGCCGACCGCGCCCGAGCCCTCCGCGGCCCCTCCCGCCGCCGAGCCCGCAGCAGCGACACCGGCGCCGACGGGCAACGGCAAGGCGTTCGTCTCCCCGGTCGTCGCGCGCATCGCCGGCGAGCACGGGATCGATCCGTCCCAGGTTCCCGGCACGGGCTCGGGCGGGCGCGTGACGAAGAAGGACATCCTCGCCTTCGTCGAGTCCGGCGGCGCCCGGCAGGCTCCGCCACAGGAGGCACCTGCTCCCGCACCCGCGCAGGCGCAGCCCGAGGCGCCGGCCCCCGCGCAACCGCAGGCTCCAGCCGCGCCGGCCACGCCCGAGACGGCGCCTGCCCCGCCGAAGCCTCCCGCCCCGGCGCCCGTCGCCGCGGGCGAGACGCTGCCCGGCGAGACCGTCGAGCCCATCACCGCGATGCGGCGCGGGATCGCCGAGCACATGCGCCGCTCGCTCGACACCTCCGCCCACGTCACGAGCGCGATCGAGGTCGACTTCTCGCGCATCGTGGACGTCCGCAACCGGCTGAAGAAGGAGTACCAGGCGGCGTACGGCGTGAACCCCACCTACCTCGCGTTCGTCGCGAAGGCCTCGGTCGAGACGCTCCGCGACTACCCCTACGTCAACGCCGAGATGCGCGGCGGCTCGATCGTCACGCGCAACTTCGTCAACCTCGGAATCGCTGTCGAGCTCGCCGAGGGGAAGGGTCTGATCGTCCCGGTCATCCGCAACGCCGAAGGCCTCAACCTGCTCGGGCTGGCGCGCGGCATCGCCGAGATCGCCGCGAAGGCGCGCAACAAGCAGCTCGTGCCCGACGACGTCCAGGGCGGCACGTTCACGATCACGAACCCCGGCGGGTACGGCACGTTCCACGGCACGCCCGTGATCAGCCAGCCGCAGTCGGCCATCCTCGGGACGTACGCGCTCGTGAAGCGGCCCTGGGTCGTCGAGGACGACCTCGGCAAGGACGTGATCGCGATCCGGCCGCTGATGAACATCACGCTCACGTACGACCACCGGCTCGTGGACGGCGCGCTCGCAGGTCGCTTCCTTCGCGACCTCCGCGAGCGACTCGAGGGCTGGGAGGGCGACGGGGAGTAGTGGCCCAGCGGCTCGTCCCGTTCCTCGGCTACGAGGACGCGGCCGCCGCGATCGACTGGCTGTGCGCCGCGTTCGGCGCCGTCGAGAACGCCGACTCGCGCCAGACGGCCGAGGACGGCACGATCGGGCACGCCGAGCTCGATCTCGAGGGCTCGACGATCTTCCTCTCGACGCCGGCGGGGTACGTCGGCTCGCGCACGCATCGCCAGAGTTGCGAGATCGAGCGGCGGATGCACGACAACCCGTGGGTGATCGACGGCCTCTTCGTCGAGGTGGACGACGTCGACGCGCATCACGCCCGTGCCGTCGAGGCCGGAGCGAGGGTAGTCCGCGGGCTGGACGAGCCGGGCATCGGCTACCGCATCTACACGGCGGAGGACCTCGAGGGCCACCGCTGGATGTTCGGGCAGCGGCTCGAGAGCTAGAAGGGAGGAAGCGTTCGTGCGGCGAGGGCGAGCGCGGCATCGGTTCTCGCCTTCTCGCCCGTCGCGAGGCGGTCGAGGAGGAGGCCCCGCACCACTGCGATCAGGAGCGTCGCGGTCGCATCGTCCCATGCGATTCGCGAGGAAGTCGACCCACTCCGGACGAACGGGCTCGCCTCGCCACGCTTCATCGCATCGACGTAGACCTCGAAGAAGAGCCTGAGAAACGCCTCGCGCCGGGGTGAGGAGATCCACTCCTAGATCTCCTCCTGACGGCGTCGCTCGCCGTCGTCTGGCTCGCCTTGGCGCCCGGCTTCTCGGCCGCCGGAGCGGGCGCCCGTCGCTACCCGAACGCCGAGAGCACGCCCGCGAGCGGCGGCGGGATCTCGTCCGGCTCGAGCGCCGCGACGAGCAGCGGCGGGTAGCGCTTGCCGCGATTGTCGGAGGCCTGCAGCCAGCGCCGAAGCTGCGCCTCGACGGGACGTCCGCGCCAGTGGGGCTGGTTCTGGAAGTTGCGGAAGGTGCCGAGCTCGCCCTGCGCCGCGAGAATTTCCTCGACCCGCGGCGTCCCGACGGCGCGCAGGAGCTCGTCCTCGAGATCCGCGACGCAGACGTAGGTGGCGTCGCCGAGCACACGCCGGAACCAGCGCTCCTCGCCGGCATCGCACAGGCCGGCAACGCGCTCCCCGTCGAACTGCGCAAACGCTCGCCGGACGGCCTGCGCGCCGCCGATCGGGACGATCTCCACGCCTTCGCCGCCGAGATCTCGCCCGAGCCGTGCCGCAACCGCCTCGAGCGCGATCCGGTCGGTGATCCCCTCGACGAGAACGACCGCACGCATGGCGCCAAGCTAGCCTGAGGGCGTGGCGACCGGCGGCTACCTCCTCCAGCTCGGCGAGGTGCCGTACCTCGAGGCCTGGGACGTGCAGCGCTCGCTCGCCGGCGCGGTCTCGCAGGGCGCGATCCCCGACACG
>DATCYP010000078.1:0-2623 GCA_036526375.1 Gaiellaceae bacterium | reverse complement strand
GGGGAAAGGAGCAGGCGTGTGCGGGATCATCGGATACGTCGGATCGCGTGAGGCAAAGCCGCTCCTGCTGGAGGGGTTGCGCCGTCTCGAGTACCGCGGCTACGACTCCGCGGGCATCGCGCTGCGCGAGGACGATTCGCTCGGATACGTCCGCGCAGTCGGCAACCTGAGCAACCTCGTCGCGGCCGCCGGTTCGAACGGCTCCCAATCGCGCCACGGGCTCGGCCACACGCGCTGGGCGACCCACGGCGCTGTGACTGAGCAGAACGCCCACCCGCTCACGGGCTGCGAGCCGGGACGGCTCGCGATCGTCCTCAACGGGATCATCGAGAACTACGTCGAGCTGCGAGAGCAGCTCGCCGAGCGCGGCCACACGCTCACGTCCGAGACGGACGCCGAGGTCGTGGTCCACCTCCTCGAGGAGGCGTACGAGGGCGATCTCGCCCAGGCGCTCTCCCGCGTCTATCCGCAGCTCGAAGGGCACTTCTCCATCGTTGCCATCCATCACGACCAGCCGGACGTCCTCGTCGGCGTCCGCCACCAGACGCCGCTCGTGATCGGCCTCGGCGACGGCGAGAACTTCCTCGCCTCCTCGATCGCCGCCTTCCTCAGCGAGACGCGCACCGTCATCCACCCGCACGACGGCGAGGTGGTGGAGGTGACTCCGCGCGAGGTGCGCTTCTTCTCCGACGGCGCCGAGATCGAGGGGCCGGAGCCGCAGGAGGTCGACTGGGACGAGGAGAGCGCCGAGAAGGCCGGCTACGAGACCTTCATGCTCAAGGAGATCTTCGAGCAGCCCGACGCCGTGGCCGAGACGATCGGCGACCGTGTTCGCGGCCACAGGCTCATGCTCGAGGCGCTAGGCCTGACCGAGCTCGAGGTCCGCAACCTGCGCCGCATCGTCATCGTCGCCTGCGGCACGGCGTACCACGCAGCCGTCGTGGGCCGCTACATCCTCGAGGAGTGGGCGCGCGTTCCCGTCGAGCCGGACATCGCGAGCGAGTGGATCTACCGCAACCCCGTCCTGTCGAAGGACACCCTCGTGATCGGCATCTCGCAATCGGGCGAGACGCGCGACACCGTCAACGCGATCAAGCTCGCCCGCGAGAGCGGGGCGCGCACGCTCGCGATCACGAACCTCATGGGCACGCAGATCACGCGCGAGGCCGAGGCGACGCTCTACACGCGCTGCGGAATGGAGGTCGGCGTCGCCGCCTCGAAGACGTTCACCGCGCAGGTTGCGCTCCTGAGCCTGCTTGCGCTGAGGCTCGCCCAGATCCGGCGAACGCTGCCGGAGAACGAGATCGACTTCATCCTCGACAAGCTGCACGAGCTGCCCCGGAAGATGCAGGAGTTCCTCGACGGCGACCATCCGATCGAGCCGATCGCACAGCGCTTCCACGACGCGCCGTTCTTCCTCTACCTCGGCCGCCACATCGGCTTGCCCGTCGCGCTCGAAGGCGCGCTCAAGCTGAAGGAGATCTCGTACATCCCGACCGACGCGTACTCGGCCGGCGAGATGAAGCACGGGCCGATCGCGCTGCTCGCCGAGGGAACGCCCGTGGTCGTCGTCGCGACGAACATCCACGTCTACGACAAGATCGTCTCGAACATCCAGGAGACGCGCGCGCGCGGCGCTCACGTGATCGCGATCGCGACCGACGGAAACGAGGACATCCAGCATCACGCCGACGACGTGATCTACGTGCCGAGGACGCCGAACTTCCTCCAGGCGTCGCTCGCGGTGATTCCGCTGCAGCTGCTCGCCTACCGGATCGCGCGGCTGCGCGGCCTCAACGTCGACCAGCCGCGAAACCTGGCGAAGACCGTTACGGTCGAGTGACCGAGCGCCTTGCACGGGCCTCGGCTGCGAGACCGCGCAGGACGTTCGCCCTGTGGGGGATCGCGGTGCTCGCGGCGCTCGCGCTCATCGCGACCTCGCTCCACGGGCTGAGCTCGAACTCGCACGTCGTCGGCAAGCCGGAGTCGACGAAGGCCGCGGACGCGATCGCGCGCGCGTTCCCGCAGACGGCGGCGAATTCCAAGCAGGACGTCGTCATCGTCAGCTCGCGCCGCTACACCGTCGACTCGCCGCAGTTCCAGGCGTTCGCCAGGCGACTGGGGTCGGAGCTCCAGGCTCCCCCCAAGGTGCTCATCAGCTCCCCGGTTCCGGCCGCCGTTTCGCCCGATCGCCATTCGGCACTGGTCTCGCTGCTCATCAGCAGCGACTCCGTCGCGGCCCACGTCGAGAAGGTCGTGCAGAAGGCATCGGCCGGCGCGTTCGGCGGCGCGTTCGAGGTCGGGATCACGGGCTACCGCACCGCGAACCACGACTTCGGCCACCAGTCCCAGAAGGACCTCGAGACAGGGGAGCTCGCCTTCGGCCTGCCGGCCGCGCTGATCGTGCTCGTGCTCGTGTTCGGAGCGGTCGTCGCGGGGCTCGTACCAGTGCTGATGGCGATCCTCGCGATCATCGTCGCCCTCGGCCTCGTCGCGATCCTCTCCCAGGCGTTCGAGCTCTCGGTCTTCATCGTGAACATGCTCACGGGGATGGGGCTGGCGCTCGGGATCGACTACTCCCTCTTCGTCGTGTCGCGCTACCGCGAAGAGCGGCGGCTCGGAT
>DATCYP010000077.1:0-3594 GCA_036526375.1 Gaiellaceae bacterium | reverse complement strand
GGCTGGGCTGCTCGCAACCGCGAGGCCGTGCTCTCGAACCAGGCACATCTGGATCCGCGGGTGCGCAACGTGCCGGGGACCCCGCTCGAGCCCGAGGCGCTCATCTGCATCCCCCTGATCGCGCGGGGACAGATCAAGGGCGCGCTCAACATCTACCGCGAAGGCGACGCGGTCGCCTTCAGCGAGACGGAGTTCGAGATCGCGAAGCGCTTCGGAGACGCGGCGGCTCTCGCGCTCGACAACGCCGAGATCAGGGAGCGTCTCGAGCATCAGGCCCGCACCGACTCGCTCACCGGCCTCTTCAACCACAGCGTCTTCCACGAGCGTCTGCTGGAGTCGCTGCAGGAATCGAGCCGCACGCATGCGCCCCTCGCCGTCCTCATGCTCGACATCGACGACTTCAAGCGGGTCAACGACGTCCACGGACACGCCGTCGGTGACGAGCTTCTGCGCTTCCTCGCCGAAGCGCTGCGGGCAATCGTCCGGCCGGAGGACGCCATCTGCCGGCTCGGCGGCGAGGAGTTTGCGGTCGTCATGGACGAGTGCAACGGCGACGACGCGGTTCGCGTGGCCGAGCGGGTGCAGAACCGCCTCGCCGGCGTCGACTTCCCCGGCATCGGCCACATGACCGTGTCCGTCGGGCTGGCGCTCGGCCCCGAGCACGCGATGAACCCGCGGGAGCTCGCAGCGTGCGCGGAGGCGGCGATGATGACGGCGAAGGCACAGGGGAAGAACCAGGTGGTCCTCTACGCCGAGGAGGCGACGCAGCGGCCCGACGCGCCGGGCATCGAGCGCGACGTTCGCTCGATCGCCCACCTCAAGATGCTGCAGAGCCTGACCGGGAAGCTCAACCGCCTGGCCGACGTGCGGGAGATCGGCGACGCGATCGCGGCTGAGCTCCGCTCGCTCGTCGACTACCACAACTGCCGTGTCTTCGTCTGCGACGGAGACGAGCTTCTCCCGGTGGCATTTCTCGGTGACCTGAGCTCCAACACGGCGTCCCTCTCCCTCGACCTGCTGCGTACTCGCGTCGGCGAGGGCATCACCGGTCGTTGCGCCGAGCTCGGTGAGTCGATCGTGGTCGCGGACGCGGCGAACTGCGAGTTCGGACGGCAGATCGAGGGCACCGATCCGATCGAGGAATCGCTTCTCGCGGTGCCGCTCCGCTACGGAACGCGCGTCGTCGGCGTGATCGTCGTCTCGAAGCTCGGCCTGGATCAGTTCGACGAGGACGACGTCCGGCTGCTCGAGGTGCTTGCGGGCCACGCAGCCGTCGCCGTGGAGAACGCCAGCCTCTACGACTCGGCCCGGCGGGAGGCAGAGAGCGCAACTGCGCTGCTCGAGTTCAGTCGTGAGCTGGCCGCGGTCTCCGGACCGGAGGAGATCGCGGAGATCGCGGTCGACCTCGCTGCGTCGATCATCGGCTCTTCACGGACCGTGCTCTGGCTCGAGGACGATCATGCACGCCTCGTGCCCAAGGCGTTTCACGGCGTCGAAGCCGAGGACCGCGTGCGTCTCGCGACGCTCGAGATTCGCACCGCGCAGCTGGACCACCGCGAAGAGCCGTACTTCAGCCGTCCGGCCGACTACGAGAAGTTCCTCGAGGACCCACCGCTCCCCGGCGTCACCTACGCGGTCGCGCCGTTCCAGCTCGACCGGCGGATGGGCTGCATCACCGCCGTCGTCTCCGACGAAGACTTCGGCGAGCGTGAGCTGCGACTGCTCGCAGGCATCGCCGACCAGGCGAAGCTCGCCCTCGCCAACGCGGCCAGCTACGAAGGGTTGGAGCATACGTTCGTCTCGACCGTCGAGGCGCTCGCCAATGCCCTGGAAGCGAACGACGAGTACACCTCGACCCACGCGCGCTGGATCACCGACCTCTCGCTGCGGGTGGGACAGGAGCTCGGGCTCGACGAACGGACACTCAAGCGGCTCGAGCTCGGAGCGCTCCTGCACGACATCGGCAAGATCGGCATCCCGAGCGACGTGCTGGCGAAGCCGGGCCGGCTCACCGCGGCCGAGCGGAAGCTCGTGCAGACGCATCCGGAGCTCGGCGAGCGGATCATCGCGCCCATCGATCGGCTCCAGTCCGTGCGGCCGATCGTGCGCCACTGTCACGAGCGCTGGGACGGCCGCGGCTATCCGGACGGCGTGGCCGGCGAGAACATCCCGCTCGAGTCGCGCATCATCTTCGTCTGCGACGCGTACCACGCGATGACGAGCGACCGGCCGTACCGACGTCGCCTCAGTCATCGTGAGGCCGTGCGCCGGCTCCACGAGGCGTCGGGCACCCAATTCGATCCGCAGGTCGTCGAGGTCGCGCTCCAGGTCCTCGAGCTTCCCGCCGAGGAGCTCGAGCCGGCGGGCCCCGACCCGGTCGACGCGGCCTAGCCCGCCGCTGCGAGCTCGGGCTCGCCGCCCTCGAGCGTGTGGGCGAGCCGGCGGAACGGGCCGTCGACCTTGAGGAGATCGCGTTCGCTCCCGCGCTGGATGATCTGCCCGTTCTCGACGACGAGGATCTCGTCGGCACGCCGAACCGTGGACAGGCGGTGGGCGATGATGATCGAGGTGCGTCCCTTGAGGAGCCGGTCGAGCGCTTGCTCGATCAGCACCTCGGTCGGGCGGTCGATGTTGGAGGTTGCCTCGTCGAGGACGAGGATCCGCGGATCGGCGAGGAGCGCACGCGCGATCGAGATGAGCTGACGCTCGCCCGCCGAAAGGCCTGCGCCGCCCTCGCGCACCTCGTGGTCGAGACCACCGGAAAGTCGCGCGGCCACCCGGTCGACGCCGACCGCAGCGGCCGCCGCCGCGACCTCCTCGTCCGTCGCATCGGGCTTTGCGAAGCGGATGTTCGACGCGATCGTCCCGCTGAAGAGGAACGGATCCTGCAGCACCACGCCCAGCTGACGACGGTACGAGCGAAGCTGGACGTCTCGCAGGTCGTGGCCGTCGACGCGCACCGCGCCCTGGTCGGGGTCGTAGTGCCGGCCGATGAGGCGCGCAAGCGTCGACTTTCCGTGGCCCGACTCGCCGACGAGCGCAAAGCAGCCGCCGGGCGCGATGCGGAACGAGATCCCGTGCAGCACGGGGTCCTTCCCGTAGGCAAACACGATCGAGTCGATGTCGAGGTCGCCCTCGAGGCGCGGCAGCGGCCTTGCCGCCGGCCGGTCGAGGATCTCCGAATCCTCGTCGAGGATGGTCGCGATCTTCACCATCGCCGCGCTGGCCGACTGGAGCTGCCCGTAGATGTCCGAGAGCTCCTGCAGCGGCTGGAACACGAGCTGCAGGAGGTAGATCGCCGTGATCAGCGTGCCGATGCTCAGCGTGTCGTGCGCGTAGAAGTGAGAGCCGACGTAGAGCACGGCGCCCATCGCGATCACCCCAAGGAACTCGATCGACGGGAAGAACGTGGAGAAGATCTTCTGGACGTAGGTCGACTGCGCCCGGTTCGCCTCGTTCAGCGCGTCGAACTCCGCCTGGAAGCGGCGCTCGCGGTTGAACGCCTGCACCACCGCCATCCCTGCCACGGACTCCGCGATCTGCGCAGTGACGGCTGCGATCCGGTTGCGCTGCTCGACGTTCGCCGCGTGCGAG
>DATCYP010000076.1:0-15678 GCA_036526375.1 Gaiellaceae bacterium | reverse complement strand
CGCGCGTCGCATCGCCCTCCATGCCTTGCCGCTCGCGGCGGCGCTCGATCTGCCGCTGCTCGTTCTCGGCGGCAGCGTCGGCGCCAATCCCGACCTGCTCGATCCGGTGCGCCGTCATCTCGAGGGATGGCTTCCGTCCCCTGCGCCGCGCGTCGAGGTCTCCGCGCTCGGGGAGGCCGCCGTGATCGAAGGGGCGCTTGCCGCCGGCGTCGAGACCGCGGTCGAGCGGGTCTTCGCGCGGCGCGTGCGGGCCTGATCAGGTGCGGCACCCGCGTCGCAGGCGCCGACGTCGTCGTCGGTCCACATCAGGTCCGAGTGGCCCCGGACCGACGGGGGTCGAGCGGCGTTTCGGCCCCGTTGCCGGCCGCATGCACGAAGTGCGCTAACGGAAGTCGGAATCCGCATTCCGCTTTCGGGTCTTGCCCGCGGCTGGAAATGCGCCGACCCGCGCGCTACGGTTTGCCTCGGATCGATCACCGTCGTTGCGGCCGACGGGCGCGCCCAGGATGAAGCTCCAAGCAACCGCTACCACCGCTTTCTTGCCGGCCGCGCTCGCAGCAGCGTCGATCTCGCTCGCGCTCCTCCTGCTGCCGACCGCAGCGGTCCCGGCACATTCGTCCGGTGTGGCGCCCATGCTCAAGCTCGTCGGCGGCGAGGTCGTGGCCGCTGTCCAGGCGCCTGTGCTCGCGGTCGCGAGGACACACCACCACCCCAGGCACGCCGTCGTCTCCGCGGCGTCGCCGCGTCCGACCACGAGGGTGCAGCCGCGCTCCGTGGCGGCCCCGGAGCGAGCCATCCCGGCGCACCACAGGCGCGCGGTCCACCGTCGTGCGCTGCGTCCGCATGCTGCCACCCGCGAGCCGGCGACGACGAGCACCGCGTCGACTACGCCGCCGTCGCTCGCCGCCAAGCACGGCCACGGCAAGGCGAAGGCCCGGGGGCACCTGAAGAAGCGAACGCCGAAGGCGGCGCCCGCGATGACCGGAGCTGCCCCGCGCGTCCGAGTTGACGGTCACGGCAAGGCTCGCGGCCACTCGGCGGATGCTCCGCCCGGACCGCCCGCCGTTCCGCCGGGCCAGGCGAACAAGGCGTCGAGTGTGGACAAGCACGGCGCGGCGCGCGGCCACGGAGGCGGGACATAACCACCCGGCCGGGCAGGGTCCGGCTCATCGCCGCACTCCTGCTGCTCGCGGCCCCCCTCACGATTGCTGCGTGGGGGCTCGGGAGCTACGCAGCTCAGCGCGAGCGCAACAACGCCGACTCGGCACTTGCCGCGACCCTCAACTCCGTCGGTGGTGGCGCATACCGCCACGTGGTCTCGGAGGCAGAATCGGAAGCCAGTCGGCTCGCGAGCAGGCCGCGCGTCCAGCGAGTTCTCCGACACCCCCCCAACAGGCTCGTCTGGGAGATGCACCTGGGTCCGGGGGACCATGCCACCGTCAGCCACTGGAATGCGCGGCCACCGGCAGCTGCGCTCGTCCGGAAGGTCAGCGTCACGTCACCCAAGGGAGGCACGGTCGGGCAGGTCGTCGTTTTCGTGCCCTTGGACCGCTCGATCGCAGCTCGGCTGACCGCGGGAGCGCAGCCCCGAGGGCACCAGCGGCTCGGCCTAGCCGTCGGTGGCAGCCTGGTGGGGACGGCGAAAACGCAGCGGATCCAGTCCGGGACGTTTTCCCCGAGCGGGAACCCGAGCGACGTCAGCGCGGACGGTGTGGCCTACCGGGCAGTCTCTGTGAATCTCGGACCGAGCTCGCGGGTCAAGCTCGTCGCGCTGGAGCCGAGCTCGGTCATCGACTCGAATGCGAACACCGCGCGCTGGCGCGTCATGGGTCTCAGCTTCGCGCTCATCGTGGCACTGCTCGCGCTGGCGTACGCGATGTCGCCGTCGATCGCACGCACCCGGGTCTCGAAGGAGGAGCGGGAACGGGCGGAGCGCGTGCTCGCGCACGTGGGCGACGGCGTCTTCCTCGTCGATCGCGACGGCGTGATCCGGCTCTGGAACCCGGCGGCCGAGGCGATCACCGGCCTTCGCTCGGACGCCCTCTGCAACCGGCCGGCGGCGGAGATGATTCCCGGCTGGGACGAGATCGCGACCCGGGTGCCGGTGGCCCGCCGCCCCGGCGACGTCGACGACGCCTCGAGCGCCGAGACCGTGCCGCTGGAGATCGACGGGCGCGAGGTCTGGCTTTCGATCGTCGGCGTCACCCTGGGCGACGGAATCGTCTACGCGTTCCGCGACGTCACCCGCGAACGGCGACTGGAGGAGCTCCGCTCGCAGTTCGTCGCCACGATCTCGCACGAGCTGCGTACCCCGCTCGCCTCGCTGCACGGCGCCGCCCTGACCCTGCTCGATCGTGAGCACGACCTGAGCGGACAGACCCGGCGTGACCTGCTCGACATGATCTCCGTCCAGTCGAAGCGGCTCGCCGACCTGGTGGAGGAGATCCTCCTCACGGGCCAGCTCGACAGCGGCTCCCTCCGCGTCGTGACCGAGCCGTTCGATCCCGAGGAGCTCGTCTGGAGCGCCGCCGCGGCCGCGCGGCTCCGGGTCGGCGACGACACCACGATCGACGTGTCGATCCCCGCGGTGCTCCCCAAGGTCGCCGGCGATCCGGGGCGCACGCGTCAGGTGCTCACGAACCTGATCGACAACGCGATCAAGTACTCGCCGCAGGGCGGCCGCATCGAGCTTCTCGTCGAGGCCGACGGAGGGTACGCCCGCTTCGCCGTCCGCGACGAGGGACTCGGCATCCCGCTCGGCGAGCAGAAGCGGATCTTCGAGAAGTTCTACCGCCTCGATCCCGACCACCGGCGCGGCATCGGCGGCAGCGGTCTCGGCCTCTACATCTGCCGAGAGCTCGTCCGCTCGATGAACGGCAGGATCTGGGTCGAGTCCGACCCGGGCAAGGGAGCGACGTTCACGTTCGAGCTCCCGGTCGCCGAGCGGGTCGCCGTCTCGGCCCTGGACCCCATGCCCGCCTCCCATCCACGCTGACCGACCCCGGCCGCCTCCCCCGCTGGCTCGGCGAGATCGAAGGCGACCTGCGAGCCGGTGGGGAGCTCCGCGCGCACTTCCTCGCCAGCGGCTGGAACGGCACACGACGGATCGAGGGGTGCGAGCCGCCGCTGCGTCTCTTCGTGCTGACCAGGGACGCGGACGAGCCGGACTCGGACTTCCACCACGAGCTCGAGGTCACGCTGGCCGCAGACGGCGACGCGACCCTCATTGCCTGGAAGGAGCGGGGAATGCCGGAGAACCTGCTCGCCCCGCACCTCGCCGGCGGCGGGCGCTGCGACGCGAGCGCGCGGTTCGAGGAGTCTTCCCGGCCTACCGGGCCCGGGCGAGCGCGTAGAGCCTGCCCAGCCCGACCAGATAGAGGCGGCCGTTCCCGGCCACCGCGGGCGAGTACTCGCCGTCCGGCCACTCCGCACGGAGCCGGCCGCTCGTGGCGTCGAGCGCGTAGGTCCGGCGGGCGAAGCTCGAGAAGTAGACGAGACCGTCGACGACGGCAGCGGCGCCGGAGATCGGGGCCGTGGCTCGATAGATCCAGCGGAGCGAGCCGGTGCCGCCCGCGAGCGCGTAGAAGGCGTGGTCGTAGGAGCCGACGAGGACGAGGCCGTGCCAGACGGCTGGGGACGCGTAGACGTAGCCCCTCGTCCCGACGCTCCAGAGCACGGCTCCCGTCCGGGCGGAGAACGCGTAGACGCGACCGTCCAGCGAGCCGACGTAGACGTGCCCTGCGTTGACGGACGCGGTGGAGTAGAAGTTGCCGTGCCCGACGCTCCGCCACAGCACCCGGCCGGTGCGTGCGGAGAGCGCGAACATCTCGCCGGCGTAGTTGCCGATGTAGATCCGGCCGTAGGCGAGCGTGGCCGATGCCTTGACCGGCGCCCCGGTGTAGAAGCGCCAGCGCACGCGCCCGGTTCGGGCTGCGAAGGCACTGACGTAGCCGTCCTGGTCGCCGACGTAGACCGTGTCGTTCGCGACGAGAGGCGACGACTCGGACGGCCCGATCGCGCGGCGCCAGCGGATGCGGCCGGTCTCGGGGGAGAACGCCAGGAGCTCTCCGCCCTGGAGCTTCGAGTGGCATTCGTAGTTGCCGATGAAGGTGGCGAAGACGAGGTGCTCGGCCAGTGCTGGCGACGACCAGCCGCAGCGGTGCGAGTCGTAGCGCCAGCGCACGTGGCCGCTCTCCGGATCGAGCGCGTAGAGGCGTCCGTCGAACACCTCCTCGAAGACGCCGCCGTAACCGACGGAGGGCGGGAACTCGAGCAGGTGCCGGCCGTGGAACGTCCAGAGGCGCCGGAAGGGCGGACGGAGCCCCGGCTCGGCGATGGCTCGAAGGCGTGCGTTGTCAGCGCCGTAGGTCGGCCACGGCAGCTCGACCTCGTGGGGCGGCGGCTTCTTGGGCCGTGTCGCCGTCGTGGTCGGGGCGGGGGGAGCAGTCGTCGTGGGAGGCGTCGACGTCGTCTGCGGCCGGCTGCTCCCGCACGAGGCGAGAGCGCCGGCCGCTGCGACGAGCGCCAGCACGAGGAAGCCGAGGTGTCGCCTCGTCACGACGCGGTGAGCTTCACCCAGAGATTCTCGAGCATCGTGTTCACGGTCGGCCAGAGGGCCGAGCCCCCGAAGTTCATCACGCCGGCGGAGAAGACCTCCGCCCCCCTTCCGGTCGTGTAGTACGTCATCTCGGCCGTCTTGCCGGGGCCGAAGATGTCGGGGATGTTCGCCAGCACGACGGTGCCCGGAGGGGACGCCGGCGTGCGCGAGTCGACCTCGATCCCGTACGTGCCGTACCTCGACCCGTTGTGCAGTCCCGTGCCGGCGAAGAGCCACGGAGCTTTGTGCGCGCCGACGATCCGGAAGGGCCGATTCGGGTACCGGTCCTCGTTCCAGCCGACGTACTGCGCACCGACGAGCGCCGCTTCGGGGCGGCCGAGGTCGCGCCAGCGCCACCGGCCGGTCATGGTGTTGCCCTGCTTCGTCACCTTGTAGAAGAAGTCGTTCGCGGACAGGAAGGCGAGATGGCCACCGAGGTCACGGTAGCCCGTGAGGAGGTCGTACTCGTGCTGCGTGGTGTACTCCTCATGGCCCGAGAAGACGATCAGGCGGTAGTCGCGGGCCAGGGTCGTGGCGCTCGCGAGCCGGTCCAGGTCGTCGTCGGAGACGTAGTCGGGCTCGTAGTGGTGGAGCGCGAGCCAGCGGATGAAGCCGCGGTCGTAGTTGTGGTAGTGGGGCGGCACTCCACCGTCGATGAACGGCCGCCCGAGGTCGATGCGATGGACGTCGCTGTTCTCGTACCACGAGTCGCCGCCCTCGAAGTTGTAGGCCTGCCAGGTGTTCGTCGGCAGGACGACGAGGACGTCGGAGACGCCGAGACGCCGGGGACGCAGGACGAACGGCGCGTACCAGAAGCCCTTCTTCGGGGTGGCGACCTTCGCGTAGTAGAGGCCGCTCGGCCAATTGCCGATCGTCAGCCTGAGCGTGCTCCCCGGCTGCACGACCGTGACTGCGTCGCTCACGGGCCGCCCTTCGAAGACGCCGCTGCGGCTGCCGCCCGCGCGGTAGAACTGCACGCGCAGGTCGGCGGCACGACGGCTCAGGTCGAGGACTGCGCGCGAGCCCGCGGAGTAGCTGCGGGCCGCGAAGGCGGCCTGGACCGGGCCGGAGGCTCCCCGAGACGCCGTCGCGCGACCGGCCGCATACGAGGCGCCTGCGATGATCAGCACGACGGCTGCGCCCAGCACTCGACGGCCGAGGACGCGGTGCGACATCGCCCGACCCTGGGGTGTGGCGTCGGCGCCGTCATCGGTGGAGTCACGGCCGGAGGATGCGGGAAAATACCGACTGTTCCAGCGGGAGCGTGGGGATTGCATGGGCCTAAGCGTCGGGGCAAGGGCCAACCGCGCCCTAACGGCCGGCCAACGACGCCTGGGAGCCGGGTGGTCGGGGTGCTACAACCTCCGCGCATTGGTCGAGTTCGCCATTCTCGGTCCGCTCGAGGCTCGTGCAGATGGAGAGCCGATCCCGCTCGGCGGCCCGAAGCAACGGGCGCTGCTGGCCATGCTCCTGCTCGAGGCGGGCCGGGTCGTGTCGCTCGACCGCCTCGTGGAGGCGCTGTGGGCGGACGATCCGCCGGCGACCGCGGTCGCGTCGCTGCAGAACTTCGTCGCGCAGTTGCGGAAGGCGCTCGGCGCGGACACGATCGAGACCCGCTCGCCGGGCTACGTCGTCCGCCTCGATCCCGAGCAGCTCGACGTGGCACGCGTCCGCAGCCTCGTAGACGCCGCGCGCGCGAGCGCGCCGGTCCGCCGCGCGGCCCTGCTCGACGAGGCGCTCGCGCTGTGGCGGGGCGAGCCGCTGGCCGAGTTCCACTACGAGACGTTCGCCCTGGAGGAGACCGCGCGTCTCGAGGAGTTCCACCTAACGCTTCTCGAGGAGCGCGCGGAGGCGAAGCTCGCGATCGGCGCGCACGCCGATTTCGTCACCGAGCTCGAGGCGCTCGTCCGCGCACATCCGCTCCGCGAGCGGTTGCGCGCGCAGCTGATGCTCGCGCTCTACCGCTCGGGCCGCCAGGCGCAGGCGCTCGAGGTGTACCGGGAAGGCCGGGAGCTCCTCGTCGAGGAGCTGGGCCTGGAGCCGAGCCCGCTCCTGCGCGGCGTGCACGCGTCGATCCTCCGCCAGGAGACGTTCACCGTCGGCCGCGGCGCGATCCCCGAGGTCGAGCACTTCGAGGAGGTGGCGGCCGCCCTCCTCGCGGGCAAGGTGACCGTCGTGGTCGGCTCCGACTCGGAGCCGCTCGCCTCCGAGCTCGCGCGCCGCTTCGGCGTGGAGACGGGCACTCAGGAGCTCGCGCGCGTCTCCCAGGCTGTCGCCGTCCTCAACGGAGCCGGCCCGCTGTACGACACGCTCCACACCCTCGTCGAGGGGGACGGCGAGCCGTCCCCGGTCCACCGCTTCCTGGCCGGCCTGCCTGCCCTGCTGCGGGAAAGGGAGGCGGTGCAGCCGCTTCTCGTCACGACCGGCTACGAGCTCGCGCTCGAACGGGCGCTCGAGGAGGTCGAGGAGCCGTACGAGACCGTCTGCTACCTCGCCTCCGGCCAGATGCGCGGCAGCTTCTGCCACATCGGGCCGTCCGGCGTGGCGAGCGTCATCGAGCGGCCGAACGCGTACACGGGCGACCTCGCCCTCGACGAGCGCACGGTCCTCCTCCATCTGCAGGGCCGGATCGACCGATCGGCCGAGCGCGCCTGGGAGAGCTTCGCCGTCACCGAGGACGACTTCATCCACTATGGCGACGTCGTCCGCCGACTGCCCGTCTCGCTCGCCGCCCGGCTGCGCCGTACGCACCTGCTGCTGCTCGGCTACACGCTCTCCACCTGGACGCTGCGCGTCGTGCTCGAGCGCTTCTGGGGCAGCGAGCCGCTCCCGTACCGCTCGTGGTCGGTGCATCCCGGGCCGCAGCCGCTGGAGCGGGAGTTCTGGCGGCGGCGCGACGTGGAGGTCGTGGACATGGCGCCGGCGGCGTACGTCGCGGAGCTGGAGCGCGCGCTCGAGAAGGCGGTTGCGCGTTGACCGGCATGCCGGAGAGCCCCTACAAGGGCCTCGCCTCGTTCGAGGACTCCGAGCTCGACGCGCTTCTCTTCTTCGGCCGCGAGCGAGAGATCGCCGCGGTCGCCGCGAACGTGCTCGCGAACCGCCTGACCGTCCTCTACGGGCCCAGCGGCGTCGGCAAGAGCTCGCTCCTCGGCGCCGGCGTCGCGCGCCGGCTGCGTGAGCTGAGCGGCGCGCTCGTCGTCGTGCACGACGCGTGGGCCGAGGATCCGGCGGCCCGCCTGATCGCGGCGGTGCATGCCGAGTGCGGCGAGCTCGGCGCCACGGCGGGCCTCGTCGACACGGTCGCGGCTGCCGCCCAGCGAAGCGGCGAGCTCCATCTGCTGCTGGACAACTTCGAGGAGTACATGCTCTACCACGGGCTGGAGGGGCCGCTGAGCGTCGCGCTGCCCGAGCTGCTGCGCCGCCCGGGGTTGCGCGTCAACGTCCTGCTCGCGTTGCGCGACGACGCGCTCGCGGAGCTCGACGACTTCGCCGGCCGGATCCCGGAGCTGTTCTCGAACCTGCTCCGTCTGGATCGCCTCGACCGCGAGTCCGGGCGGGCGGCGATCCTCGGCCCGCTGCGCCGCTACAGCGAGCTGACCGGGGAGACGTTCACGGCCGAGGACGCGCTCGTCGAGGCGGTGCTCGACGAGGCGTCGACCGACTCCGGGGTGGAGGCGCCGTATCTGCAGCTCGTGCTGGAGCGGCTGTGGGAGCGCGAGCGCGAGGCCGGGTCACGCGAGCTGCGACTGGCGACGTTCCGAGCGATCGGAGGCGCGCGCGCCGTCGTCCGCGAGCACGTCCGGGGAGCGCTCGAGCGGCTGCCCCTCGCCGAGCAGGAAGCGGCAGCGCGCGTCGTGCGCCAGCTCGTCACGCCGTCGGGGAGGAAGGTCTCGCACGAGCCCTCGGATCTCGCCGAGTACGCCGACGTCGAGGCCGTCGAGCTCCGGCGGCTGCTCGAGACGCTGGGACGCGAGCGGATCGTCCGCGGCGTCAACGGCATGCAGGGCTCGCCGACGCGCTACGAGATCTTCCACGACGTCCTCGGGCCGCCCATCCTCGCGTGGCAGGCCGAGCACCAGCTGCGGCGCGAGCGGATCCACGCCCGGGAACAGCGCCGTCGCCTGCGCGCGATCATCGGCGCCAGCCTCGTCGCGCTGGCGATCGTCGCCGGGATCGCCGTCTACGCGCTCGTCCAGCGAAGCGACGCGCGCACGCAGGCGCGGCGCGCCCACGGACGTGAGCTCGCCGGCCGGGCGCAGGCGGACCTTGCGACCGACCCGCGGGTCAGCGTCCAGCTCGCCCTGCAGGCGGCGTCGCTCGCGCCGGGACCGCAGACGGCCGACGTCCTCCGCTCGAGCCTGGCCGCGATGCGCGAGACGCGGATCCTGCAACTCGGCGGCCAGGTGGTCTTCGCGGCGTTCGCGCCGCGCGGCGAGCGGCTGCTCGTGGCGAGCAGCAACGGCCGGCTCGGGGTCTACGGCCGCTCCGGCAACGTGCTCGAGAAGCTGCCGCGCCAGCATGCGCTGCACGAGGCGGCCTGGAGTCCCGACGGCCGGAGCTTCGCCACCGGCGCAGTGGACGGCACGGTCGCCCTCTGGCAGCTCGGACGCGCCACGCCCGTGCGCACCATCGAGACGCCGTCGCCGGTCACGGCGCTCTCGTTCGACCGGACGACGCTGCTCGTCGGGAGTGGCACTCACGTCCGCCTGGTCGACCTCGCGACCGGCCGGACGAAGGCGGTCGCCTTGCCCGGCGGAATCATGGCGAGCGTCCTCGACCCGACGGGACACGTCTTCGCCGTGGCCACCCGGCTCGGGAAGTCGACGACCGCATCCCTCCGGAGCACCCGTACCGGGCGTGTGATCGCCCGGCTCCAGGACACCGGGATCCGTTCCTTCGCGTTCAGCCCGGACGGACGGCTGCTCGCGACCGGTAGCTACGACCGCACCGCGCGGATCTGGGACGCCCGCACGGGCAACCTCCTCCACGTCCTGCGGCACACCGGCTACGTCCTCTCCGAGCGATTCTCCTCCGACGGCCGCTCGCTCGTGACCTCGAGCCAGGACGGCGCGGCGTACCTCTGGGACGTCGCCAGCGGCCGGCGCCGGCTGCTCCTCGTCGGCGGGCCCGGCGCGGTCGGGCAGGTCGACGACGCCGCGTTCAGCCCGGACGGGACGGAGGTCGCGACCGCTTCCGCGAACCGGCTCGCGACCATCTACTACAGCCGGGACGGCCGCGTGGTCGCGCCGCTCGCCGGCCACAGCGACGCCGTCACGAGCATCGGTTTCGATCCGAGCGGGCGGACGATCGTGACCGGCTCGAGCGACGGCAGCGCGCGGCTCTGGGATGCCCTGCCGGAGGGGACGCTCATCCCGGTCGACGAGCGGAGCTCGGCGGTGCGGGCCTTCTGGGCCGGGAGCCGGATCGTGTCCGTCGCAGGTCGTGAGGGCCGCGTCCTCTCCACGTCCGGGCGGCTCCTCAGGCGGCTGACCATGCCCGCTCCGATCGTGGCGGCAGCCGGGGCCGCGGACACCGTGGCGCTCGCTGACCGCTCGGGTGATCTGCTGCTCGACCGGGGCGGAGCCGTGACCCTCGACCGCGGCGCCGGCGCGACGGCCCTGGCAGTCGGGAAGGACGGGCAGGTGCTGGTCGGCCGCGGTGCGGCGGTGGGCTTTGCGGACGGCCAGCCGGATCTCGATCGCGTGGGCGGGCGCGTCATCGGGCTCTCGACCGGCGGCGGCCGCTTCCTCGTGCAGCTGTCGGACTCGCTGCGCGTCTACACCGACGCGGGCAAGCTCGTGAGCACGATCCATACGACGACGGAGCACGCGGTTCTCTCGCCGGGCGGCCTCGGCGTGGCGACGACGAAGGGGACGACCGCGCAGCTCTGGGACGCCTCGACCGGGAAGCTCCTCCACACCCTGGGCGGTCCCAACAGTCACGACGGTCACACCTCGGCCGTCACGGACGCGGAGTTCTCGCCCGACGGGCGGGAGGTCGTCACGGTCAGCGACGACCACGACGGACGCGTCTGGAGCGCCCGCAGCGGAAAGCTGCTCCGTCACGGCGTCCTCGTCGGCCACTCCCTCCCGGTCAGCTCCGGCAGCTACAGCCCGGACGGCCACTGGATCGTCACCGCCAGCTACTTCACGGCCGGCCTTTGGAACTCGGGCACCGGCCAGCTCGTCTCGTATCTCGTCGGCCACACGCAGAAGCTCACGGGCGCGAGCTTCAGCCCGACCGGCAACTGGATCCTCACCGCCAGCGAGGACGGCACCGCCCGCGTCTACCACTGCGTGATCTGCCAGCCGCTGGCGGGTCTGGAGGCGTCGGCCAGAGCGCGTCTCCGCGCGCTGCGCTAGACCACCGCGGAAGGCGGAAGGCAGCGCGGCTCGTGTCTCGCCGCGAGCAGAAGCAGGAGCGAGTGGAGCTGCTCGCGCTGCTCGGCGTCGAGCGGCGCCAGGAACTCGTCCTCGACCCGACGGGCCAGCGCGCGGAACCGGGCGAGCATCCGCTTGCCGTCGGGTGTCAGGCGAACGAGGTGGCGCCTCCGGTCGTCGGGATCGCGCCGCCGCTCGACGAGCTGGCGCTCCTCGAGCTCGTCGAGAAGGCCGACGAGTGTCCCGCGGTCGTACCCGAGCGCATCGGCGATCTCCGCCTGGGTCTCGCGCGCGCTCTCGTCGAGCAGGATGAGGATCGCGTGGTGGTACGGGCCGAGCCCGGTCTGCTCGTACTCGGCGAGGGAGCGCTGCTTGGCGGCGAAGCCGAGCCGCTTGAGCAGGAAGAGCGTCGACGCGACGAGCTCGGCCGGCAGACAGACCGGGGCCTTCGTGTCGGTCTTCATCTCGGTTTCCATCTTCCGGAATATGGTAGCGCGTCCAAGCGTTCCTCTCGTGTATAGTTGGTACTACCAACGATTGGAGGATCTGCTTGCTTCCCACGCTTCACTCTGTTTCTTCCCGGCGGCGCTGGAGCGCTCTGGCTCTCATCGTCACCGCTCAGTTCATGGTCATTCTCGACGTGGCGATCGTCAACGTCGCGCTCCCTTCGATCAAGTCGGATCTCGGCTTCTCGCGGACCGGGCTGCAGTGGGTGATCACCGCGTACGCCATCCTCTTCGGCGGGGCACTCCTGCTGGGCGGCCGGCTCGCCGACCTGCTCGGCCGCCGGCGCATGTTCGTCGCGGGGCTCGCGCTCTTCGCTCTCAGCTCGCTCCTCTGCGGCTTCGCCTGGTCGTCCGGATCGCTCGTCGGCTTCCGCGCGTTGCAGGGACTCGGCGGTGCACTGCTCGCGCCGGCAGCGCTCTCGCTCCTGATGACGACGTTCGCCGAGGGACGCGAGCGCAACCTCGCGCTCGGGATCTACGGCGCCGCGTCGGGCAGCGGGGCGGCGGCAGGCGTCCTGCTCGGCGGCGTCCTCACGTCCTACTTCGGCTGGTCGTGGATCTTCTTCCTCAACGTTCCCGTCGGCGCCGCCGCGATCGCGCTCGCGCCGCTCCTCCTGCGCGAGAGCCGCGCGGAGCTGCCGCACCGCCACTTCGACGTGGCCGGCGCGGCCTCGGTCACGGGTGGACTGATGCTGCTCGTCTATGCGCTGACGCGGGCCACCACCGACGGCTGGACCTCATTCGCGACGCTCGGGCTGCTCGGCGGCGCGGCAGCGCTCGTCGCGGCGTTCATCGCGATCGAGTCTCGCTCGCGGTCGCCGCTCCTGCCGCTGCGGATCTTCCGCCTCCGCACCCTTTCGGCCGCGAACGTGACGATGGCGATCGTCGGCGCCGTCACGTTCTCGGAGTTCTTCCTCCTCACGCTCTACGTGCAGGACGTCCTCCACTACTCGGCCGTGCGGAGCGGCGTCGCCTTCAGCGCCTTCGCGCTGGCGGTCGTCGTCACCTCGAACATCGCACAGGTCGTGGTCGGGCGCGCCGGCGTGCGGGCGACGCTGACCGGAGGCCTGGCCCTCGCCACGGCTTCGATCGCGCTGCTCGTCCGGCTGCCGGTGGACGGCCACTACTTCTGGGATCTCTTCCCGGCGTTCGTGCTCGGCGGCGCAGGGATGGGCTTCTCCTTCGTGCCGGTCACGATCGCCAGCCTCGCGGGGGTCGAGCGCGCCGATGCCGGCGTCGCCTCGGGGCTCGTGAACACGAGCCGGCAGATCGGCGGCGCGATCGGCCTCGCGGCGATCAGCACCGTCGCGGCGAGCGCGACCGCGAGCTACGCCGACGCCCACGCATTGGCGATCTCGAGCGCGGCGGCGACGGTCAACGGCTTCCAGACGGCGTTCGTCGTGCTCGGCGGACTGGTCGTCGCGGCAATCGTGGTCGTCGGCGTCTTCCTCCGGCCCGCGCGCGACTCGCAGGTCGAGGAGGTCGAGCCGGCGCAGCTGCAGGAGGCCGCGTGAGCAGCCGAGACGACCGGGCTCTGCGCCGGCAGCGGGTCGACGAGCTCCTGCGCGAGATCGACGCCCAGCGTCGGCGGCAGCTCCTGCTCGAGGCCGCAGGCGCGCACGCGCCGGGTCTCGAGCGGGAGGCCGCGCTCACGCGACGGCAGCTCGCCGAGCTCGTCCGCTAGTCCGCGAGGCCCTTCGCCCGCAGCTCGGTCAGCGCCCGCTCGGACTTCTCGAGGTCGAGGCCCATCCCCGCGAGCACTCGCTCGGCCTTCGTGAACTGGATCTCGTCGTACTGGACGATCTGGACACGGTTCCCGCTCGGGTCGCGAACGTCGAAGAACGGGCCGGGAAGCGCCTCGACCCCGACCTCCTCGAGCCCGCGCCGCACCGCCTCCTTGTCGTCGACCACGAGCCCGAAGTGCGGCTCCTCCGTGCGCGGCCCGCGCTCGAACAACGCGAGGAACTGGTCTCCCAGCTCGAGGAACGCGGCGCCCGACACGCCGCGGTTCACCGCGGTCGGCTGGAACAGGTCGGTGTAGAACCCGACTGCCTCCTCGAGGTCGTCCACCTGCAGCGCGACGTGGTTGATGCCGACGAGACGCGGCCTCATGCGCTGCGACGTGCGGTTCCCGCGATCATCGGCCGCTCGACCTTCGGCGCCTTCGGCACCTCGCCGTGCTTCACCGACTCCACCGTGAGCGTGGACGATTCGATCCTCGCCAGCGTGTCCCGGTTCGGATTGCAGCCGACCAGGTTGTACAGGGGCCTGATTCGGTCCTGTCGCCGCGCGAGCCTCGGGTCGGCCGACCGAACGTGCTCGAGGAAGAGGAAGCGGCCGTTCGGCTTCAGGACGCGGGCGATCTCCACCAGCGCCTCCCCCTGGTCGGGGACGCTGCACAGGACGTAGGTCACGACCGCCGTGTCGAAGGTCGCGTCCGGGAAGGGAAGGCGCTCGACCGACGCGTCGACGATCTCCGCCGACCGGCCGAGTCCCTCGAGACGCTTGCCGAGGCGACGGCGCATGTGCCGGTCCGGCTCGACGAGCACGAGCCGGGTCACCGCCTCCGGGTAGTGCTCGAGGTTGAGTCCGGTGCCTGCGCCGATCTCGAGCGTCGCTCCCGCGGCGGCCGAGAGCAGCCGCGCCCGCTCCTCGCGCAGGCCGGCCGCCTCCGAGCCCTTGCTGACCGTGTCGTACAGCGCCGCGAACAGTCTCCGCATCATCGACCGGACACTGGCAGGTGCCGGAGACGTGCGTCAAGCTCGGCGCCGCCGACCGGAGGCGCCGGAGTAGTCTCGGTTCATGGCGGGCTTCACAGACCCTTCGCTGTCGCCCTCGCAGCTCGCGACGCTGGCGCGCCTGGGCGAGGAGCGCACGGCGCGCCCGGGCGACGTGTTGTTCAGGCTCGGCGACGCGACCTATCCGTTCATCGCGATCGAGGAGGGCGAGGTCGCCGTCCTCGACGCCGCCGACAACGAGATCATCCGCTGCGGCCCGTCGAACTTCCTGGGCGAGCTGAACCTGCTCTCGGGCCAGACCGTGTTCCTGACCGCGGTCGTGACCCAGCCGTTGCGCTATATCGCCGTCGACCGGAGCGACCTTCGCGGCCTGCTGTTCGAGGACGGGGCCCTCAGCGACCTCCTCCTGTCGACGTTCATCGCCCGCCGCGAGGCCCTGCAGCGGATTCAGGGAATCGGCCTGGAGATCGTGGGGCCGCGTTCGTCCGAGGCCACGATGCGGCTGCTCGCATTCGCCCGCGCCAACCACCTGCCGTACACCTGGCTCGCCGAAGCGCCTCCGGACGGCCGGGAGCCTCCGCTGGTGCGGCTGCCGGCCGGCGCAGAGCTGGAGCATCCGTCCACCGGCGACGTGCTTCGGGCGCTCGGCGTCGGCCGGGAGCTCGAGCGCCGGGAGGAGGTCGACCTGCTCGTGGTCGGCGCCGGCCCCGCGGGGCTCGCCGCAGCCGTCTACGGCGCCTCCGAGGGACTCGACACGCTCGTGGTCGAGAGCACCGCTCTCGGCGGCCAGGCCGGGTCCTCCCGCCGCATCGAGAACTACCTCGGGTTCCCGGCGGGGATCACCGGGGCCGAGCTCACGGGCCGTGCCGTGTCCCAGGCGCGGAAGTTCGGCGCCCGGCCGGCGACGCCCTATCGCGCCGTCGGTCTCAGGCCCGGCGACGGTCGCCACGTCGTGGAGCTGGAGGAGGGGCACGAGATCTCCGCCAGAGCGGTCGTCCTCGCCACCGGCGCCGAGTACCGGCGGCTCGCCCTCGACGAGCTCGGGGACTACGAGGGCACCAGCGTCTTCTACGCCGCCGGACCGCCGGAGGCGCAGCTCTGCGGGGCGTCTCGCGTCGCGGTCGTCGGGGGCGGGAACTCCGCCGGCCAGGCGGCCGTCTGGCTCGCCCGCGGCGGCGCCCTCGTCACGCTGCTGCACCGGCGCGCCGACCTGCGCGAGACGATGTCCGACTACCTCATCCGCGAGCTCGAGCGCTACGGCGCCGCCGTCCGTGACCGCAGCGAGGTCGCGGAGCTCCATGGAAGCGACGGCCGCCTCGAGGCGGTGACGCTCACCGACGGCGAGCGGCTGCCGTTCTCGTTCCTCTTCCTCTTCCTCGGCGCCCGTCCGTGCACCGAGTGGCTGGGTGATGCCGTCGCGCGGCATACCGACGGATTCCTCCTCACCGGCGACGCGG
>DATCYP010000075.1:0-46373 GCA_036526375.1 Gaiellaceae bacterium | reverse complement strand
AGCGATAGTTCTTTGGCATCTTCGGCCGTAGCCAGATGACTGAACGTTCAGTCACCAATTAGCCGCTCCGATTGACCAGTCAATCAAGAACTAGTGATTCCCGGGCCCCTTCCGAGACTTACAAAGTCTCGGAATACAAGGCGCGATTTTCAGCGTGCACCCTCCCGACCAGCCGAGCACCACGGGAAGCCCGGTATGGGAGTCCCCGTTGGGGACTCGTACCGGCGACCCCGGCCCACGGCTCACACCCAGATCATCCCTTGGGCGCAGGCACAGACCCAAATCGACGGCCGTGACGATCTCAAACTAAGGCGCGAACCTGAGGCGCCTGGACCTCAAATCATGCGGTCTCGCCGACCGTTTGGAAGTCTCCCTGTCTCAACTCTCACGTTTCGGTAGTTCCCCGCCGCGCGAATCGGGGTTCGACCTGTTTGCGGCGTGGGGCTCATGCGCGATCGTGACGTATCGGCCGCGTCGACCACTTCTTGGGAGAAGGAGGACGCCCTGCAATCTCCTGAGATCCATCACTTGCCTGGCTTGGGCGGTCGCCCGGATTTCGCGGAGCGGGCCGCCGGGCTCGGTCGTTCCCTGGCCGGTGGCCGGCCTCTGTATCGCTGGTTGCTCGTCGCGACCGTCGCGGGTTCGAGCGGCCTCGGCGTCGGCCTCGCGATGCCGCGCGGGCCGGTCACCTCGGGCCAGTCCCTGGCCCTCCTCGTCGCCGGCGTGCTGGTCGGGTCCGTCGCCGGATGGGTCTCGCGTTCCCGCTGGGCGATGCTGCTGGCGCCGGCCGCGCAGATCGTCGTCTTCGAGGTGACCCGGCCGGGCGCGTCGGGACCGACCGTCGACGGGATCAGCGCCGACGGGACGTTCGGCCTGCTCGCGTTCGTCGTCGGCCGCGGCTTCTACGGCCTCGTCGGGACGTTCCCGATGGTCGTCGCCGCCGCCTACGGCTCGGCGCTCGCGCGGCGCTCGGCCGTGCCGCCGGAGCGGCGGCTGCCCTCGCGGATCGGCCTCTACCTCCGGCGTGGAGCAACCGCGCTGGCGGCGCTCGGCGTCCTCGCCCTCGTCTACCTGCTCCTGGCTCCGGCGAGCGTCCCGCCGATTCGCGGCGCGGACGGCAAGGTGGTTCCGGGCAGCATCGCGTCCCTGGAGAAGGTGCGGATCAACGGCTCCGACCAGTGGATCGAGATCCGGGCGTGGAGCCCGGACAAACCCGTCTTGCTGGAAGTCCCCGGCGGGCCGGGTCAGAGCGATCTCGCGCTCTCGCGACCGACGCTCGGGACGTTGGCGAAGGACTTCGTCGTGGTGTCCTGGGATCAGCGTGGGATCGGCAAGTCGTACGCCTCGTTCGATCCGAAGAAGCTGAACACCAGGCAGGCGGTCGCCGACACCGTCGCGCTGACCGACTACCTGCGCCGGCGCTTCGCCGAGCGCAAGATCTACCTGTTCGGCGAGTCGGGCGGGAGCATCATCGGCGTCCTCGCCGTGCAGCAGCATCCGGAGCTGTACCACGCCTGGATCGGCAGCGGCCAGATGGTCGACCCGCTCCAGACCGACCGATTGATCTACCGAGGTCTGCTCGCCTACGCGGCCAAGCATCACGACAGCGGCCTGGCGAGCAAACTCCGCGGCTACGGCCCCCCGCCCTACAAGAGCGTCTACGCCTACGGCTACGTCATGGGCCAGTACGACAAGCTGGCAGGCGACTACACCGAGCCGACGGCCTACACCAGGGCACTCGACAGGGCGGGCGTCGGCCCGTTCGGAGTCCTCGGAGGCGAATACACCCTGCCGGAGAAGATGAACGTCTTCCGCGGGCTGATCGACACCTTCTCGGTCATGTACCCGCAGTGGCAGAGCATCGACTTTGCGCGCACCGCCGAGTGGCTCGAGGTGCCGGTCTACATCTTCACCGGGAAGCACGAGCTGGCCGCACGGCGCGACCTCGCTCTCGCCTGGTTCAGGAAGCTCCACGCGCCGATCAAACGCCTCTACGACTACCCCGATTCGGGCCACGCCACCGCGTACGAGCACTTCCGCGACCTCCACCGGATCATGGTCGAGACCGTGCTTCCGGCCACGTACCCCAACTAGAGCGAGCTGAGGAGTCGGCATGAAGTACATCCTCGACAAGAAGATCCGCGGCCAGCGAGTCCTGTTCGTGCTCGCGTCACGCCCGGCGCGGCGGCGTCCCCGCCGCTTGGCCTCGGCCGCGATGGCCGGCGCGACCGCCCTCTACACGCTGCGGCGCCTCGGCCGAGGTTCCGGGCTCGCCTCCGACGAGGCAACCGACGCCCTTCCGGGCGACGGGATCGTCACCGCTCCGATGTGGCAGTCGACGCGGGCGATCACGATCGACGCGCCGCCCGAACAGGTGTGGCCGTGGATCGCCCAGATGGGCTTTCCGGCCCACCGCGCCGGCTGGTACACGCCGCACTGGCTCGATCGGCTCACCTTCGGGATCAAGCAGCGGAGCGCCGACCGCGTCGTGCCGGAGCTGCAACGGGTCGACGCCGGCGATCGCATTCCCGACAGCGACGACCTCTCGACGTTCTTCACCGTCCTCACGGTCGAGCCGCCGCACGCGCTCGTCCTCTACTCCACCCGACACGTGATCAAGCCGATCCGCACGATCAGCTTCAGCTGGGCCTTCGTCGTCCGGGAGACAGCACCGGGGAAGAGTCGGCTGCTCATCCGCGCCCGCACCAGCTACACGCCGCGCTGGGCGGCGCCGTTCGTCGAGCTGGTGGTCGGCCCGGCGGACTTCGTCAATGCAAGCGCGATGCTGCGCGGGATCAAGAAACGCGTCGAAGCCGCGAGTCCTCGCACCGAGGCGCGGGAGCCAGCCCACTTCGTGGACGCCGAAGAGCCGCGCCTGGAGCCGCTCGAGGACGTCGTGTCGTAACGGCAGTCGTCGCTCAAGCTCGGCGTTCCGCCGCGGCCGCGACGAGCTTCGGCGGCGCCACCTCCGCGTAGGCGTCCTCGAGGATCCCGGCGATCTCCTCCCGGTCGTAGCCACGGTCGAGCCGGACGCCGATCCATCCACGATGTCCGACATACGCCGGGACGAAGAAGCGCTCCGGGTCGGCTTCGACGAGCGTCGACTGCAGCCCGGCCGGCGCCGCGCAGATGAGCGCGAAGCGGCCGTCCCCGTGGTGGCTGTCCCACACGGTCGCGAAGGAGCGCTTGTCCCGGATGAAGAACGTAGGCTCGCCGTGCGACGGACGCTCGCTCGTCTCCGGCAGCGCGAGGCAGATCTCGCGGACGGCGTCCATGATCCGCTGCTTCGTCATGGACGAGATCTTGCACCGCGGCCGGTCGGCGCGAGGAGCGTTGCGAGCACGCGCGGCAGCTCGTCGGCGAGCCGCGCCTTGCGCACGTAGTCGTCGGCGCCGGCTTGCCGGATCTCGAGGACGCGCTCCTCGTAGTCGTGTCCGCTCACGGCGATGATCGGCAGCGCGGGCGCTGCCGCTCGCACGAGGCGGGTGGCCTCCACGCCGTCGAGCAGGGGCATCTCGATGTCCATGACGACCGCATCCGGCTCGACCCGTGCCGCCAGCTCGACCGCCTCGCGGCCGTTGCAGGCCCGGCCGGCCACGGCGAACCGCTCGTCCTGCTCGAGCACGAGTGCGATGGCATCGAGAAACGACTCGTCGTCCTCGGCCACGAGGATCCGGAACGGTCGGGGCAGCTGTACCTCCTGCTCGCGTCAGGAGACGCCTACCCGGCGCGGCCCGAGGTGAAGCGGTCCGACTAGCCGAGCGCCTGCTCGAGATCGGCCCAGAGCGTCTCGGGATCCTCCAGGCCGGCGCTGATGCGGAGGAGGCCCGGCGGGACGCGGTCGCCTTCCCAGCGGCTGCGGCTCTCGATCAGGGTGGTCACGCCGCCGAGCGAGCTCGCGTTGACGATGACCCGGGTCGACGTCTCCACCTTGCGCGCGGTCTCGGCGTCCGCGACGTCGAAGGAGAGCAGCCCGCCGAGGCCTGGATAGCGCACGGTCTCGACGGCCGGATGCGCCCGCAGCCGTCCGGCGAGGAATCCCGCGGTCTCGGTCTGGCGGCGCACGCGCAGCTCGAGCGTCTTCAGGCCGCGCAGCATGAGCCACGCGGGGTCGGGTGCCGCGACGATGCCGGTGCGCCCCCGGTACGTCCGCAGCTCCTCGGCCGCCGTCTCGTCGCGGCAGACGACGGCGCCGAGCAGCGCGTCGTCGTGGCCTGCGAGGTACTTCGTCGCGCTGTGGAGGACGAAGTCGGCGCCGTGCTCCAGCGGCCGCAGGTGGACGGGTGTGGCGACGGTCGCATCCACGACCACCGCCGCCGGATGGGCGGCGGCCGCTTCGAGGTCCGGCATGGTCAGGAACGGATTCGACGGCGCCTCGACCCAGACGAGCCGGACTCCATCGGGCGGCAGCCCGGTCTGGTCGAACTCGACGACGCGGAGCCCCCACTTCGCGAGCGCGGCGAACGTGGCGGCCGTCCCGTAGTAGCCGCCGCCCGCGAGGGCGATCGTGTCGCCGGGCTCGAGCAGCGACAGCACCAGCGCCGTCGTCGCGCCGGCGCCGGACGGAAAGAGGAGCGCGGTGCCGCCGTCCAGCTTCCCCAGCGCAGCTTCGGCGGCGGCCACGGTCGGGCTGCCGAAGCGCTGGTAGTAGAAGTCGCGCAGCTCGCCCTGCTCGTCGTACGGCCAGATGGTCGACCGGTCCAGCGGCTCGGACATGCGGCGACCCTACACAGGCTCGGGCTGCAGCTCGTGGAGGCGGCCCATGCGGGCGAGCGGGGGGAAGAAGCGGCGCCACGAGGCCGCGACTCCGATCATCACCGCGCCGCCCGCGACGACGGCGGCAGTCGCCCCGATCAGCGACGCCACGACGCCCGACTCGAATGCGCCGATCTCGTTGGAGGCGCTGATGAAGACCCACTCGACGGCGCTCACGCGTCCCTGCAGCTCGGGCGGCGTCACGAGCAGGACTGCCGTCGCGCGGATGTTCATGCTGATCATGTCCGCGAAGCCGCTGACGGCGAGCGCGGCGAGCGAGAGCGGCAGCGAGCGAGAGAGCCCGAAGACGATCATCGTCGCGCCGAAGATCGCGACGACCGTGAGCAGGGTCGGCCCGGCACGGTAGGGGAGCGGGCGTCTCGCGAGGAGCAGCCCGGCGAGGAGCGCGCCGACGGACGGCGCGGCCCGCAGCGCGCCGAGGCCGATCGGCCCGACGTCGAGGATCGTCTTTGCGAACACCGGCGCCAGCGCGATCGAGTCTCCGAGCAGCACGGCGACGAGATCGAGCGAGATCGCCCCGAGCAGCATCCGGGTGCGCACGATGAAGCCGATTCCCGCCGAGAGGGTCTGCCAGCTGAGCTCGGTCGCGGGCGCGACCGCGACCCGATGTGTGACGCCGAGGATCGTGATGCACGCAAGCAGGAGGAGCGCCGCGGCGGTGATGTAGACCGCGACCGGTTCGACGGCGAAGATCACGCCGCCGATCGCCGGCCCGACCACGACGCCGATCTGGCTCGCCACGCTGCGCAGCGCGACCGCGCCGGGCAGGAGCTCGGGCGGCACGATCTCCGGGGTCAGCGAGCGGCCGGCGGGGTTCGTCACGGCCGACGCGGTTCCCGCGGCGACGGCGACGGCGAGGAACGGCCAGAGCCGGTGCGCGCCCGCAAGCGTGATCGCGACGAGCACTCCCGCGATCGCGACCTGGATCGCGAGCCCGACCGCGGCCACCATCCGCCGCTCGACCCGGTCGGCGAGCTGCCCGGCGGGCAGGGCGAGAATCGGCAACGGCACGAACTCGGCGAGCCCGATCAGGCCGAGGTCGAGCGGGTTCTTGTGGATCGAGTAGACCTGCCAGCCGATCGCGACGACCATCATCTGCGAGGCGAGCCCGCTGGCGAGCGAAGAGGACCAGAGCAGCGCGAAGTTGCGCAGCCGCAGCGCAGGGGGCAGGCGGTGCCTCACGAGCGCGAACGTTAGGCTCCGCCCCGGTGGCCGAGGGACATGAAACGACCGCGGGAAAGCTCGAGTGGCTCGAGGAGTTGCGGGAGCAGGCGCTTCACGCAGGGAGCGAGAAGGCGGTCGCGCGGCGCCGCGCCGAGGGGAGCCTGCTCGCGCGCGAGCGGGCGTTGAAGCTCTGCGACCCGGACTCGTTCGTCGAGCTGGACCGCTACGTGCGCCACCGCGAATCGAACTTCGGGATGATGGACCGCCGCCCGTACGGCGACGCCGTCGTCACCGGTTACGGGACGGTCTTCGGCCGCCGGGTCTTCGTCTTCTCCCAGGACTTCACCGTCTTCGGCGGGTCGCTGAGCGAGGTCTTCGCCGAGAAGATCTGCAAGGTCATGGATCTCGCCGTCAAGTACGGCTGCCCGGTGATCGGGATCAACGACTCGGGCGGTGCGCGGATCCAGGAGGGCGTCGTCTCGCTCGCCGGCTACGCCGAGATCTTCTGGCGCAACGTGCAGGCGTCGGGCGTGATCCCGCAGATCTCGCTCGTCATGGGCCCGTGTGCGGGTGGCGCGGTCTACTCGCCGGCGATGACCGACTTCGTCTTCATGGTCGAGGGCTCGTCGTACATGTTCATCACCGGCCCCGACGTCGTGAAGACGGTGACCGGGGAAGAGGTGACCTTCGAGGAGCTCGGCGGCGCCGCGACGCACGCGTCGAAGTCGGGCGTCGCGCAGTTCACCGCGCCGGACGAGGAGACCTGCCTCGAGGACGCGCGCTACCTCCTCTCGTTCCTGCCGCAGAACAACGCGGAGCGCCCGGAGTGGAGCGCACCGACCGACCCGGCCGACCGCGAGGATGCCGAGCTCGACTCGCTCGTCCCCGACAACCCGAACAGGCCGTACGACATGCACGACGTCATCCGCCGGGTCGTCGACGACGGCGAGTTCCTCGAGGTGAGCGAGCGCTGGGCGGAGAACATCGTCTGCGGCTTCTCGCGGCTGGGCGGCCATCCGGTCGGCGTGGTGGGCAACCAGCCGCGCTCGCTCGCCGGAGTCCTCGACATCGACGCGTCCAACAAGGCGGCTCGCTTCGTGCGCACGTGCGACGCGTTCAACGTCCCGCTCGTCACGTTCGTGGACGTCCCAGGCTTCCTGCCGGGGACGGCGCAGGAGTGGGGCGGGATCATCCGCCACGGCGCGAAGCTCCTCTACGCCTACTGCGAGGCGACGGTGCCGAAGCTGACGGTGATCACGCGCAAGGCGTACGGCGGCGCCTACGACGTCATGAGCTCGAAGCACATCCGCGCCGACTTCAACTTCGCCTGGCCCACGGCGGAGGTCGCCGTGATGGGGCCGGAGGGAGCGGTCAACATCATCTACCGCGACCGCCCGGACGAGGAGCGCGCCGAGCTGATCGCGGACTACAAGGAGAAGTTCGCCAACCCGTACAGCGCGGCCGAGCGCGGCTACGTCGACGATGTGATCGAGCCGCGGCGGACGAGGCCGGTTCTGATCGACGCGCTCGAGACGGCGCTGACGAAGGCGGAGCCGCGGCCCCGCCGCAAGCACGGCAACATCCCGCTCTAGCGTGCGGGCAGCGGTCGGCTCACTCGGATCGTCGAAGCTGCTCCGCGATCGGAACAGAACGGATGGGGGCCGATCGGGAGGGTCACGCTGAGCTGGTCGTCGAAGCGAAAATGCTCGGCGAACGTCGGCCGGTACGAGTGCGGAGGACCGCACCAGTTCTGCCAGTAGGAGCTGATCGCCGCCTTGCCTCCTGGCTCGAGGAGATGCATCGTGCGAAGTGGCTGCCAGCTGGTGAGGACGATGCCCCGTCCTCAAATCTGGTGAACGGGAAACGGGACGCCGAGGCGCGTGATGCTTGCTCTGGGCGGGAGGAGCGGAAGGGAACAGGCAGAGCTCCCCTTGTTTGTCAGCACAGCCTCCTGCGCACTTGGCGAGCACGCGCTTCGAGAATCAGCGCCTCGAGCGCGTCGTGTGACGGCCGCCTTGGCGGAGCGATCATCGTGGTGCTACTATGAGTAGCGCAATGCTTCGTGTCAAGATCGATCGACAGGAACCGACCGAGCTCTTCGAGCAGGTCGCGGCCGAGATCCGGCGCGCGATCGCCGACGGCGAGGCGAAGCCGGGCGAGCGGCTTCCTCCGGCCCGCGACCTCGCGGCCGTCCTCGACGTCAATACGAATACGGTGCTCCGCTCGCTGCGCCTCCTCCGCGAGGAGGGGCTGCTCGAGTTCCGGCGCGGCCGCGGCGTCACCGTCGCCGGCACGCCGGAGAAGAGCGCGGTGATCGCGCGGACGCGCGAGCTGGTCAGCTTCGCCCGCCAGCAGGGCTACCGGCGCGACGAGCTCATCCGGCTCATCGAAGAGATCGCCTGACCGGCGCTACTGGTTCCAGTTGTCGGCGGTCTTCTTCTTGTGACCGCCGGTCTTGAGGCGCGGGTCCGGGACGTCTAGGTCCGTCGGCGGAGTCTGCTCGCGAGCGAGTGGCTCGTTCTCGGGACGTGACTCCGGATGCCGGCGCTGCTCGCGGTTCGGCTTCGTCTCTCGCATCTCGGGCACGCGCGGTTGCTTCTTCTTCGCCATGACGCCCTCGTGCGCGGGCAGAGCGGCTTCTAAACGGCGACGGCTTCGTCGCCTGCCGGCAGGAGCTCGTCGGCGAGCGCCTTCACGACGGCCGGATCGAACTGGGTGCCCGAGCAGCGCTCGAGCTCGGCGAGCGCGTCTCGTAGCGGTATCGCCTGGCGGTAGGCGCGGTCGGACGTCAGCGCGTCGTACGCGTCGGCGACGAAGATGATCCGCGCACCGAGCGGGATCTGGTCGCCGGCGAGCCGGTTCGGATACCCGGCCCCGTCCCAGCGCTCGTGGTGGTGCAGGACCCACTCCGCGACTGGCTGGACGCCGAGGCTCTCGAGCATCCGGAAGCCGATCTGCGGATGCCGCTCGAGCATGAGCCGCTCCGCCTCGCTCAAGGAGTCCGGCTTGCGGAGGACCTCCTCCGGGATCGCGAGCTTGCCGAGGTCGTGGAGATTTCCCGCGAGCCGGGTCAGCTCGATGGCCGGCTCGTCGGCGCCGAGGCGGCGGGCGATCCGCGCCGAGTAGTCGCCGACACGCTGCGAATGGCTGCCGGTGTAGGCGTCGCGCTCGTCGACCGCCTTCGCGAGGCTCTCCGCCGCCCGGTACTGCGCGGCGCGGTCGGGAGTGTCCGCGAGCTCCCCGAGGTTCGCCCGGAGGATCGACTCGGCCGCGTAGGCGCGGACACGGTTCTTGCCGTCCTTCTTCGCCCAGTAGAGCGCGCTGTCGGCGAGCCGGATCAGCTCGTCCCGCCCGGTGCCGTGGGCGGGGTAGGTCGCGACTCCGGCGCTCACCGTCACCGGGCCGACGCCCTCGACGTCGAGAGCGGCGACGCGCTCGACGATCGAGCGCGCCACGGCCGTCGCCTGCTGCTCCTCCTGACGGGGCAGGAGCACGGCGAACTCGTCTCCGCCGAGCCGGAACGCCTCCCCGCCCTGCCGCAGGCGCGAGGCCACCTGGCCGAGCACGAGATCGCCGACCGGATGGCCGAAGCGGTCGTTGACGCTCTTCAGATCGTCGAAGTCGACGAGGCAGAGCGCGAGCGACGTGCCGTGCTCCTCCGCGACGACGAGCTCTCGCTGGAGTCGTTCGTGGAAGCTGCGGTGGTTGCCGAGACCGGTCAGCGGGTCGGTCAGGGCGAGCCGCATGGCTCGGATCGCCTTGAAGGTCGAGCGCTGGTACAGCGCGATCGCCAGCAGCGGGCCGACGAGCGCGATCGACAGGGCGGGCTGGCGCTGCCAGAGGACGATGAGGGTGAGCGCGGCCGACGCCATGAACGCGAAGGGCGCCGTCGTCTGCGTGATGTTCTCCCGTGCGATCGTGAAGAAGGAGCGTCCGGAGTCGGCCGAGAGCACGGCGCTGATCAGCACGAGATTGACGATCCAGTAGTAGACGAACCCGCACAGCACGACCCGTGCGACGAGAACACCGACGGAGCTTCCGTGGACCCGCTCCACCGCGAGACCCGCCGCGAGGGCGGAGAGGGCGAACATCGCGCCGTTGTAGGCGACCCGCAGGAGCGGTCGCCGCTGGAGGAGGTGCGTGAACGTCGGACCGCCCGTCGCGACGATCACGCCGGCGGGCCAGCCGAGCAGGATGATCGCGGAGACGGAGAAGACGAACCCGAGGGTGACCCCGCCGGCGCCCATTCCCTCGACGGGCACCGGGAACCGCTCGGCGAGGGCCATGCTCGCGAGCAGGCCGAACAGCGCCGCGACGTCCGACGCCGAACGCGGAACGTCGGCATAGCGAAAGACGGCGAGGCCGACAGCGCCGGCGCCCGCCACGATCACGGGCGCCACCACCGCCAAGACTCTTGCGGGGGTCCCAGCCGAGGCTGTCTCGGCGACAGCCTGCTGCTGGTCACCGGCCACCGGATCCTCCCCTACGAGGTTTCGGGCCGGTGCTTACCAGCCGTAGTTGTGCGCGCCGAGCGGCGGGAAACTCCCCAACGCCGCTGCCAGGACGGCCGCGACGGTCAGGAGAACCACGAGGCGGGACTTCCACTCAAGCATTGTGCCTCCAGGGACGGAAATCGTAGGGACGCCAGACGGGAAAATTGTGGGGGCAGCTCCGCCGGGCGGAAATCACCCGAAGGGGTTAGCGGCCTCACTAGAAGGGGGTAACTGCGGGCGCTCAGGTCCCCCTTTCGGGTTACTCGAGCCCCGCCTCGTGCAGCGGACGCCGCCCCCAGGCGAACTTCTTCTTGTACCAGCCGCTGAGCTGGGCGAGCGCGACGCCCTCGTCGGAAGACTGGATGAACCAGCCGTTGCCGACGTAGATCGCGGTGTGGAAGATCTGCGAGCCGCGCGACGACTTCGCGCCCTTCGCGCCGAAGAAGATCACGTCGGCAGGCTGCAGCTTCGTGAAGGAGATCCGCTTCGAGCGCGGCACCTCGACGCTCATCGTGTACGTCGTCCGGCCCACGATCGTCGAGGCGAGGGCGCCCTCGTCCGGGTAGCTCTGGAGCTTGTAGACACGCCACACGAAGCCCGAGCAGTCGTAGCCGCCGCGCGCGGTGACGCCGAAGTCGACCTCGGTGTCGTCGCTCGTGCCGCCCCAGACGTACGGCATCCCGATCTTCGAGAACGCGACGTCGAGGATCTGGCGCTGCCAGTCGGTCAGCTGCGGCAGCGCGAACGTGGCGGCCAGGGCCTTGACCTGGGCGATCTGCCAGCTGTCGTTGAGCGGGCCGAAGCCGAGGATCTGGGCCGTCGAGTAGGCGGCTTCCGCGCGGGTCGCCGGGTCCTGCGGCCGCAGTTCGAGGAAGTCCTGCGCCGCCGGATGGTTGATGCGGAGCCCGAGCAGACGGGCGACGACCTCGAAGCCGAAGCGACCGGGGACGGAGAGGCCGTCGGCGCGCGCTCCCTGCACGAACTGCCTCGCGGCCTTGCCGAGGCCGATCGCCTGGACGAGTGTGCGGTCGAGCTGCGCGATCGTCTCGTGCACGCTGGGATTCGAGACCGGGGTGGTCGTCGTTCCGCCCGTGGTCGTCGTGTCGGTCGTGTCGGTCGTCGTCGTCCCCGGGGCGGGATCCGACGCGGGCGGCGCCGGCCCGAGCTGTTCCTTCAGGTCGGCGGCGAGATCCGAGAGGGTCTGGCGCGTGAGCGCGGCGTTGGGCCGGAACTTGCGCACGCTCTTCGCGCCCATCAGCTTGTGCGCGACGACGGTGGCGATCTGCGGAGCCGCCCAGTTCGGGAGGCTCCTGCCGGATCCGGCCGCAGCACCGGTGGAGACGGCCGCAACGGTGCACGCAGCGGCAAGCATGGCGAGACGCTGACCCACGATCCCCTCATCGACCGGCACCCCCCGAGGCATTAGCCTCTTCCGGTGGTGCCGGTGCAGATCACGCCTGAGCCCGACGACGCCGAGCGCCGGGCGATCCTCGCGGCGCTCGCGGCCGAGGAAGCCGAGCACCCGGTGGCATCCGCCTGGGCCGCCGCCGCCCTCCCTGCGCGCGATCCGGAGGAAGCGGAGCCGTAACCGCCCGGAGCCGAGCGGCGTTCCCACCACATGTGGGAGGAGTGCATCCGTTGTAACGAGGCTCCCGCCGTCGACGACCAGGGCTACTGCGGCCACTGTCACTGGGCCGTCCGGGCCGAGGTCGAGGAGGGCTTCTACGCGCTTCGCGAGTACCTGCGCGCCTGGGCCCGCTTCGACGAGTGGTGTGAGACCCGCGGCATCGCCGTCTGACCGCGGCTATTCCGGCTCGGGCTCGGCTCTGCTGAGCAGCCGCGGCGCGCTGCGGGCGTAGTCGAGCCCCGACAGCCAGGTGAGGACGACCGCCACGAGCAGCGTCCACCAGGCGGCGCGGTGAGTCCAGGCGCCGGCGGCGGCGAAACCGGCCACCGCGGCGGCCACGGCCTGGGCCCACGTCTTCAGCTTCCCGAGGTCCCGCGCCGCGAGCACGACACCGCGCTCGATCGCAGCCTGTCGGAGCCCCGAGATCAGCACCTCGCGCACGACGATCGCCGCGACCATCCACGCCGGGACGACTCCCTGGCCGACGAGCATCACGAGGGCCGCCAGCACGAGCACCTTGTCGGCGATCGGATCGAGCAGCGTCCCGATCGAGGAGGAGCGCCCCTGCCTGCGCGCGAGCCTCCCGTCGAGCCAGTCGGTGCTCATCGCGACGCAGAAGACCGCGGTGGCCCAGTAGTTGTGGCCGGAGAAGCTCCACGCGTACAGCACGACCACGAGCGGGACCGACGCGGCGCGCGCGACGGTGAGCTGATCGGCCGCCGTCATGTCCGTGGAGAATACGGCCCGCCCATGTTCGACAAGGTTCTCGTCGCCAACCGAGGGGAGATCGCGATCCGCATCTTCCGGACGCTGCGCGAGCTCGGCGTCGGCGCCGTCGGCGTGTACTCCGAGGGCGACCGTGCCGCGCTCCACGTCGCCTACGCCGACGAGGCGTTCCTCCTCGGACCCACGCCCGCGTCCGAGAGCTACCTCGCGATCGAGCGGATCCTCGAGGCGGCGCAGCGGGCTGGAGCGCAGGCCGTCCATCCGGGGTACGGCTTCCTCGCCGAGAACGCCGCCTTCGCACATGCCGTGGAGGACGCCGGGCTCGTCTGGATCGGCCCGCCGCCCGCCGCGATCGAGCTGATGGGGAACAAGACGGCCGCCCGCACGGCGATGCGCGAGGCGGGAGTCCCGATCATCCCCGGCACCACCGATCCCGTCGGCTCCGTGGACGACCTGCTCGCGCTCGGCGAGGAGATCGGCTACCCGCTGCTGATCAAGGCCGCGGCGGGCGGCGGCGGCAAGGGGATGGAGATCGTCGAGGCGCCGGCCGACGCGGAGCAGGCGTTCGAGCGGGCACGGCGGCAGGGGCAGTCGTACTTCGCCAACCCGGACGTGTACGTGGAGAAGCTCATCGTCGACCCGCGACACGTCGAGGTGCAGGTGCTCGCCGACGCCCACGGGAACGTCGTCCATCTGGGCGAGCGCGACTGCACGATCCAGCGCCGTCACCAGAAGCTGGTCGAGGAGACGCCGTCGCCGGCGGTCGACGCCGCTCTCCGCGAGCGGATCGGCGCGATCGGCGTCGAGGCCGCACGCGCCTGTGGGTATCGCTCCGCCGGGACGGTCGAGGGGCTGCTCACCCGCGACGGCGACTACTTCTTCATGGAGATGAACACCCGGATCCAGGTCGAGCACACGGTCACCGAGATGGTCACGGGGCTCGACCTCGTGCGCGAGCAGATTCTCGTGGCGCTCGGGGAGCCGCTCTCCGTGCGACAGGAGGACGTCGAGCTGCGCGGCCATGCCATCGAGTGCCGGATCAACGCCGAGGATGCCGCCCGTGGCTTCCTCCCGGCGCCGGCGGCCGTCACGGTGTACCGCGAGCCCGCCGGCCCCGGGGTGCGCGTGGACTCCGGCGTCGCCGAGGGCTACGAGGTCTCCGACGCCTACGACCCGATGGTCGCGAAGCTGATCGTCCAGGGGGTCGACCGCGAGCACGCGCGGCGGCGGATGCTCCGCGCGCTCGCGGAGTTCTCGATCCAGGGACCGACGACGTTGATCCCGTTCCACAGGGCGCTCCTCTCGCACCCCTGCTTCGTCGCAGCCGAGACGTGTCACGGGGTCGTCGAATCGGAGGAGCTCGCCGCGAGGGTCGCCGAGCTGGGTGAGGAGACGCCGGTCGCCGTCCGAGGCGACGGCCTGCCGCGCCCCGTTGGGACGGGGGAGCGCGTTCGCACGGTGGAGGTAGACGGGCGGCGGTTCGAGGTTCGGCTGTCGGCGCCCGAGCCGGAATGGCGGACGCTCGCCCTGCGCCGCCGCGAGCGCGTGCGGCACGGCGGCGGCGGCGCCGGCGGGCGCGACGCCGTCGTCTCGCCGATGCAGGGCACGGTTCTCGCCGTGTCCGTGGCCGACGGCGACGAGGTCGACGCCGGTCAGGTGATCTGCGTCGTCGAGGCGATGAAGATGGAGAACGAGGTGCACGCGCACCGCGCCGGCACCGTGCAGAGCCTTTCCGTCGAGCCGGGCCAGCCCGTCACGACGGGCCAGGTCATCTGCACCCTCGAATCCGACTGACCCCCCGGTGCCGCGCGCAATCCGGCCTACGCCGACTCTCGTAGACATCGGCATGACCCCAGTAGGAGGAGACGAATGTTGAGAAAGTCCATCCTGGCCGCTGCGCTCGCGGTCGCGCTCGCCGTTGCGGGCGTCGCCGCCGCAGCCGCCATCACCAACCCCCAGACCTTGCGCACGCTTGCGGCCAGCAAGTCGAGTGCGAGCGGGGGCACGAAGATCACCCTGCACAAGACGACGGTCGGGAAGGTCCTCGCCACGAGCTCCGGCATGACGCTCTACCTCTTCATGGCGGACAAGCACGGCAAGAGCGCCTGCTACGGCCAGTGCGCCAAGTTCTGGCCGCCGGCGATCAAGAAGGGGAAGCTCAGCGCCGGTCCAGGCGTCAAGGCTGCTCTGCTCGGCACCACGAAGCGGAAGAACGGCACCCGCCAGGTGACGTACAAGGGCCATCCCCTCTACCGGTTCAAGCTCGACAAGGGCTCCGGACAGATCAAGGGCCAGAATCAGGACTTCTTCGGTGGAGAGTGGTTCGTGGTCTCCAGCTCCGGCAAGGCGAACAAGAAGGCGCCGTCGACCGGGGGCGGGACGACCACGTCGACCACGACGACCGGGTACACCAGGACCAACCCGTACTAGAGAGAGCTAGCGCAGAGCGAACTGCGCGGTCCACCGGCGTCGCGTCGTTAGTGTCCGGCGCCGGTGGACCTCTACGAGTACCAGGGCAAGGATCTCTTCGGGCGGGTCGGGATCCCGGTCTCCGAAGGGCGCCTGGCCACGACACCGGAGGAGGCGCGCGCGGCGGCGGAGGAGCTCGGGGGCTCCGTCGTCGTCAAGGCGCAGGTGCTGACAGGAGGTCGCGGCAAGGCCGGCGGCGTCAAGCTCGCGGACGATCCCGCGGATGCGGAGGCGAAGGCGCGCGACATCCTCGGGCTCGACATCCGGGGCCACGTCGTCCGCACGCTCTGGATCGAGAAGGCCTCGGACATCGCGCGCGAGTACTACCTCTCGATCACCTTCGACCGCGGCGCGAAGCAGCCGCTCTTCATGTTCACGACCCAGGGGGGCGTCGAGATCGAGCAGGTCGCGGAGGAGAACCCGGACGCGCTCGTCCGTCTCCACGTCGACCCGCTCGCAGGGTTCCAGCCGTGGGTCGCGCGGCGGCTCGTCTACGGCGGCGGTGTCGAGGATCCGTCCGAGCAGAAGCAGATCGCGGCCATCGTCGAGAAGCTCTACCGCGCGTTCGTCGAGTTCGACGCGATGCTCTGCGAGATCAACCCGCTCATCGTCACGCCGGACGGCGAGGTGAAGGCGCTCGACTCGAAGTTCACCGTCGACGACAGCGGCCTCTTCCGGCACCCGGACGTCGCGGAGTGGCGCGACCCGACCGCCGCCGATCCGATCGAGACGTTCGCACGCGAGAAGGGCGTGACGTACGTGAAGCTCGACGGGAACGTCGGCGTGCTCGCGAACGGCGCGGGTCTCGGCATGTCCACCGTGGACGTGGTCGCGCACGCCGGTGGGCGGCCCGCGAACTTCTGCGACCTCGGCGGAGGCGGGAGCGCGGAGGGAGTCGTCGACGCGCTCGAGGTGATCACGCGGGACGAGCAGGTGCGTTCGATCTTCTTCAACATCTTCGGCGGGATCACGCGCTGCGACGAGGTCGCGCGCGGGATCCTCGCGGCACTCGAGCGGCTCGACATGTCCGGCTACCCGATCGTCGTCCGGCTCGACGGGACGAACGCGGAGGAGGGCCGTCGGATCCTCGCCGACGCGGGCCGCGAGAACATCCGTCCCGAGGCGACGATGCTCGACGGCGCACGGCGCGCCGTGGAACTCGCAGGAGCCGCGGCATGACGGATCTCTGGAACGAGCGGGCGCAGGCCTACCGCGAGAGCGCCACCCACGCCTCGGGCGACGACCTCGACCTCGTCGTCGCCTGGTGCGAGCCCGGTTCCGGCGTGAGCGTGCTCGACGTCGCCACCGGCGGTGGCCACGTCGCGCGGCGGCTCCGCGAGGCCGGCGCCCAGGTCGTCACGGTCGACGCAGCGCCGGGGATGGAGCCGGACGTGCTCGCGCCTGCCGACCATCTCCCGTTCGCCGACGCGAGCTTCGACGCGGTCGCCTGCCGCATCGCCGCGCACCACTTCCCGGACGTGCTCTCCGCCGTCAGGGAGATGGCGCGCGTGGCGCGGCGCCGGCTCGTCGTCTGCGACAACACGTTCACGAGCGAATCCGCCGAGGAGGCGGACCGCCTGCGCGATCCGAGCCACGTCCGCAACTACGGCGCCGCGGAGTGGCACAGCTTCTTCGAGCTCGCCGGGCTCGAGCTCGCCGACGAGGCGATCCTGGTGCGCGACACCGACTTCGAGGACTGGCTCGCGCGCACGGAGACGCCGGCAGATGCCCGTCGCCGTGTCCGGGAGCTGCTCGACGGGCGGATCCGCGACGGACGCCTCGAGCTGCCGACCGTCGTGCTCAAGGGGATCAAGACCGTCTGATGGCGATCATCCTCGACAACGACACGCGCCTCGTCGTAGCCGGCCTGACCGGCTCGGAGGGCCGCTTCCACGGGCTGCGCAACCGGGCGTACGGCACGAACCTCGTCGCGGGCGTCACGCCGGGCAAGGGCGGCCAGGAAGTCGAGGGCGTCCCCGTCTTCGACACGGTCGCCGACGCGGTGGAGAAGGCCGGAGCGAACACGTCGCTCATCTTCGTCCCCGCGCGCTTCGCCGTCGACGCGATCTACGAGGCCGTGGACGCGGGCATCGAGACGGTGATCTGCATCACCGAGCACATCCCGGCGCACGACATGTTGCGCGCGTACACGTACTTCCGCGGCAAGGGCACGACCATGATCGGCCCGAACTGCCCGGGGGTCCTCTCGCCGGGCAAGGCGAACGCGGGGATCATCCCGGCGGAGATCTTCAGCGAGGGGAGCGTGGGGCTCGTCTCGCGGTCGGGGACGCTGACGTACCAGATCGGCCACGAGCTGACGCAGCTCGGTCTCGGCAACTCCACGATCGTCGGCATCGGCGGAGACCCGGTCGTCGGCTCCTCGTTCGTCGACGTGATCGAGAAGTTCGAGGTGGACGAGCAGACGGAGCTGATCGTGCTCGTGGGTGAGATAGGCGGCGACGAGGAGGAGAAGGCCGCCGCCTACGTCGCCGAGCACGTTACGAAGCCCGTGCTCGCGTACATCGCGGGCTTCTCCGCGCCGCCCGGCAAGACCATGGGGCACGCGGGCGCGATCATCTCGGGCTCCTCCGGCACCGCGCAGGGAAAGAAGGAGGCGCTCGAGGCCCGCGGGATCGCGGTCGGCACGACACCGACCGAGGTCGCGCAGATGGTGGTTGAGCGCATGAAGTAATAGCCTCGCGGCGTGAGCGTCTGCGCCGCGTGTGGCCACGAGGTTCCCGAGGGCGCGAAGTTCTGCCCCGAGTGCGGCGCGTCGCTCGCCCCAGCGCCCGTGCGGCGCGAGCAGCGCAAGACCGTCACCGTCCTCTTCTGCGATGTCGCGGGCTCGACCGAGCTCGGTGAGTCGACCGACCCCGAGGCGCTGCGCGCGCTGCTCGCCCGCTACTTCGAGCGGATGAAGCAGATCGTCGAGCGGCATGGCGGCACGGTCGAGAAATTCGTGGGAGACGCCGTAATGGCGGTGTTCGGCGTGCCCGTCGTGCACGAGGACGACGCGCTCCGCGCCTGTCGCGCGGCGGTGGAGATGCGCGATGCGCTCCCCGAGCTCGGGATTCGCGGCCGGATCGGGCTCAACACAGGCGAGGTCGTGACGGGCACGGAGGAGCGCCTCGCGACGGGGGACGCAGTCAACGTGGCAGCGCGGCTCGAGCAGGCGGCGGAACCGGGCGAGGTCCTGATCGGCTCCGAGACGGTGCAACTGGTGCGCGACGCCGTCGAGCTGGGGGAGGAGCGGCGGCTCGAGCTGAAGGGTAAGTCCGGGCCGGTCGCCGCGTACCCGCTGCTCACCGCCGTCGGGGAGCTCGTGCGCCGCTTCGACGTCCCGATCGTCGGTCGTGAGCGCGAGCAACGGGCTCTCGACGACGCCTGGGAGCGGGTCCGCTCCGAGCGTGCGTGTCATCTCTTCACGGTTCTGGGCACTGCCGGCGTCGGCAAGTCCCGGCTCGTCGCCGAGTTCCTCGGCTCGCTCGCCGACGTGCCGGTCGTCCGCGGCCGTTGTCTCTCGTACGGTGAGGGAATCACGTACTGGCCGGTCGTCGAGGTCGTCCTGCAGCTCGGCCGGCGGCCTTCGGATCCCCGCGCGGCCGCCGCGATCGCGTCGCTGTTCGGTGAGGCCGAAGCGGGGGCGACGGCGGACGAGATCGCGTGGGCGTTCCGAAAGCTGCTCGAGGAGGCCGCGCCGGTCGTGTGCGCCTTCGACGACCTCCACTGGGCCGAGCCGACGTTCCTCGATCTCGTCGACCACGTCGCCGACTGGAGTCGCGACGCGCCGATCCTCCTCGTCTGCATCGCACGTCCCGAGCTGCTCGACCGGAGTTCGACCTGGGCCGGCGGCAAGCTCAACGCGACGACCGTGCTGCTCGAGCCTCTGACGGCCGACGAGACCGACGAGCTGATCGAGCGGCTCCTCGGCGAGGCCGACCTGGACGAGGCGCTGCGGGTGCGGATCCGCGAGGCGGCCGAGGGAAACCCGCTGTTCGTCGAGCAGATGCTCGCCATGGTCGCCGAGTCGCCGAACGGCGACGTCGTCGTGCCGCCGACGATCCAGGCGCTCCTCGCCGCACGCCTGGACCAGCTCGACGTTTCCGAGCGCGGGGTGCTCGAGCGCGGCGCGGTCGAGGGGAAGATCTTCCACCGCGGCGGCGTCGAGGCGCTCGCTCCCGACGAGCCTGACGTTCCCACGAAGCTGATGGCGCTCGTCCGCAAGGAGCTCGTCCGGCCCGACCGGACCCGGCTGCCCGGCGACGACGCCTTTCGCTTCCGCCACCTGCTCATCCGCGACGCCGCATACGACGGCCTGCCGAAGGCGGCGCGCGCGGAGCTGCACGAGCGCTTTGCGGAGTGGCTCGAGGAGCATGGTTCCGAGCTCGTCGAGCTGGACGAGATCCTGGGATATCACCTCGAGCAGGCGCATCGGCATCGCGTCGAGCTCGGGCTCTGCGACCCCCGGACCGAGAGGCTCGCACTTCGGGCGGTGGAACGGCTCGATGCGGCGGCCGAGCGGGCTGCGCTCCGACACGACGGCACGGCTGCCGTTGCTCTCTACGAGCGCGCGGTCGCTCTCGCGACGAGCGACTCCTTCGCGTCCGAACGTGAGTTGAGACTCGCTCGGGTCCGGATGCTGAGCGGTGACCTCGCCGGAGCGGTTCGCGATGCGGACGCTCTGATCGAACGAGCGCGCCGGGTGGGCGATCGGCCGCTCGAGGTGAGGGCACTCGTCGTGCGCGGCAACATCTCGTACCTCTCCGAATCCTCCACTGCCGACGACATAGGGCCGCTTGCGGAGGAGGCGCTCGAGCTGTTCGGAAGCCTCCGCGACGACGCCGGTCTGGCGGACGCCTGGGGCCTCGCGTCGATGGCCGACCATGCCGGTCTTCGCTGGCGCGCGGCGAAGCTGGCACTCGAGCGGATGCTTGAGCACGCGGAGCGGGCCGGAGACCGCCTCCTCACCGAAGAAGCCCGCGAAAAGCTGCTCGCGCCCTACCTGTACGGCCCGTTTCCCGTCGAGGAAGCGGTGGCGTGGTACGCCGCCAACCCCTCGGAGCATCCGTTCTACTACGCGAATCTCGGCCAGCTCGAAGCGATGCGCGGGAACCTTTCAGCGGCTCGTGAGCTGTCTCGCATCGCGCGTGAACGGGCCCGGGAGCGCGGCCAGCTCCTGCTCGCGGCAGGAGCCTCGATGGAGGCCGTAGAGGTCGAGTTGACTGCCGGCGATCCTGAGCAGGCCGCCGAGATCGGGCTCGCCGGCGTCGCCGAGCTCGAGGCGCTGGGAGAGCAGGGCTGGCTTTCGACGGTGGCCGGGTATGCCGCCGAGGCGCTCTACCGGCTTCGCCGAGACGACGAAGCCTGGCTGCTGACGAACCAAGCGGAGGCTGCAGGCGCGCCCGACGATGTGATCACGCAGATGCTGATCCGGCAGGTGCGAGCCAAGCTTCTCGCCAGGCGCGGCGATCTTGTCGAGGCGGAGCGCCTGGCGAGGGAAGCGGTCGCGCTCGGCGACCCGACCGATGCGCCGGACGCGAAAGCGGCCGTTCGACGCGATCTTGCAACTGTCCTCGCTGCTGCCGGCAAGCCCGACGAGGCGCTCGACGCGCTGGGCGAGGCACGAGAGCTCTTCGAGCGGAAGGGCCATACGGTCGGCGTGGCCGCCGTCGAGGCGCTGCGCGCCGAGCTGGTCGCTACTCTCGAGGCGTGATCTCTTTCGCCCGCGGCGTGCCGGCGCCGGAGTGTCTCGCCGTCGAGGAGCTCGCGGACTGCGCGCGTGCGGCGCTGGAGCGCGACGGTCGCACGATTCTCAGCTACGGGCCCGGCGGCGGCTACGGCCCGCTGCGCGACCGGCTCGCCGAGCGCCACGGCGTCGAGCCCTCGCGGGTCGTGATCACGAGCGGCTCGCTGCAGGGCTTCGTCTTCCTCGCGGAGCAACTCGTCCGGCCGGGCACGCGCGTGCTCGTCGAGGCGCCGACGTACGACCGGCCGCTCAAGATCCTCACGCGCCTCGGCGCCGAGATCGTCCCGCTCGAGATGGACGACGAGGGGCTCGTCCCGGAGGCCGTCGAGGAAGCCCTCGACGCCGGCGACGCTCCTGCCTTCCTCTACACGATCCCGACCTTCCAGAACCCGAGTGGCCGCACGCTCTCCGTCGAGCGGCGCCGGCGACTCGCCGGGCTCGCCCGCGAGCGGGGCCTGCTCGTGCTCGAGGACGACCCGTACGGGCTCGTCCGCTACGACGGCGAGCCGTTGCCGAGCCTCTTCGAGCTCGGGAGCGGCGACCAGATCGCCTACTGCTCCTCCTTCTCGAAGACGGTCGCGCCCGGCGTGCGGGTCGGCTGGTTCGTTCTGCCGCCGCAGCTCGCGGCCGACATCGAGGCGCTCGCCGTCTCGACCTACATCTCGCCGCCGTACCTCTCGCAGGCGACCGTGCTCGAGTTCCTCAGGCGGGAGAGCTTTGAGCCGAACCTCGAGCGGGTGAACGGACTCCTGCGCGAGCGCCGCGACGCGATGCTCGACGCCCTCGCCCGCGAGCTTCCCGACGACGCAAGCTGGACGCGGCCGGACGGCGGCTACTTCGTCTGGCTCGAGCTCCCGTCCGGGCCTCCGAGCGGCGAGCTGCTTGCCGAAGCGGAGCAGGCGGGCGTGACGTTCGTCAAGGGCGGCGACTTCTTCCCCGGGGGCCGCGGCGGCGAGCGGGCGCTGCGCCTCGCCTTCAGCTTCGTCTCGCCGGACGAGATCGCCGAGGGCGTCTCAGTGCTCGGAAGCCTTGCGCGAGCGGCGGCGCCGGCGGCGCTCTAGCTGCGCCAGCAGGATCCCGCCGAGCAGCCCGACGCCGAGCGCGAGCAGGATCAGCCACACGAGCGACACGCGCGCCGTCGCGAGCACGAAGTGGACGCTCACCTGCTTCCGGTTCTCGAGCACGAACGCGATCGCGTACGCGACGAGCAGCCCGAGGGCGATCAACCGCAGGTAGAGCCGCGGTTGCCAGCGATCGGCGACCTCGTTCGTGTCGATCCGGGGTCGGCGCAGAGAGCGCACGCCGGAATCCTATGAGCTACGCGGCGGCGTGTACGGCCAGCGCCCGCGGCACGAGGCGCGGCTGCGGCGGCGGGGTGAGCTTTCCGACCGACTGGGTGCGGAACGTCGGGCAGATCGTCTCGCCGGGGAGCGCGCAAAGACCGGCTCGCCGGAAGTAGCAATCTGCGCACGTTGGAGTGGAACGTTTGCTCATCGTCTTCTGTGTTCTAGCGAGTCGAGGCCGCCCTCGAGGTGCGATGATAGGGCCAGAGACGGCCGAGGCAAGCGTTGTCGCGGACGAAAACTGACGAATTTCCGGCAGTTTCGGGCGGCCGGAAATCGAGCCGGGCTAGCCCGCTTTCGGCAGTGTTGCCAGGGCCCGCAACGCCTGGTCGAAGGTGCGCACCGGGATGATCCGAAGGGAGCCGGCGTAGCGCTTCGCAGTCCGCGCGTTGTCGCCCGCCGGGACGAGGAACACGTCCACCTTCGCCTTGCGGGCGTCGAAGACCTTCTGTCTCACGCCGCCGATCGGCGCGACCACTCCGTTCAGCTCCATCTCTCCCGTAGCGGCCACGCGGAGGCCCCGGTCGACGTTGCGGCCGAGCTGCTGCATCACCTCGAGAGCGAAAGCAAGGCCGGCAGAGGGACCGCCGACGTTGCCGGCGTCGATCGACACTCGGATCGGCAGCTTGATCCGTGCCGATTGGGCCGGCTCGAAGCCGATCAGCGCGTGTCCCGGTTCCTGGGGGTCGTTGACGGTTCGGAGCGATTCGATCAGCAGCTTGCTGCCGCGTCTGATCCGCACCTTCACGACGCTCCCAGGCTTCACCGGCGCGAGGACTCGACGCAGGGTGGCGATGGTCGGCGTCGGCTTGCGGTCGATGCTCACGATCACGTCGGCGGGCTGCAGCTTGCGATAGGCGTCGGTGCCGAGATCGACCGCGTTCACGATCACCCCGTCCGGCTCGACGACCACGTGATAGCCGAGTCGGCGGAGCGCGACCGCTCCGGCGACCTGCTGCGAGATCTGCATCTCACGGGCCTCCGCGGCCTGGTCGGCTGCCGTGCTCGTACCTGGCGGAAAGAGGAGCTTCGCCGGGACCAGCGTCGCGTTCGCGTGGATCCAGGGGAAGAGTCGCTCGAACTCGCTCGCGCGGCGCTCGATGACGTCCACGAAGTAGATGCCGCCCGGCCCCTCCGACGGACGGCCGCCCTGCACGCGGACGAGCGGTGCGACCGGATGCGCGATGTCCGGCAACAGCAGGTAGTCCCCGGAGGGGATGCTGAAGAGGATGAGCACCGTCAAGGCGAGGACGACGACGATCCCGCCCAGGACGCGCCAGGGTGTGACGAGCCGTCTCAAAACAGGAATCGCTTCAGTCCACCGTCGACGACGAGCGTCTGGCCGGTGACGTACGCCGCGCGCTCGGAGGCGAGGAAGCAGACGACGTCGCCGAACTCCCGCGGGGTTCCCCAGCGCCGGAGGCCGATCTCCTCCAGCTGCTCGTCGGTCGGTCCGCCCGGATAGAGCTCGTCGAGCCTCGCCGTGGCGATTCGGCCGGGCGCGACGCAGTTGACGGTGATGCCCTTCGGCCCGACCTCGCGGCTGAGGGTCTTCAGCCAGCCGGTGAGCGCGGGGCGGAAGGTGTTGGAGAGCGCGAGATGGGTCGTCGGCTCCTGGGCCGCGAGCGACGTGATCGCAACGATCCTCCCGGCCGGGCTGCGCTCGAGGTGCTCCAGGCAGAGGCGGACGAGCGTCACGGCGGGCCGCACGAGGAGCCGGTACGCCGACTCGAGCGACGTCCCGTCGGCGTCGCGGGCCGTTCCCGGAGGCGGGCCGCCGCCGTTCCAGACGAGCACGTCGAGGCCGCCGAACCGCTCCACCGCCGTCGACACCGCCCGTTCGAGGTCGGCGTCCTCTCGCACGTCCCCGGCCACCGCGACCCCGCCGAGCCGCCCCGCGTGCTCCTCGAGCTCGTCCGCGCGCCGCGCGAAGAGGACGACGTCGGCTCCCTCCTCGGCGAGCGCCTCGGCGCTCGCCAGCCCGAGTCCCGACGAGGCGCCGCAGACGAGCGCGGTGCGGCCCTTCAGTCCAAGGTCCATGACTGGGGCGGCTCCCCGGAGCTCGCGACGACCCGGGTGGTCATGCCGCCGCGGGCGGCGAACTCGCCCTCGACCTCGACGAAGCGCGGCGCACCGTCGGCGACGAGCTGCTCGAGCACCTCGTTGACGACCTCCTCCTGGAAAATCCTCCGCTCGCGGAACGAGGTCAGGAAGTCGCGGAGCGACTTGAGTTCATAGAGCTTCCCGTCAGGGACGTAGCGGATCGTGAGCTCGCCGAAGTCCGGAGCATCGGTGAGCGGGCAGATCGAGGTGAACTCCGGCGCCCCGAGCTCGACGAGGTAGTCGCGCCCCTGGAACCGGTTCTCGATCGTCTCGAGCAACTCGGCTCACGTCGAGAGCACGCCGACGACGTCGCGCACCGCCTCGGCGCTGCGCCCGAGTGCCTCGCGCTCGTCGTCGGAGAGGTCGAGCTCGACGATCTCCTCGATCCCGCCCGCGCCGAGCATGACGGGCACGCCGATGTAGAGGCCGTCGATCCCGTACTCGCCCTCGAGCAGGGCGGTGCAGGGGAGGACGCGCTTCTGGTCGAGCAGGATGGCGTCGACCATCTCCGCGATCGCCGCGCCCGGCGCGTACCAGGCGGAGGTGCCCAACAGCTGCACGATCTCGCCGCCGCCCTTCGCGGTGCGCTCGACCATCTCCTGGATCTTCTCCTCGGCGACGAGCTTGCGCAGCGGCACGCCGCCGACGGTCGCGGCCGAGACGACCGGAACCATCTGGTCGCCGTGGCCGCCGAGCACGAGCGCCTGCACGTCGCGGACGGACGCGCCGGTCTCCCAGGCGATGAACGTGCGGAAGCGCGCGGTGTCGAGGATCCCGGCCTGGCCGAAGACGCGCTCCTTCGGGAAGCCGGAGACGCTCTTCGAGACGTGGCACATCGCGTCGAGCGGGTTCGAGAGGATGACGAGGGTGCAGCCGGGGCTCTGCGCGACGATCTGCTCGGTGACCGAGCCGACGATCTTCTCGTTCGTCGTCACGAGGTCGTCGCGCGACATGCCGGGCGAGCGAGGCAGCCCGGCGGTGATCACGACGACGTCCGAGCCCGCGGTCTCCTCGTACGAGTTCGTGCCGGTGATCCGCGGCTCGAAGCCGAGCACCGGGCCCATCTGGTTCAAGTCGAGCGCCTTGCCCTGCGGCAGGCCTTCCTTGATGTCCGTCAGGACGACGTCCGCGTAGTCGCGCTCGGCGAGGATGTGGGCGGCGGTAGCGCCGGTCGCGCCGGCGCCGACGATCGTGATCTTCCTTCTCATCATGCGGGTACCTCAGCCTCCAGTTTCTCGATGACCGCGTCCGCGACCTCGCTCGTTCCTACGGCGGTCGGGTCGTCGCGGTTCGGCTTCATGTCGTACGTGACGCTCTTACCCTCGGCGATCACGGCGGCGATCGCGCCCTCGAGGCGGTCGGCCGCGCCGCGCTCGTCGAGGTGGCGGAGCATGAGGACGCCCGACAGCATCTGCGCGATCGGGTTGACCTTGTTCATGCCGGCGTACTTCGGCGCGGAGCCGTGCGTCGGCTCGAAGACGGCGACGCTCTCGCCGTAGTTCGCGCCGGGAGCGACGCCGAGCCCGCCGATCATCCCGGCGGCGAGGTCGGAGAGGACGTCGCCGTAGAGGTTCGGCAGGGCGAGCACGTCGTACTCCTCGGGCCGCTGCACGAGCTGCATGCACATGTTGTCCACGATCCGGTCGTCGAACTCGACGTCCGCGTTCTCGGCGGCGACCTCGCGCGCGACGTGCAGCCAGAGGCCGTCGGTGAACTTCATGATGTTCGCCTTGTGGACGGCCGTGACCTTGCGCCGGCCGTTGCGGCGCGCGTAGTCGAACGCGAACTCGAAGATGCGGCGCGTGCCGGTGACGGAGATCGGCTTGATCGAGATGCCAGCGTCGTCGTGGCGGAGCTTGCCGCCGCGCGCGTCGATCCACTCGATCAGCTCGGCGGCCTCCGGTGTCCCCTGCTCGTACTCGATGCCGGCGTAGAGGTCTTCCGTGTTCTCGCGGACGATGATCAGGTCGACGTCGTCGAAGCGGCTGCGGACGCCGGCGTAGCTCTTGCACGGGCGCACCTGGGCGTACATGTCGAGCTCCTTGCGGAGCGCGACGTTGACCGAGCGGAAGCCGCCGCCGATGGGCGTGGTGATCGGTCCTTTCAGCGCGACGCCGGTCTCGCGGATCGCCTCGAGGACGTCGGGAGGCAGCGGGTTGCCGCCGTGCCTGTCCATCACGTCCGCGCCGGCCTCGCGCACGTCCCACTCGAGCTCGGCGCCAGTGGCCTCGAGGACGCGGCGCGTCGCCTCCGTCAGCTCGGGCCCCGTGCCGTCGCCGGGGATGAGAACGACCCTGTGCGCCACGGCGCCCACTCTATTTAAGGTGCCTCGCATGTCGTTGCAGGAAGCCGCAGCACAGGCCGAGTCGCTCGCCCAGTCGGGCTCCGAGCGTGAGCTCTCCCAGCTGCGCGCCCAGTGGGACGACGAGCTCGAGGCTGCGGCGCGCAGCGCGGACTTCCGCGAGCGGGCGCTCGCGTTCCGCGCGGTCGGCATGTTCCGCTGGCGGGCGAAGGAGGAGCTGCTGAGGCGCGGCCTGGACGACGGGAGCCCGGCGGCCCGCGGCTCCGCGCTTCTTTCGCTCGAGCTGCTCTCGCGCGACCATCCGAGCACGGTCAACTCCGTGCGGCCGCTCCTGCACAAGATGCTGGCCGACGAGGACGAGAACCCGGCGGTGCGCCGGCTGGCGGTGATGGCGCTGAAGAACGGCTCCGCGCAGCGCGACTCGATCGTCCTGCTGGAAGGGCTCGCAGTCGACGACGGCGCCGACGGCGACCTCCGCCGGGCAGCGGGAACGGTCGCGCAGGGGCTGAAGCGGAAAGCTCAGGAAAAGCGCTAGCGAGTCGCTAGCCCGCGCAGCTGGCGCAGACCCGGGCCCGGATCTCGCGACCGCAGGAGGGGCAGACGCGGCGGCGCTGCCGCCGCTCGAGAGCGCTCTTCTGCAGGCCCGCGGTGATCATGAGCCAGGCCGCCGCAAGGGTGGAGACTGCGGCGATGGCGACGTGAGGATCGAGGTGCATGCCTACTTCCTGGTTGGTGTTGCCGACTTCTTGCGTCGCGCGTGCGGGTGCGCTTGGAAATACAACTCACGCCGCCTGCGATCGGATACGTGCGTGTACAGCTCGGTCGTGGCGAGATCGGCATGTCCGAGCATTTCCTGGACCGCCCGCAGGTCGGCGCCTCCCTCGAGCAGGTGCGTCGCGAACGAGTGGCGCAGGAGGTGCGGGTGGATGCGCTCGGGCTCGAGCCCGGCCTTCGCGGCCAGCCGACGCAGGACGAGGAAGACGCCGGCGCGCGTGAGCGGCCCTCCGTGGGCGTTGAGGAACAGCTCCTGCCGGTGGCGCCGGTCGAGGTACGGACGGCCGCGGGAGAGATAGCGGCGGAGCGCGTCCGCGGCCTCTCGTCCGATCGGGACGATCCGCTCCTTGCTCCCCTTGCCGAAGCAGCGGACGAGGCGGTTCTCGAGGTCGACGGACTGGCGGTCGAGCGCGACGGCCTCGCTCACGCGCAGGCCGGCCCCGTAGAGGAGCTCGCCGAGCGCGCGGTTGCGGAGGTCGAGCGGCGTCGTCCCGATAGCCGCCTCGAGCAGACGTTCGACCTCGGCGGGCGACAGCGTGCGGGGCAGCGTCCGCCTGCGTTTCGGGAGCTCGACGTTCGCAGCGGGATTGTCGGTGCGGGCGCCGAGGAGCACCTGGTGCCGGAAGAACGAGCGGATGGCGGCGAGCCGGCGCGCGATCGTGGTCGACGCGAGCCCGTCCGCACGGAGCTGCGCGACGTAGCCGGCGAGGTCGTCGGTGGTCGCCTCCGCGGGCGAGCGGTCGAGCCAGCCTGCGAGGTGGGCGAGGTCGCGGCGGTAGGCCTCGACCGTGCGCGGCGCGAGGCGCGCTGCGGCGAGGGCGAGGAAGCCCTCGACGGCCGGATCGGACTGCTCCCGTTTCGTCACGCGCGCTGACTTCGTCCCGCGACGCGCGACGCCTGCTCGAATGTCGTCGTGGAGCCGCAGCGCCGTCATGTCGTTGTCTACGGATTCGTCCAGGGCGTCGGATTCCGCTTCGCGGTCGAGCGGGCGGCGAGGGCGCGGGGAGTGTCGGGCTGGGTGAGGAACCGTCTCGACGGGACGGTCGAGGCGGTCTTCGAAGGGGAGCCGGAAGACCTCGAGGCGCTCGTCGAACTCTGCCGCCGCGGCCCGCGCGGCGCCGAGGTCGAGCGCGTCGAGGTGGCCGCCGGGTCACCCGAGGGTCTGGCCGGCTTCCGCGTCGCCGGCTGACGGCTGCGACGCGAGCCCGACGAACGGCTCGGCGCTCGCCCAGACGATCTCGCCGCGCGAGAGCTCGAGGTCGTCGAGCTCCTCCCGGCGCAGCCGCGCGGTGAGGCGCTCGCCGCTGCCGTCCGCGAGATCGACGCGCACGTCCGCGCCGAGCACGGCGATTCGCTCGACCTCGACCTCGACCGCCCCGTCGCTCGCCCATCGCCTCAGCGCGATCTCGTGCGGACGCACGAGGTGCGAGCCCAGACGAACGGCGTCGCCGACGAAGCGGAGGACGAACTCGGAGGCGGGGGAGTCGTAGAGCTCTGCCGGCGCGCCAACCTGCTCGAGGCGTCCGTGGTCGAGGACCGCGACCCGGTCGGCCACCTCCATCGCCTCCTCCTGGTCGTGCGTGACGAAGACGGTCGTCACGTGCACCTCCTCGTGGAGCCGCCGCAGCCAGTCGCGAAGCTCGGCGCGCACGCGGGCGTCGAGCGCTCCGAACGGCTCGTCGAGCAGGAGGACGCGCGGCTTCGCAGCGAGTGCGCGCGCCAGGGCCATCCGCTGCCGTTGGCCGCCGGAGAGCTTCGAGGGATAGCGGTCGGCGAATCCCGAGAGCTGGACGAGCTCGAGCAGCTCGTCCACGCGCTCGCGGATCTCCTGCCTGGGGCGCTTCCGGATCGTGAGGGCGAACGCGACGTTGTCGCGGACGGTCAGGTGCTTGAACGCCGCGTAGTGCTGGAAGACGAAGCCGACGTTGCGCCGCTGCGGGGCCAGCCCCGTCGCGTCCTCGCCCGAGAGCAGGACCTCGCCGGAGTCGGGACGCTCGAGTCCGGCGACGATCCGGAGGAGCGTCGACTTCCCGGAGCCGCTGGGGCCGAGCACGGCGGTGAGCGAGCCGTCGGGGATCTCAAGCGAGATCTCGTCGAGGACGAGGAACGAGCCGAAGCGCTTCGTGACGTTGCGGATCTCGATCGACATCAGAGCGATCCCTCCCGGGGCCGGATCACGGTCATGGCGACGAGCACGACGACGGCGACCGTCGCCAGGACGAGGGACACCGCATACGCGCCCGCGGCATGGAAGTTCTGCAGCAAATCGTCGACGCGCAGCGTCGCCGTCTCGGTGCGCCCCTGAATGCGCCCCGAGACGACCGCCACCGCTCCGTACTCGCCGAGGCAGCGCGCGGTCGTGAGCACGACGCCGTAGATCACCGCCCACCGGATGGAAGGCAAGGTGATCCGCCAGAAGCGTTGCCAGCGCGTCGCGCCGAGCGTCGCGGCGGCCTGCTCCTGCTCGTTGCCGAGCTCGCGCAGCGTCGGGATCACCTCGCGCGCGACGAACGGAACGGACACGAACACCGTCGCCAGCACGATCGCGGGCAGGGCGAACAGGATCTGGACCCCGTGTCCGAGGAACCAGCCGCCGAACCAGCCGGTCCGGCCGTAGAGGAGGAAGAGACAGAGGCCGATGACCACCGGCGAGACGGCAAGCGGCAGGTCGATGAACGCGTTCAGCAGGCCCTTGCCGGGAAACCGGCGCCGCACGATCGCCAGCCCGCAGAGCACGCCGAACACCGTGTTCAGCGGCACCGCGATGGCCGTGGCGACCAGCGTCACCTGGAAGGCGTGGATCGTGTCGGGATCGGACAGCGTCTGCCAGACCGGGTGGAGCCCGCTCTCGAACGTGCGGTAGAAGACCATCGCGAGCGGGGCGAGCAGGATGAGCACGAGGTAGGCGAGGGCCACCGCGCGCAGTCCGAGGCGGCTAGGCACGCTCGTGCCTCGTGGTGAAGAAGCGCAGAGCGCCGATCGCGAGGAGCAGGACGAACGCCGCTCCCAGGAGCACGACGGCCACCGCCGCGGCGTAGTCCGGGTAGCCGCTCTCGATCTGGTTGAAGATGTACACGGACGCGATCTCCGTGTGGTACGGGATGTTCGTGGAGATCACCACGATCGAGCCGATCTCTCCCAGCGCGCGCGCGAGGGCGAGGGCCACGCCGGAGAGGATCCCCGGCAGCATGTTCGGCAGGATGATCCGCCGGAAGACCGCGAGCCGTCCGGCTCCCAGCGACTGGGCCGCCTCCTCCATCTCCACGTCGAGCTCGAGGAGCACGGGCTGCACCGTCCGCACGACGAACGGGAGCGTGACGAAGCACAGCGCGAGCACGATCGCTCCCCGCGTGTAGGCGATGTGCGCGCCGACCGGCGAGCGCGGCCCGTAGAGGGCGAGCAGGGTCAGGCCGGCGACGATCGTCGGGAGGGCGAACGGCAGGTCGACGACCGCGTTGACGAGCGCCTTGCCGCGGAAGTCGTCGCGGACGAGGACCCAGGCTGTGATCGTTCCCAGGACCGCGTTGATCAGGACGACGAGGAACGCCGCGCCGAAGGTGAGCTCGAGCGCGGCCACCGCCTCCGGGCTCGAGACGATCTGCCAGAACCCGTGCGCCCCGCTCTTCTTCGACTCCCAGAGCAGGGCGGCGATCGGCAGGACGACAACGATCATCAGGAACGTGGAGATGACGCCGACGGACAGGCTCGTGCTCGCCCGTCCGCCGACGCGGATCCGGTGGGTCGGCGTCGCTGCGGACGCCGCCGTCACGGCGCTAATGGGTAGGGCCCCCGACCGCGCGCTCGATCGCGAGCATCCGCCCCTTCACCGGGTCGAACCAGACGCGGTTCACCTTCCGCCAGCCGCCGAAGAGCCGGTCCTGGATCTTGAAGGCCGGACCGGTGTCGTACCTCCTGCGCCAGATTGCGAGGTCAGTCCGCTTCAGGATCGACTTCACGACGGGGCGGTAGCCGTTGGCCGCGAAGATCCGCTGCTGCTTCGGCGCATGTGCGAACTTGATGAACGCCTTCGCCGCGGCCGGCGCCCCTTTCAGGGCCACCATCGGCAGCTGGATGAGCATCGTCGGCCTCGGGACGACGAGCTTCCCCTGCTTGCCGGCGGCGAACGCTGCGTACGCCTCGCTCTCGTAGGTGATGAGGACGTCGCCCTCGCCCGAGAAGAACGTGTTCGCCGCGTTCGAGCCGGACGAATCCTGCGAGACGACGTGGCGGAAGAGGTTGGTCACGAACTGGACGGCCTTGCGGTCGCTCAGGCCCGACTTGCGCATGGCGCCGTACGCAGCGAGGACGTTCCACTTCGCCGACCCGGAGCTGAACGGGTTCGGCGTCACGACGTTCACTCCCGGCTTGACGAGGTCCTTCCAGCCATGGATGTGGTCGGGGTTGCCGGGCCGCACGACGAAGGCGACGACCGAGTCGGCCGCGATTCCTCCGTACGGGGCCGTCGTCCAGTTCTTGGCGACGAGTCCGGCGTCTGCGATCGCGTCGATGTCGAGACCGGTTGAGAGGAAGGCGACGCTCGCTGGCTGGCCGGCGACGATCGCCCGCGCCTGGGAGCCCGACGGCCCGTACGACTGCGTGAAGGAGACGCCCTGCCCCGCGGGTAGGTGGCCGAAGCGCGAGATGAGCTTCTGCAGGACAGGCTTCGGGGTCGAGTAGGCGACGAGATCGACGGTCGTCCCCGTCTCGCGGGCCTGGGCGGCGCCGCTCGCGCAGCCGAAGAGCACGGGGACGACGATCAGGACGGGGAGCAGGAGTCGGCGCATCGCGCTGTGGTCCTTTCTCTGGATTACCTACCATCTTAATAGGTATTGGCGACGCTGATGACTACCATAAGCAAGACCCGCAGTGCAAGTCCCGAACAGAATCCGAACAGTCAGGCCTTGCGCTGCGCCGCGGCGATGTCCGCGACCGTCGTCTGCTCGAGGACACCTCGGATCTGGAGGCGCAGCTCGAGCCAGACGTCGCGCAGGCCGGCCGCCGCGCCGCCGTACTCCAGCTCGTCCGGCCGGACGCCGCGCACCGTGGCGATCGGGCCCTCGAGCTCGCGGATCACCTCGGCGATGGAGATCTCTTCGGCGGGACGTGCCAGCTCGTACCCTCCGACCGCGCCCCGGTGACTCCGCACGAGACCGCCGCTGCGGAGCTGCGAGAGGATGCTCTCGAGGAACTTCGGGGGGATGTCCTGCGCCGAGGCGAGCTGCTCGGCCGTCATCAGGCCCGGGGGCGCGGCGGCGAGCTCCGCCATCGCCCGCAGCGCGTAGTCGACCTTGGCCGAGACCCGCATGACGGCATTCTCGGGGTTACGAGCGAGGATGCGACCGGTCGTACACGCGCCGCAGGTGTCGTGGGTCGACGTGGCTGTAGACCTGCGTCGTCGAGAGCGAGCTGTGGCCGAGCAGCTCCTGGATCGTCCGGAGGTCGGCGCCGCCGTCGAGCAGGTGGGTGGCGAAGGCATGCCTGAGGCGATGGGGGTGGGGAACGATGCGACGGAGCGTGCTCGTGTCGAGGCGGCGGCCGCGCGTCGAGAGGAACAGGGCGTCGTGGGCTCCCGTCGCGAGGGAGGGGCGCGCCTCGCGGAGGTAGCGGCCGAGCCAGACCGCCGCCTCCTCGCCGAGCGGGACGACGCGCTCCTTGCCACCCTTGCCGCGCCGGACGTGGACGAGCTCCTGCTCGAAGTCGACGTCTCCGAGGTCGAGGCCCACGGCCTCGGCGCTCCGCAGCCCGGCGGAGTAGACGAGCTCGACGAGCGCGCGGTTCCGCAGCGCGACCGGGCTGTCGCCTTCGAGCGCCTCGAGCATGTGCTCGATCTCGGCGGCCGCGGGAGCATCGGGCAGCCGGCGTGCGCGGCGAGGCGCGAGGCGTGCGGCCGGGACGCGGTCCGGCCCCAGCGCGTGCCTCAGGAACGCGCGCACCGCCGCCAGCTTGCGGCTGATCGTCGTCGGGGCGAGCTTCTTGCCGCGCCGCGCTCCGCCGAGCCAGGCGACGTAGTCGGCGAGAACGCGAACGTCGACCGCGTCGAGGCTCGTGCCGCGCTCCTCGAGCCAGGTGCAGAACTCCCCGACGTCGGTGCCGTAGGCACGGCGCGTCGCCGCGCTGAGGGCCGGCGAGGCGAGGAAGCGATCGGCTGCGGGGCGCGCGTCCATGGAGAACGGTTCGCCGGGCGTCGGTCCTTTCCCGTGCGCTAGCGTCATTCGTGTGATCGCGAAGCACGACGTGCTCGTCGTCGGCGCGGGCTGCGCTGGCATGCGCGCCGCGCTCGAGGCTTTCGATGCGGGCGCGGACGTCGCGATGATCTCGAAGCTCCACCCGACCCGCTCGCACTCGGGCGCGGCGGAAGGAGGGATCAACGCGGCGCTCGGCAACGCTGCCGAGGACAACGCCGAGATCCACGCGTACGACACGGTCAAGGGCTCCGACTACCTCGGCGACCAGGACGCGATCGAGATCTTCGCCGAGGAGGCGCCCGGCGACATCATCCAGCTCGAGAACTGGGGCGCGTTCTTCTCCCGGCGCGAGGACGGCAAGCTCGCGCAACGTCCGTTCGGCGCCGCCGGCTCGCCGCGCACCGTCTACGCGGCCGACATCACGGGCCACGTCCTGATCCAGGTGCTCTGGGAGCAGGTCTGCAAGCGGGACATCCCCGTCTACGAGGAGTTCTTCGCCTGGCAGCTCGTCGAGCACGAGGATCGCTGCCAGGGGGTCGTCTGCTGGGATCTCCTGCACGGCGGGCTCAAGACGGTCGGCGGCAAGACGGTCGTCCTCGCGACCGGCGGCGCCGGGCGGCAGTACCGCGTGACGACGAACGCGTACGCCTGCACCGGCGACGGGATGGCGATGGCGCTCCACGCCGGCCTGCCGCTGAAGGACATGGAGTTCATGCAGTTCCACCCCACGACGCTGTACCCGACCGGGATCCTGCTCACCGAGGGGATCCGCGGCGAGGGCGGCTACCTGATCAACAAGGACGGCGAGCGCTTCATGAAGCGCTACGCGCCGAACGCACTCGAGCTCGCCTCGCGCGACGTCGTCTCCCGCTCCGAGCAGACGGAGATCGACGAGGGCCGCGGCATCGACGGGAGCGTCCTCCTCGACATGCGCCATCTCGGCGCCGAGCGGATCCTCGAGCGGCTGCCCGGCTCGCGCGAGCTGGCGATGACGTACGCGGGCATCGACCCGATCTACGACCCGGTGCCCGTGCGGCCCGGCGCCCACTACCACATGGGTGGGATCGAGACCGACAACGACGGGGCGACCGAGATGACCGGCCTCTACGCGGCCGGCGAGTGCGCGTGCGTCTCGATCCACGGCGCGAACCGGCTCGGCGGCAACTCGCTCATGGAGACGATCACCTTCGGCCGGCGCGCCGGACGCTCCGCCGCGGAGTGGGCGCTCTCGCACACGACCGTCTCGGTGCCCGAGTCGGCGGAGCGCGACGCCGAGGCGCGGCTCCGCGCGCTGCTCGACCGCGAGACCGGCGAGCGGCCGTGGAAGCTGCGCGAGGAGCTCGGCAACTCGATGCTCGAGAACTTCGCCGTCTTCCGCACGGAGGAAGGCATGACGAAGCAGATCGAGATCCTCGGTGGCCTGCGCGAGCGCTATCCCAACGTCGTCGTCGAGGACAAGGGCGAGGTCTTCAACAGTGACCTCACCCAGGCGATCGAGCTCGGGAACATGCTCGACACCGCGCTCTGCATGGTCACCGCAGGGGTCGTCCGCAAGGAGAGCCGCGGCGCCCACGCGCGGCCGCACGACTACCCGACGCGCGACGACGAGAAGTTCCTCCACCATTCGATCACGCGCTGGAAGGACGGCGGCGTCGAGCTCTCGACGTCCGAGGTGCGGTTCACCAAGTGGGAGCCGCAGGAGAGGAAATACTGATGCAGGTCGGATTGAAGGTCTGGCGCTACGACTCCGGCACGGGCGAGCGTGCGCTGCGCGAGTACGAGATCGAGGCGCCGGAAGAGGCGACGCTCCTCGACTGTCTCGACATCGTCAAGGACCGCCACGACGGGACGCTCGCGTACCGCAAGAGCTGTCGCATGATGATCTGCGGCTCCTGCGGGATGCGGATGGACGGCGCCGCCGTGCTCGCCTGCAAGACCCGGATGTACGACATCGCGCAGGGGGGTCGCATACCGGTCATCTCGGCGATGGGGAACCTGCCGATCGTCAAGGACCTCGTCGTCGACATGGATCCGTTCTGGAGCAAGTTCAAGGCGATGTGGCCGTGGCTCGAGCCGGGCTACGACCGGCCGGACGACGGCCGCGAGTACCGGATCTCGCAGGAGCGCATGAACGTGATCCACAAGGAGTCGTTGTGCATCAACTGCGGCTGCTGCGTCTCGGAGTGCAACGCGATGGAGTCGGATCCCGAGTTCCTCGGGCCGCAGGCGCTGGCGAAGGGGATGCGCTTCGTCGGCGACCCGCGCGACGGCGCGACCGTCGAACGGCTGGAGCGGTACAACCAGGAGCACGGCATCTGGGACTGCACGCGCTGCTACTTCTGCAACGAGCGCTGCCCGAAGGGCGTGGATCCGCGCGACGCGATCGCCAAGCTCGGCGCGGAATCGATCCGCCTCGGCATCGATCGGGACATGGGCGCGAAGCACGCGAAGTGGTTCGTCCGCTCGGCCGAGACTACGGGCTGGCTGCGCGAGGAGGAGCTCATCCCGAAGACGCAGGGCTACGTCTCGGCGATCAAGCAGCTCAAGTTCGGCTACTCGCTCGCGAAGCACGGCAAGGTCAGGCCGGTTCCCGTCCCGCATACGGCGAAGGACGTGAACGAGGCCCGGAACCTCCGCAAGGTGGTGCGCGAACAGGATCGCGGCGGCGCGCTCGGGCACGTGCAGGGAGAGCGCGCGCTGGCGCGGCTCGCGCACGGGCACGCCGGCGAGTCGCTCGAGGAGATCTACGCGCGGCCGGGCGCCGCGCCGCGTCCGTTCCTGCCGGGCGACGCCGAAGGCGGTGCGGTCTCCCCGCCGGGCGCCGGCGGCTCGGCCGACGGCGCTTCCAGCGTCAGCGAAGGATCCGCGCAGGGCCAGGGCAGCCTGACCCAGGCCGACGTGACACCCGGCAAGGAGCCGACGAGGAAGCGAGGAGAGGCGTGAGCACCAAGGAAGCGGAACCGAAGCGGGTCGCGTACTACAAGGGCTGCCTCGCCTCTCTCTCGGCGAAGGAGCTCGACACCTCGACGAAGGCGCTCGCGCCGCAGGTCGGGCTGGAGCTTCTCGAGCTCGAGTCCGTCACCTGCTGCGGCGCCGGCGACATCCACGAGGCGGAGCCCGACTACTACGTCCACCTCAACGCGCGCATCCTCGCGTACGCGGAGGCGACGGGTTGCGACACGCTCATGACGGTCTGCAACGTCTGCACGCTCAACCTGCGCCAGGCGAACTTCATGCTCCAGGGCGACTCCGAGCTGCTCGCGCGGGTGAACGAGAACCTCGCCACGGTCGGCGTGCCCGCGTATTCGGGGAAGGTGGAGGTGCGGCACTTCCTCTGGGAGATCGCCGAGGGCGAGGGCTACGAGCGGCTCAAGGGGGCCGCGCACAAGGGGCTGAAGGGCCTGAAGGTCGCGCCGTTCTACGGCTGTCAGATCCTGCGCCCGTCGAAGATCATGGGCTTCGAGGATCCCGACCGGCCGTGGTCGCTCGAGCGGATCATCGAGGCCTGCGGCGGCCAGTCGATCGACTATCCGGCCAAGATCAAGTGCTGCGGTTTTCCGATCATCGCGGCGCGCGAGGAGACGGCGCTGGGAGAGGTCATCCAGCCGATCGAGCAGGCGCTCGAGGCGGGCGCCGACGTGATGGTCACGCCGTGCCCGCTCTGTCACCTCTCGCTCGACGCCTGGCAGCAGAAGCTCGAGGCGTCGACCGGCCGCGCGTTCGGGTTGCCGATCCTCCACCTCGCCCAGCTCGTCGGGGTCGCCGCCGGGCTCGAGGAAGCGGAGCTGAAGTTCAAGCGCCACATCGTCGATCCGCGTCCGGCGCTCGAGCGGCTCGAGGTCTGAAGCCGTTCGGCGCGCTCGCCGGCGCGGCGGTCGGTTGGGGCCTGCTGGAAGCAGGCTGGCTGCGGCGGCGCCAGATCGAGCTCGAGCTGCCCGGGCTGCCCGCGGAGCTCGACGGGCTCCGGATCATGCACCTGTCCGACTTCCACTTCGGCGTGCCGTCGCCCGGAGTCGGCGCGGCGTGGCAGGCGGCCGTCTGGGCCCGGGAACGGCGCCCTGACCTCGTCGCGATCACCGGCGACCTGCTGACGCATCCCCGGGGCGAGCCGATGCTGCGGCGGCTCGTGCGGATCCTGCCGCGGCCGGTCTTCGCCGTGCTCGGCAACCACGACATCGCCCTCAGCCGCGACCCGCAGGCGCGCGCGTCGGCGTTGCAGGAGCTCGAGCCGGCGGCGCTGCTGCGAGACGACGGCCGGATGCTCGAGCTGCGTGGCCGGAGCGTCTGGACCGCCGGCGCCGATCCGCGGCTGATCGTCCGCGGTCGCGCGCGGCTCGACCCCAACGGGCTCGCCCGGGAAGCCGACTTCTCGCTCCTGCTCTGCCACTACCCGCGCGTGCTCGACCGGCTCGAGCCCGGCCGCTTCGACCTCGTCCTCTCGGGCCACATGCACGACGGCCAGATCGCGCTCCCCTTCCCGGGCGGGAAGGTGCGCTTCGCTCACCTCCGCGCGCGCTACAACGCCGGCGTCTACCGCAACGCCGCCGCGACGATGCACGTCTCCGCGGGGCTCGGCACGACCTTCGTCCCGCTCCGCTTCGCGGCGCGGCCCGAGGCCACGGAGCTCACGCTGCGGCGAGGCTAACCTGGGTCCATGGACGGTCAGGCGTCGATCTCGACGGAGATCCTCGCCCGCTACGCGGCGGACGCGGCGCGGGAGGTAGAAGGAGTGCGAGGGCTTGCGGACAGTCCGCTCCCGCGCCGGAATGCCGTGCGCGTCTCCGGCGGGAACGGTGCGGTGCGCGTCGAGCTGCACGTCGTGACGGAGTGGGGGGCGTCGATTCCGGCGGTCGGCAGGCGCGTGCAGGAGCGCGTGCGCGAGTACCTTCGCAGCATGGCCGACGTCGAGCCGGCTGCAGTGGAGGTCGTCGTCGACGCGGTGGGACCGGCCCCATGACACGGATCTCCGGGCTGACGGGCGCGACGCTCGAGACGGCGCCGACCGTCTGTCACGAGTGCATCTGGTGGCAGACGCGGAACGCGCGGAGCACCGACAAGCGCAAGTGGATCCGCGACGCCGAGGACGAGTGGGGCGCGTGGGGAACCGTCTACCACGACGACGACGGACGGCTGCTCGGCTCGATGCAGTACGGGCCCGCCGAGCTCTTCCCGCGCGCGCGCGAGCTCCCCGCCGGGCCGGCGAGCGCCGACGCGGTTCTCGTCACGTGCGCCTATCTGACCGATCCGTCCCGGCCGTGGGTGATGCAGTCGCTGTTCCTCACCGCGATCGGTGACTCGCGCGAGCGGGGCGCGCGGGCGCTCGAGGCGTTTGCCTACCGCTACCCGGAGGGCGAGACGACTTTCGAGCGCTTCCACGTCCACAAGACGATCTTCCCGGCCCAGTTCCTCGCCGACTTCGGCTTCCTGCCGGTGCGCGCGAAGGGCCGCGTCGAGCTCGCGCGCCTCGAGCTCGGCGGGCTCCAGCCGGTGGAGGAGGGGACGCGCGAGAAGGTGCTGGCGCGGGTGCAGGAGGCGTTCATGCCCGCACCCGCGCCGCAGCGCTTCTAGCCGACGGCGGCCGCGACCCGCTTGAACGGCACGAAGACGAGCGTGCCCTTCCCGGGTGTGTATCCGTTGGACGCGTGTACGAGTCCGGCACCGTCGATGGCGGCAAACAGCGGGCCGCCGCGGTGCTCGGCAACGACGCGGTCCTTGCCGCTCGACAGGTTCACGGCGTGGACCGCCGATCCCGTCGTGTAGATCGCGATGTTGCCCTGGACGTCGAGGTTCCGGGGCTGCTTGCTGCCACGCAGGAGGAGCGTCTTCCGCAGGAGGCCCGTCTCGGCGTCGAAGACCTCGAGCGTCCGGTGCGTGGTGAGCACCACGAGGTTGCGGCCGCTCAGGCCCGCCGCAGACACGCTCGTCGGGTGCACGGTCTGCAGCAGCTTCCCGCTCGGCGAGTACAGCGACACGTCGCCGAGGGAGCGGAGGACGGCGATCCGCCCTGCGTCCGCCGCCAGGGACAGGAACGGCGGCGTATCGGTCGCGACCGGCTTCACCGTCTTGCCGAGCACGAGGAGGTCGGCCGACTGCGTGACCGGGTCCTGCCGATCGGTCGTCCAACGGTCGAGTGCGATCACCTTCCCCGAGCCGACGAGACCCAGGAGCCAGTTCCCCGAGCATTGCTGGTTGACGGCAGGCGGCCCGCCCGTGCACGCGTCGCCGTTGCGGGTCACCGACGCGACCTTCGTCTCCTTCGGCTTCGCCACCGAGGAGGCGAAGAGGTAGTCGTCGCCCTCGGTGTTGCCGCCGACGTTGACCAGCCACGCCACGCGCGAGCCTGCGATCGCGAGCCCGAACACGCCGGACCCCGTGCTGCTGTCGTCGGCGCCGCGGGTCTGCTTGCCGCTGACCTTCATCGTCTTGCCGGTGCGCGCGTTCCAGACGAGCACCTTGTTCCCGACGGAGCCCGAGCCGGCGACGTCGTACGCGATCCGGCTCCCGTCGAGCGCGAGAGCCTCGATCCGACCCTGGAAATGTCGGACCTTCGCGGCGTTTCCCCGGGTGGTCCCCGCGGCGCTTGCAGCCAGCCCGAGACCCAACACCAGCCCTGCGGACAGAACGAGAAAAGCCCGGCCAAGCTTCTTCATCCGTATCACCCCTAGGTCGACGCGGCGGAATGTAAGTCCGGTGCGTTAGCGAAAGATCAAATTTCGGTTTGGCTCCGGTACGAGGCGTCGCTAGGCGGTCGCGCGGGCCGGCTCGAGCAGGAGCTCGGCGATCTGGAGCGCGTTGAGCGCGGCGCCCTTCACGAGGTTGTCGCAGGCGAGGAAGAGGACGAGGCCGTTGCCGTCCGCGGCGCGGTCCGGGCGGACCCGTCCGACGAGCACGTCCTCCGTCTCCGACGCGGCGCGAGGGGTCGGCGTCTCGACGAGCCGTACGCCCGGAGCGCCGGCCAGCACCGACTCGGCCTGCCCGGACGAGAGCGGCTCCTCGGTCTCGACCCAGACCGACTGCGAGTGCCCGACGAGGACGGGGACGCGCACCGTCGTCGCGCTGATCGGCAGCTCAGGGAGCTCGAGGATCTTGCGCGCCTCGGCGCGGATCTTCGCCTCCTCGTCGGTCTCGTCGCCTTCCCAGGTCCAGTCGAATTCGAGGTTGTGCTCGGCGGACGACTCGGCCCGCAGTCGCTCCATCCGTTGCGCGCCCGCTCCCGAGGCGGCCTGGTAGGTCGAGAGCCGCACGCGCTTCAGCCCGGCCGCGTCGTGCAGCGGCTTGACGACGCACGTGAGCGGAATCGTCGAGCAGTTCGGGTTCGCCACCACGTGCGTGGTCTCGAGCGCGTCCGCGGCGCGGTCGCCGTTCACCTCCGGCACGACGAGCGGATAGCCCTCCGCGAGCCTGTACGCGCTGGACTTGTCCACCACGAGCGCGCCGCCCTCGACCGCGTGTGGGACGAGCTCGCGCGAGGCGCTCGTGCCGCAGGAGAAGAGGACGAGGTCGAGGCCGCCGGCCGCGAGCGCTTCGGTGGTTGCCTCCTCGACCGCCAGCCCGCCGTCGAGCTGCCGGCCCGCGGAGCGGGCCGAGGCGAAGGCACGGACGTTGCCGTAGCCGCGCGCGCGCAGGAGTCGGAGCGTGACGGCGCCGACGGCGCCGGTCGCGCCGACCACTCCGATGCGCGCGTCGCGCGGGTTCACGCCGCCCCGAGGTCGAACGCGTCGTGCAGCGCCGCGACCGCCTTCGGCACGTCCTCCGTCCGGACGTGGCACGCGATCTTGATCGGCGACGTGGAGATCACCTCGGGCGCGACACCGATGCCGCCGAGCGTCGCGAACGCCTGGGCGGCGATGCCGGGGTGGCTCTTCATGCCGGCGCCGACGAGGCTCACCTTGCCGAGGTCGTCGCGCATCGACCACTCCACGCCGAGCGCGCCGAGCAGCTCGTCGCACGCCTCGCGATCCTCGACCGGCGCGCTGAACACGATCTCGTCGCTCGTCACCTGGAGGATCGTGTCGACGTTGACGTTCGCCTCCGCCAGCCGCTCGAACAGGCGCGCAGCGTCGATCCGGCGGACGCGGTAGAGAGGCTCGCAGTCCGTATGCGCGACGCCGCTGATGATCGCCTTCTCGAGCACCGGATCCTCCTCGTCGACGATCCACGTCCCCTCTGCGTCGGAGAACGTGCACCGCACCTGCAGCCGCACGTCGTGGTTGCGCGCGAACTCGACCGAGCGTAGCTGGAGCACCTTCGCGCCGCTCGCCGAGAGCTCGAGCATCTCCTCGTAGGTGACGGCGGGGAGGCGGCGGGCCTGCGGGACGAGGCGCGGGTCGGCGGTGAAGACGCCCTCCACGTCCGTGTACATCTCGCACGCGCCGGCCCCGAGCGCGGCCGCGAGCGCGACGGCGGTCAGGTTCGAGCCGCCGCGACCGAGCGTCGTCACGTCGTGGGAATCGGCCGAGACGCCCTGGAACCCCGCGACAAGCACGATCTTCCCGGCGTCGAGCGCGTCGTTGATCCGGGTCGCGCGCACCTCCGCGATCTTCGCCTTGCCGTGGACGGTGTCGGTGACGATTCCCGCCTGGGAACCGGTGAGCGAGATCGCCTGGTGGCCGAGGTCGTGCACGGCCATCGCGCAGAGCGAGTTCGAGATCCGCTCGCCGACCGAGATGAGCATGTCGTACTCGCGCGGGTGGGGACGCGGCGAGATCTCGTGGGAGAGCCGGATCAGCTCGTCCGTCGTGTCGCCCATCGCGGAGAGGACGCCGACGACGCGGCGGCCCTCTTCGCGCGCCCGCACGAGCCGGCGCGCGACCTCCTTGATCTTCCCGGTGTCCGCGACCGAGGAGCCGCCGAACTTCATCACGACGAGGTCCGGCCCGCCCGCGTCGGCGTCGGCCGCCACCTCCGGCACCGACTCGTACTGCGTGGTCGCCACGCCTACATCTCCCGGCGCCCGGCGAGAGCGCGGCCCAGCGTGACCTCGTCGGCGTACTCGAGGTCGCCGCCCACGGGGAGCCCGCTCGCGAGGCGCGTGACGCGGACGCGGTCGCGCAGCCGCCCGGCGAGGTAGGAGGCAGTCGCCTCGCCCGTCGCGTTCGGGTTCGTGGCGAGGACGACCTCGACCACGCCGTCGCTCTGGACCCGGTGCATGAGCTCGTCGATGCGCAGGTGCTCGGGCTCGACGCCGTCGAGCGGGGACAGCGCGCCACCGAGGACGTGGTAGAGGCCGCGGAACTCGGCCGTCCTCTCGAGCGAGACGACGTCGACCGGCTGCTCGACGACGCAGATCGTGGTGCGGTCGCGGCGCGCGTCGAGGCAGATCGCGCACAGCTCGTCCTCGGTGAGGTTGCCGCACTCGCGGCAGAAGCGGACGCGCTCCTTCACCTCCTCGATCGCCCCGGCGAGCGCGAGCGCCTCCTCCTTCTGCGTCTGGAGGAGGTGGAACGCCAGTCGCTGCGCCGTGCGGCTGCCGATTCCGGGCAGACGCGTCAGCTGCGCGACGAGGTTCTCGACGGAGGGGCTCAGCATGCGCCCTGAGGGTACTCGTCCACTCCGGACGAGTCCTGGCAAGATCCCGCGGATGAGCGACCCTGTTTCGTGGCTGATGATCAGGCCGGGCTGGGAGGTCTACGCAGCCGACGGCACGGAGGTCGGCCGGGTCGACGAGGTCGCGGGCGACGACGGCGCGGACATCTTCGACGGTCTGGCGATCGCGACATCCGCGCTGGGCAAGCCGAAGTACGTGCCTGCGGAAAGCGTCGGCCCGATCACCGAGGGCCGCGTGCAGCTGACCCTGACCACGGCGCAGGTGGATGCGCTCGGCGAGTTCCTCGAACCCGCGACGAGCGCCGAGATCGAGCCGGACGACCATCGCGGACTGGGCGAGAGCGTCGGCGCCGAGGCGCGCGAGCTCGAAGGCGACGTGGTCGCCCCGACCCAGCGACACGAGCACTCCATGAACGTCTGGCGGCGGCTCGCGATCTTCCTGCGACGCAAGCTCGCCCGCTAGCGCGGCGAGAAGTCGAACGCCCAGCCCCAGATCACGATCCCGATCAGGGCCAGGACGATCAGGGCCCAGAGCCAGTTCGAGAAGATGTAGGGGCCGCGCACGCTCCGCCGCGGTGGCGGCTCGCTCACTCGCCGAGCCCGGGGAGCCCGAGGCCGCCGAGGCCCATGTCGCCGAGCATCTGCTGCGCCTTCGCCTCGACTCCTGCCCGCGCCGAGCGGAGCGCCTCGTTCACGCCGGCGAGCACGAGATCGGCGAGTGCCTCCGGGTCGTCGGGGTCGATCGCGTCGGGCGAGATCTCGATCGCGACGACGTCGCCGGCGCCGTTCGCGGTCACCTTGACGAGACCACCGCCGACCGACGACTGCGCCGTCTCCTGGGCGGCCTCGTCCTGCATGCGCTCCATCTGCTCCTGCATCTGGGCGGCCTGCTGCATCAGCTTGTCCATGTCGAAGGAAGACATGCCCTTACTCTTCCCGTTCTCGCGCGTCGAGTGTCTCCTGAAGGAGCTCGAAGATCCGCTCCTCGCCCGCCGGCTCCTCGTCGGCGGCCGGCGTCTCGCGCGCTTCGCCGAGCTCGAAGAGGAGCTCGAGCCGCCGGCCGGTGACGTCGTAGAGGGCATCGGCGAGCAGATCCGCGTTCTTCGGGTCGCGCGCGAGGTCGAGGTGGAACTGCGCGCTCGGCGGGAACTCGAGCGTCAGCGTGTCGCCGCTCAGCTCCGCCGGGTGCGCCTCGCGCAGCAGCGACGCCGTCGGGATACCGCCACGCTCCTCGACCGCCGGCAGGACGGTGCGGGCCCAGGCCTCCTGCAGCTGCGAGAGCTCGAGGGCCGGAGCGCCGACGGCGACGGGAACCGGCTGCGGCTCCGGTGCGGGAGCCGGGTCCGGCTCGCTCGCCGCCTCGGGCGCGGCCGGCGGGGGAACAGCCTGCGCCGGAGCAGCCTGCGCGGAGGCCGGCGCTCCGTGCTCGAGCCGCTCGAGCCGGAAGGCGATCGACTCGCGCGAGAGGTCGCTGGCGGGCCGCGTCACCTTGACGAGCGCGAGCTCGAGCGGCAGACGCGGGTCGCCGCCCTGCCGCATGTCGTCGACGGCGACCGCGAGCAGGTCGACGAGCCGCAGCACGGTCGCCTCCTCCAGCTGGCTCGCCTGCGCACGTAGCCGCTCCCGCGCCTCCTCGCTCGTGGCGGCGGACTCGGGCACGTCGCCGAGGTGCTGCGCGAGCATCAGCTGGCGCAGGTGCTCGATCAGGTCGAGGACGAGGCGGCCGAGGTCGTGTCCGCGCTCCGACAGCTCCTCGAGGTACGTGAGCGCGCCCGCCGTGTCGCGGTCGATTACGAGGTCGCAGAGCCGGAAGAGCGCCTCCTCCTCGACCGTCCCGAGCAGCTCGAGCACCGACTGCACCGTGACCTGGTTCCCGGTCGCGGAGCCGAGCTGGTCGAGCGTCGAGACCGCGTCGCGGTAGGCGCCGCGACCGCTCCGCGCGACGAGGGCGAGCGCCTGGTCCGGCGCCTCGATCTTCTCGGCGTCCGCGATCTGGCGCAGCACCTTGACGAGATCCTGCAGGCGCGGCCGCTGGAACACGAACGTCTGGCAGCGCGAGCGGACGGTCGGCAGCACCTTGGAGAGGTCGGTCGTGCAGAAGACGAACACGAGGTGCGGCGGCGGCTCCTCGATCAGCTTCAGGAGAGCGTTCCAGGCGGCGTCCGTGAGCTGGTGCGCCTCGTCGAGGATGTAGACCTTGTAGCGGCCCTCGACCGGCTGGAGCACGACGCGGTCGCGGATCTCGCGGATGTCGTCGATGCCGCGCTGCGACGCGGCGTCCATCTCGATCACGTCGAGGGAGGTGCCCGCGGCGATCGCACGGCACGCATGGCACGTGCCGTCGGGCGTCGTCGTCGGCCCCTGCGCGCAGTTGAGGCACTTGGCGAGGATGCGCGCCATCGAGGTCTTGCCGGTGCCGCGCGGGCCGGCGAAGAGGTAGGCCTGGCGCACCGCGTCCGTCCCGATCGCGTTGCTCAGGGTCCGGACGACCGCCTCCTGCCCGACGACCTCGTCGAAGCTCTGCGGACGGTACTTCCGGTAGAGGGCAGCCACGGAGCGATTCAAGCAGAGGGCCAGACCTGTCGCACACGAGGGAGGGACTACTTAGCGCTGCTTCCTCCCGGATCTGACGCGGTTCGCAGGCTCCCACTGCACGGGGCCTGGCCCGGCGCCAGTGTAGCCTCGGGCCTCATGCCGGACGACGCCCGCCGAGCTCTCCTGACGAGGTTCTTCGACCACGCGCCCATGTTCCCGCCCGCGAGCCTGCCGCCTGCGGAGGCGCTCGCCCAGGACCGCCGTGCGCGGCAGAGCGAGCACGCGTGGATGCTCGGCCGGCTCGTCTGGCCGGCGGCGCAGCTCTCCGAGCTGCCGCAGGACGAGGACCGCGCGCTGGCGGTCGTCGAACAGGGCAGCGAGAGGCAGGACGAGGCGATCTATCTGGAAGGCGTGCCGCTCGACGAGGTCGCCGCGCGAGGGCTGCGCGCGAAGATCCGCTGCGGCGGCGAGCGCGTCCCGCGTGTCGAGGATCTCGCGGACTTCGTCCGCGGCTGCCGGTCTCGGGGTCTCGTCTTCAAGGCGACCGCCGGCCTCCATCACGCGTATCCGACGGAGAGCGGCGA
>DATCYP010000074.1:0-11383 GCA_036526375.1 Gaiellaceae bacterium | reverse complement strand
ACCGAGCTCCAGCGCGCGCGCCAGGAGGCCGAGGCCGCGACGCAGGCCAAGAGCGCGTTCCTCGCCACGATGAGCCACGAGATCAGGACGCCGATGAACGCCGTCATCGGGATGACCGATCTCCTGCTCGGCACCGAGCTGACCGGCGAGCAGCGGGAGTTCGCCGAGGTCGTGCACACGAGCGGCGACGCGCTCTTGCACGTGATCGACGACATCCTCGACTACTCCAAGATCGAGGCCGGCAAGCTCGACCTCGAGCGGCAGCCCTTCAGCCTCCGCGACTGCGTCGAAGGCGCGCTCGACATCGTCGCGCCGCGCGCGTGGGAGAAGGAGCTCGAGCTCGGCTGCCTCATCGACGAGGAGGCGCCTGCCGGGATCGTCGGCGACGAGGCGCGCCTGCGGCAGGTGCTCCTCAACCTGCTCTCGAACGCGGTCAAGTTCACGGAGCAAGGCGAGGTCGTCGTGCTCGTGGACGCCGAGGAGGCCGGCTCGGGCTCGTACCGGCTCGAGCTCGCGGTTCGCGACACCGGGATCGGGATCCCTCCGGACCGGATGGACCGGCTCTTCACCTCGTTCAGCCAGGTGGACGCCTCGACGACGCGCCGCTTCGGCGGCACCGGCCTGGGGCTCGCCATCTCGAAACGCCTCGTGGAGCTGATGGGTGGGACGATCGCGGTCGAGAGCGAGCAGAAGAAGGGATCGACCTTCCGCATCTCGCTGCCCGTGACCGCGGCCGACGTCCCGTCGAAGTTCGTGTTCGACGACGGCCTGCCGCACCTCGCCGGCAAGCGGATCCTCGTCGTCGACGACAACGCGACGAACCGCGAGATCGTCACCCGGCACGCGCGTTCGTGGGGGATGGAGCCCGTCTCCGTCGAGCGGCCGGTCGACGCGCTCGAGCTGATCGAGCAGGGCGAGCCGTTCGACGTGGCCGTGCTCGACATGATGATGCCGGACATGGACGGGCTCGCCCTCGCCGGCGAGATCCGGCAACGACGGAGCGAGTCGGAGCTGCCGCTGCTGCTCCTGACCTCGTTGGGGCGGCTGCCGCAGCTGCAGTCGGGAGGCGTGTTCTCGGCGCAGCTCGCCAAGCCGCTCAAGGCGTCCCAGCTCTACAACACGCTCCTGCAGCTGCTCACGGCAGGCAGGGTCGGGGAGGAGGCGGTCGAGTCCATGACGGACGGAAAGCGCACCAGGTCGGCGCTGCGGATCCTGCTCGCGGAGGACAACGCGATGAACCAGAAGGTGGCGCTGCGGCTGCTCGAGCAGCTCGGCTATCGCGCCGACGTCGCCGGCAACGGGCGCGAGGCGATCGAGGCGCTCGAGCGGCAGCCGTACGACGTCGTCCTGATGGACGTCCAGATGCCGGAGCTCGACGGCCTCGACGCCACGCGCCAGATCTGCGCGCGCTGGCCCGAGGAGACGCGCCCGCACATCGTCGCGATGACCGCGAACGCGCTCCCCGAGGACCGCGAGGCGTGCTTCGCGGCGGGCATGAACGACTACGTCGCCAAGCCGATCCGGGCCGAGGAGCTCGTGGCGGCGCTCAAGCGCGTGCGGCCGCGCGGGAACGGTGAAGGCGACTCGGGCCGGGTCGCCCTCGTCAGCCTGGACGACGGCGCGCTCGAGAACCTGCGCGGCCTCGGCGGCGACGAGTTCCTCGGCGAGGTGATCTCTGCCTTCCTCGCGGATGCGCCGGGGCTGATCGCGACGCTTCGCCGCTCGCTGGACGACGGGAGCACGGAGGAGCTGCGGCGGGCGGCGCATACGCTGAAGTCGAACGGCGCGACGCTCGGCGCCGCCGGGTTCGCGGAGCTGTGCCGCGACCTCGAGCACCGCGCCAAGGCCGGCGAGCTCGACGGCGCCGCCGGGCTCGTGGACCGGATCGAGCAGGACTACGCTCCGCTCGAGGAGGCCCTGTCCGCCCTCCGCTCGGAGTCGCCGGCGTGAGCTCCTCCCCCTCCGTTGCGGGCACGATCCTCATCGCCGACGACAACCGCGTGAACCGGCTGATGCTCGCGCGTGGGCTCGAGCAGGAGGGACACACGGTCGCGTTTGCCGAGCACGGAGCCGAGGCGCTCGACATGCTGCGGGCGCAGCCGTTCGACCTGCTGCTGCTCGACGTCCTCATGCCCGAGCTCGACGGCTACGAGGTGCTCGCGAAGCTGAAGGACGACCCGCACCTCCGAGACATCCCCGTGATCGTGACCTCGGCGCTCGACGAGCTCGACAGCGTCGTCCGGTGCCTCGAGATGGGCGCCGAGGACTACCTCACGAAGCCCGTCAACCCGGTGCTCCTGAACGCGCGGATCAACGCGAGCCTCGAGAAGAAGCGCCTCCGCGACCAGCAGCGCGAGCTGATCAGCAAGTTCGCCACGAAGGAGGTCGCCGAGGATCTCCTGACGTCGGGCTTCTCGCTCGGCGGCCGCTACGTCGAGGCGTCGGCGATGTTCTGCGACATCCGCTCGTTCACGACGATCTCCGAGTCGCGGGAGCCCGCCGAGACGATCGAGCTGCTCAACGACTACTACCTGCTGATGATGGACGCGATCACCGGCGAGGGCGGGATCGTCAACCAGATGGTCGGCGACGGCCTGATGTCGATCTTCGGGGCGCCCGTGCCGCGAGAGGATCACCGGCAGGCGGCGGTGCTCGCGGCGCGCCAGATGGTCGAGCTGATCCGGCTCTTCAACGAGGAGCAGGCGGCGCGCGACAAGGTGCAGATCCAGATCGGCGTCGGCATCGCGTCGGGCCGTGTCGTGGCGGGCTACACGGGTACGCAGAACCGCGCCACCTACACGTGCGTCGGCGACACCGTCAACGTCGCGGCGCGACTCGAGGCGCACACGAAGGAGCTGGGCAGACCGATCCTGATCGACGAGAACACGCGGCTCGGGATCGACGAGGGGATCGCCGTCGAGCCACAGGGCGAGGTGCTCATGAAGGGCAAGACCGAGCCGACCAAGGTGTATGCCGTTCTCGTCGACGCGGTCGTCGCCGGCGGCGCCTAGCGTGGCGGAGCTCGACGGCGACTGGAACGTGCAGCGCGTCTCCGGGGCGCTGCCGCCGCTCGTGGGGATTCGCAAGCGGATCGACGGCGCTCGCGGCACGACCGTTCTCCCGGGCGGGCTCGGCGTGCCGTTCGCCGTGGTCGGACGCGAGCTCCGCTACAGGCCGCCGTTCTCGATGGTCGTGGACGTGCTCGAGCCCGACGGGGAGGGCTGGCACGGCCGCGCGACCGTACTGGGTCGCACGGTCGGCGAGTTCCGGCTGTCCCGCGCAACCTGAGCCAACCGCCCGCGTCTAACTTCGCGGGATGAGGAGGGTGGTCGTGACCGGGCTCGGCGCCGTGACGCCGATCGGCGCCGACGCGCCGTCGACGTGGCGCGCCGCGGTCGCCGGCGAGAGCGGGATCGACTTCATCTCCTCCTTCGACGCGAGCGAGTTCCCGGTGCGCATCGCGGCGGAAGTGAAGGACTTCGACCCGAAGCAGGTGGCCTCGCCCAAGGACGCGCGACGGCTCGACCGCAACGTCCTCTTCTCGCTCGGCGCCGCGCGGGAGGCCGTGGCCGACGCCGGGCTCGACGGCGCCTACCCGCCGGATCGGATCGGGATCCTCTTCGGCACCGCGATCGGCGGGATCATGGGGATCGTCGAGCAGGTGGACGTGCTGCGGCAGCGTGGCCCCGACCGCGTCGCCCCGACCTTCATCCCGAACGTGCTCGTCGACACGGCGAGCGGCCAGCTCGCGATCGCGCTGGGCTTTCGCGGCCCGAACTACGCGCCCGTCTCCGCCTGCGCCACGGGCTCCACCGCCGTCGGAGAGGCAGCGGAGCTGATCAAGCGCGGAGATGCGGAGGCCGTGCTCGCCGGCGGCGCCGAGGCCTGCCTGACGCCGTTGATCCTCGCCGGCTTCTGTGCCATGCGCGGGCTCGCGGCCGAGGACGAGCACCCGCCGCGCGCGTCCCGGCCGTTCGACGCCACGCGCGCCGGCTTCGTGATGGGGGAAGGCGCCTGCGTGCTCGTGCTCGAGGAGCTCGAGGCCGCCGAGCGCCGCGGCGCGACCGTCTACGCCGAGATCCTCGGCTACGGGATGTCGAACGACGCGCACCACCTCGCGCAGCCCGATCCGGAGTCCGTCGGCGTCGCCGAGATGATGCGCCACGCGCTCGGGCGCGCCGAGGTCGAGCCCGAGCGCGTCGGCTACATCAACGCCCACGGCACCTCGACACCGCTCGGCGACGCCGCCGAGACGCGTGCGATCAAGGAGGTCTTCGGCGACCACGCGCGGCGGCTCGCCGTCTCGTCCACGAAGTCCGTCACCGGCCACTGCTTCGGTGCGGCCGGCGCGATCGAGGCGATGATGTGCGTCCGCGCCGTCCACGACGGAGTCCTGCCCCCGACGATGAACTACGTCCATCCCGATCCCGAGTGCGACCTCGACTACGTGCCGAACGAGGCGCGACAGACGCAGGTCGACGTCGCGCTCTCGAACGCGATGGGGCTCGGCGGGCACAACGGCTGCGTCCTCGTCGGGAGGGTCTAGCCATGCCGTGGGAGGGCCCGCCCGCTCCGTACCGGATCGAGACCGAGCGGCTCGTCGTCCGCTGCTACGAGCCCCGAGACGCTCCGCTCCTCAAGGACGCGATCGACTCGAGCCTCGAGCACCTGCGTCCGTGGATGCCGTGGGCCGAGAGCGAGCCGCAGACCCTCGAGGAGAAGACCGAGCTCGCAAAGCACTTCCGTTCCAGCTTCGACACCGCCGAGAACTTCACGTACGGGATCTTCGCCGCCGACGAGTCCGAGCTGCTCGGCGGCACCGGGCTCCACGGTCGCATCGGGCCCGGTGGTCTCGAGATCGGCTACTGGGTTCGCGCCAGCGCGACACGGCGAGGGATCGTGACCGAGTCGACGGCCGCTCTCACGCGAGTCGGCTTCGAGATCTGCCAGGCGGACCGGATCGAGATCCGGATCGAGCCGGGGAACGAGGCGAGCTTCGGCGTCCCGCGCAAGCTCGGCTTCGTCGAGGAGGCGACGCTGCGGCGACGGCTCCCCGGACGGGAGGGCGGCCCGCTCCGCGACGTCACGATCTTCACGATGTTCCGCGAGGACTGCGACCCGTCGATCGCCCCGAGCCTACGCGCCTTTGATGCGCTCGGGCGTCAGCTGATCTAGCGACGCGAGTGTCACGTCGGCGAGGTCGAGTGCCTCGTCGTCGGGTGGGTAGCTCGCGTTCGGGATCGCGAGGACGCGCATCCCGGCCGACTTCGCGGAGCGGATGCCGGCGTGCGAGTCCTCCACCGCGGCGCATCGTTCCGGCGCGATGCCCAGCCGCCGAGCCGCCTCGAGGTAGACGTCGGGCGCCGGCTTCCCGCGGGCGACCTCCTCGGAGGAGACGGTGGCCCGGAAGCAGTCCGTGAGCCCGGCGAGCTCCAGCACCGCCTCGAACACCTCGCGGTTCGAGGACGACGCGAGTGCGAGCGGAAAGGCCGCGGCCGCCCGCCGCACGGCCTCGACCGCGCCGGGCAGCAGCGGCAGCTCGCGACGGTACGCCTCGAGCATGCGGTCGACCACGTCGCGGTCGATCGCCTCCGGCTCGTCCGGGACGCCGGCCTCCTCGTGGAGATACCTCGACCACTCCGGCGCGCTCATGCCCATCATCGCGCGCTGCACCTCCTCGTCGTAGCGGCCGCCGCGCTCGCGCACGTAGCGCTCGCGCACCGAGTCCCAGACCTCCTCCGAGGCGAGCAGCACGCCGTCGAGATCGAAGACGACCGCGTCGATCAAACGGAGTGGTACGTGCTCTCGCGGTAGACGAGCGCGTGGTGGGACGGCCCGTGCTCGATCGAGAGGACGTCGGCGATGAAGAACGTGTGGTCGCCCGCGTCGGCCTCGGTGAGCGTCTCGGCCTCGATCCAGCCGAGCGCGCCCTCGATCAGCGGCGCGACCCGTCCCTCGCGGGTCGGGACGCCCTGCCAGTGCACGATCGGTGGGTAGCCGGCGGCGAAGCGGCGCGCGAGCTCCTCCTGCTCGGCACCGAGCAGGCTGACCGCGAAGCGGCCGGCGCCGCGCAGGAGCTCGTAGCAGGAGGCGTCCTTGCCGATCGAGACGCCGACGAGCGGCGGCTCGAGCGAGAGCGAGACGAGGGAGGAGACGGTGACGCCCATCCGGTCGCCCTCGACGTCGACGCTGAGAATCGAGACGCCGTGCGGCCAGAGCCGCATCAGCCCGCGGAGCTCGTCTCCCGTCGCCATCGCGGAGAACGCTATCGCGGAGAGCTGCGGAGGCTCAGCGAGAGCGCGTCGAGCGCCCGCAGATCAGCACCGCGTGGCCGCAGGACGAACTCGGCCGCGGGAGAGCACCGCCATCGGCGGCTGGCTGTCAAGGCGAGAAGCAGGTTCTACGATCGCAGCAACATTGGACACGGCGCCTGCCGGCTTTCGCGTCGACAGAGGCGGCGGGGGTGAGATTCGAACTCACGGAGCCGTGAGGCTCAACGGTTTTCAAGACCGCCCCGTTCGACCGCTCCGGCACCCCGCCGCGTGGGACAGTGTGGCAGGAGGGGAAGGAGGGGGCACGTGGGGGAACCATGGGTTCCTCCACGATGAAGACCGCCCCGTTCGACCGCTCCGGCACCCCGCCGCGCGTCTAGTGTCGCAGCGATGGCGACCATGAAGGATCTGGACAGGCTCGCGCTCGCCATGCCCGAGGCGACGAAGGACGTCGAGGACGGTCGGCCGACGTACAAGGTCCACGACAAGATGTTCTGCTTCCACCGGAGACGGCGGAAGGACGCGGTCGATCCCGAGACGGGCGAGCAGCTCGACGACGTCCTCGTCTTCCGTGTCGCGGACCTAGGCGTGAAGGAGATGCTCGTCGCCGACTCGCGCGGCATCTACTTCACCACGCCGCACTGGAACGGCTACGCGGCGGTGCTCATGCGCATCCGCGACCTCCGCCGGCTCGACCGCGACGAGCTGCGCGACCTCGTCGAGGAGGCCTGGCTGACGCGGGCCCAGAAGCGGCTCGCGAAGGCGTGGCTCGCCGAGCGCGGCGAGCCGGACGAGACCTAGCCCCGCACCCGGTCGACGCCGAGCGAGCGCGGGGCGCCGAACTCCCAGAGCGGTTCCGGCACCGAGACCGAGCCGCCGTCGTCCTGGAAGTTCTCCATCAGCGCGATCATCGTCCGGGCGGTCACCGCGGTGCCGTTCAGCGTCGCGACGTGCTCGACCTTGCCGTCGCGCCGCGTGCGGATCCCGAGCCGGCGTGCCTGGAAGTCGGTCGTGTTCGAGGTCGAGGTCAGCTCCCGGTAGCGCTCCTGGCCGGGGAACCAGCCCTCGATGTCGTACTTCTTCGCCGCCGACGCGCCGAGGTCGCCGGCTGCGACGTTCACGACGCGGTAGGGGAGGCCGAGCTCCTGGATCAGCTCCTCCTCGACCTCGAGCAGGTGCTCGTGCTCGTCATGGGCACGCTCGGCGAACGTGTAGACGAACATCTCCACCTTGTCGAACTGGTGGACGCGGAACATGCCGCGCGTGTCCTTGCCGGCGGCGCCGGCCTCCCGGCGGAAGTTCGTCGAGTACGCCGTGTAGCGCAGCGGCAGCCCGTCGGCGTCGAGGATCTCGTCGCCGTGGTACGCCGCGAGCCCGACCTCGGAGGTCCCGGTGAGATAGAGCTCGTCGCGCTCGACGCGGTAGATGTTGACCTCGTCCGTGGGGAGGAACCCCGTGCCGTACATCGCCTGCTCGCGCACGAGCACGGGCGGCAGCATCGGCACGAATCCCTTCTCCACCAATCGCGCGAGCGCCCAGCGGTAGAGCGAGAGCTCGAGCAGGGCGACGTCGCCGACGCGGTAGACGAAGCGGCTGCCCGAGACCTTCGCCGCGCGCTCGGGATCGATCCAGCCGAGCGCCTGCCCCAGGTCGAGGTGGTCGCGAACAGGGAAGTCGAAGCTCGGCGGCTCGCCCCAGCGGCGGATCTCGACGGCGTCCTCGTCGGTCTCGCCGTCCGGGGCGGACACGTCGGGCGGGTTGGGCACGCGGTCGAGGATCTCCTGCCGGCGCGCTTCCGCCTCGCCGAGCTGCTCCTCCAGGCCCTGCAGCTCGCCCTTGAGACGCTCGAGCTCCGCCAGCTGTTCGGGGGTCGGCTTGCCCTTGAGCTTGCGCGCGGCCCGCAGCTCCTCGACCCGCGGCTGCACGTCGAGCACGGCGCGATCGGCGGCCAGCAGCTCGTCGAAGAGCTCGCCGGCGCCCTTGCGCGCGAGCGCCTCGCGCATCTCCTCCGGCGCGGTGCGGACTGCCCTGAGGTCGATCACGCGAGGGAGTCTAGGTACGCCTCGAGCAGCGCAGCGACGCCTTCCTCCTGCACCGCGGGGACGACGAGATCGGCGCGCTCGAGCACGTCCTCGTGCGCGTTCGCCACGGCGACGCCGAAGCCGGCCCAGTCGAGGAGCTCGCGGTCGTTCTCGCCGTCGCCGCAGGCGACCGTCTCCTCCGGCCGGAAGCCGAGCCGATCCGCGACGAACTCCAGGCCGCTTCCCTTGCTCACGTCCGGGTGCGCGAACTCGAGGAAGTACGGCAGCGACTTCGAGATGAAGAGGCGTCCCTCGAACCGCGGCTTCAGCTCGGCCTCGAGCTCGTCGAGCGCCGCGGGATCGCCGACGGCGACGAGCTTCGTCGGGTCGCTGTCGAGCCACGCCCGGAGGTCGCCGACCGCGTGGATCTCGAGCTGCTGGAAGTCGGCGTAGCGCCTCGCCTCGGGCGTCACCTCCGCGACGTAGAGCTGGTCCTCGACGTAGCAGTTGAGGTGGAAGCCGGCCGCGAGCACCGCATCCATCGCCGCCCGCGCCTCCACGAGCGGGATCGGGACGTGGAGGAGGAACTCGCCCGTCTCCGGGTCGGCGACGACGGCGCCCTGGTAGCAGACGACGAGGTCGTCGAGGTGCGCCTGCTCGAGATACGGCCGCACCGCCCTGAACATGCGCCCGGTCACGACGACGACGTGGGCGCCCCCCGCGCGCGTCCGCGCGAGCGCCTCCCGCGTCCTCGGGTGCAGCACGCCGTCCTCGGCGATCAGCGTCCGGTCGAGGTCGAGCGCGAAGGCGGCGACGCGCCGCGGGAAATCCTGCGGGAGCTCGACCGCTACGGTGCCTTGCCGCCGGTCGACGTGACGACGTAGGCGGCCACGTCCGCGACCTGCTGCGTGCTGAGCTGCTTCGTCTTGCCGAAGGCAGGCATTCCCGGGCCGCCGTTCGTCACCTGCGCCGTGACGGCCTGGTAGTTCGGCTTGAGCGAGTCGAGGTCGGGCCCGACCGTGCCGCTGGAATGCGCCGCGGCGAGCGTGTGACACGCGCCGCAGCCGGCGCTCGCGTACACCGAGCTGCCCTTCTTCGGGTCGCCCTTCACCTTGAAGGCAGGAACCACCGGGAAGGTCGTGGTCGCGATCGTGAGCGTGCCGATGGTCGTCTGCGGCGTCGGGGAGACGACTCCCTCCGCGCCGCAGCCCGCGAGCACGACGGCGCCGAGCAGCGCGGCGGCGATGAGTCCTGGACGGCGCACCGGGATCGGACTCTAATGAAGGGGTAAGACCACCGGTGCGGGAACCGGCGAGACCTCCGCGCTGAGTACCATTCCGAGCATGCAACGCAGATCGTTCGGGCGCGACCGGGGCCTGTCGCTGCGAATGCTCTTCACGAGCGGGCTGCTCGGCCTGCTCTACGTCGCCTTCGCAGTCGTCCTCTTCAGCGTCCTCAAGGTCGGGCTGGCGCCGATGCTGCTCATCGTCATCGGCCTCGCCTTCTTCCAGTACTACACCTCCGACAAGCTTGCGCTCGCCGCCGCCGGCGCGAAGGTCGTCTCTGCCGAGGAGGCGCCTGATCTGCACGCGATGGTCGAGCGGCTCTGCGCGATGGCGAACCTGCCGAAGCCGCGCATCGCGGTCGTCGACACCGACGTCCCGAACGCGTTCGCGACGGGCCGGAACCCGAAGCACGCGGCGGTCGCGGTGACGACGGGGCTCTGGCGGCGGCTCGAGCCGCAGGAAGTCGAGGGCGTCCTCGCGCACGAGCTCTCCCACATCGCGAACCGGGACGTGCTCGTCATGACGGTCGCGAGCTTCTTCGCCATGCTCGCCGCGATGCTCACCCGCTTCGGGCTCTACGCCGGGATGTTCGGCGGCTTCGGCGGCGGCAACCGGAACAGCAACAACAACAACCAGGTGCCGGTCTGGCTGATCGTGTTCCTCGTCTCGATCGTCGTCTATGCGATCAGCTTCATCCTGATCCGGACGATCTCCCGCTACCGCGAGTACGCGGCCGACCGCGGCTCGGCGATCATCACCGGCGCGCCGGAGAACCTCATGAGCGCGCTCCAGAAGATCTCGAGCGGCATCACGCAGATCCCGCAGCGCGACCTGCGCGAGGTCCAGGGCATGAACGCGTTCTTCATCATCCCGACCAACTGGAAGACGAACATGAGCGAGTGGATGATGGATCACCCGCCGCTCGAGAAGCGCCTCGCGGCTCTCTCGGAGATCGCCCGCGACATGGGCCGCCCCGTCTCGTAGCCCGGAAACGCTTCCGCGTTTCCTCGCTGGGATGACGAACTCCGCGTTCCGCGAGCGCGGTCTCGCGAACGCTACGTGCTGTCCTTGCTCTTGATTCCTTGTCGCGCTCGCGCGCGGCGGAGGCCCGCGCGAGTGCAGTCCGGCCTCCGACCGAGCTTCGCCGTGCGAAGGCGTAGAAGGCTGGTCGCCTGGGCCAGTGTTCCGGAATGACGCCCGGTTCTGAGCGTTCTATGCTCGATCGCGTCGGGGAACTCGAACAGGAGTGCAAACGGATGCAAGGTGTCATCGTCGAATTCCAGTACGGGGACGAGTTCGACCGCGCGCAGATCGCAGGCATCGCAGGTGAGGCGCGCGGGCGTTTCGAGGGGCTGCCAGGACTCCGCCAGAAGGCGTTCACGATCGACGAGGAGAATCGCCGCGCCACCAACCTCTACCTGTGGGAATCCGAGGACGCTGCACGCGGGTTCTTCAACGACGAGCTGGTCGACCGAGTCACCGGGCTCTACGGCGTGCGCCCCACGGTCACCTTCGTCGAAGTCGCCGAACTGGTCGACAACGGATAACAGCCGCCCAAACAAACGCGCCGTCGGGCACGAGCTAAGCAGCGACCGGACGCTGGTCGCTCGGCTGGGCGAGCGTCCTCTCATCTGATCGGCGCCTAGATCGGTGCGTCGTACAACGCGAGCCACTTGCTCAGGTCGGGCTCGACCGGCAGCTCGTGCTCCAGCTTCGCCTTCAGCTCGAGCTCCCGCGCGTTGTCTCGCTCCTGCTTCTCGCCGGTCGGGATGAACGGCCACCAGGTGCCGGTCTTGAAGCCGTA
>DATCYP010000073.1:0-15587 GCA_036526375.1 Gaiellaceae bacterium | reverse complement strand
CCCGTGTACGCCGGTACACCGCCCCGAGCCCGAGCCGGTCCTGGAAACGGCCCGAAGCTACCGGCGTGCACCGGCGGGACCGTTCTGCCCGCCTGCACAGTGGGTACCGTAATCCCCCGCATGTCCGCCTCCGGGGAGAAGCCGTATCGCGTCTACCGCGGCGGCCGGGCGAAGGGGAAGGTGCCGCTCGCGCGGCGCGAGCGCGACGCGCGGAGGGCCGTCCGCAGCGGCGGCCCGGGCCCGGGCAAGATCGTCGAACGGCGTCCCGGCCGCCGTCGGCTCTGGCTCGGCTGGACGTGGCGCCGCTGGACCCTCGTCACGATCCTCGGCGTGATCCTCTTCTTCGTGGTCTGGGGAGTCGCGGGCTATCTCTCCGTCTCAAGCGGCGTGAGCGACGCCAACGCGCGCCTGCCGAAGAGCGTCCGGCCCGTGCTCGCGTCCGACAACGGCCTGCTCCTCTCGAACTCCACGACGATCCTCCTGCTCGGCAGCGACCACGCGACCGGCAGAGGCAGCCAGAACCGCGGCTCGGACCAGCACTCCGACTCGATCACGCTCCTCCACACGGATCCGGGACGTCACCGGCTCGTCTACCTGTCGGTCCCGCGCGACCTGCGCGTGAACATTCCGGGCTACGGCTACCTGAAGATCAACGCGGCGATGCAGTTCGGCGGGCCGAGGCTGGCGGTCAAGACGCTCGACGTGCTGCTCGGCAATTCCCTGCCGATCAACCACGTCGTGATCGTGGACTTCAACCAGTTCGAGAAGCTCATCGACGCGATCGGCGGGATCACCGTCGACGTCCCCGAGAACATCCTCTCCAACCGGTTCGACTGCCCCTACAAGACGCAGGAGCGCTGCCTCCGGTGGCCGGGCTGGCGCTTCCACAAGGGCCCGATGCACATGACCGGGCACCAGGCGTTGATCTTCTCCCGCGTCCGCGAGAACCAGCTCGACAGCTCGTACACGGACTTCCAACGGCAGCGAGACCAGCAGCTCGTGCAGCAGGCGACGCTGGCCAAGCTGTCGAGTCCGTCGCGGTTCTTCTCGCTGCCCTTCAACGGGAGCTCGTTGCTGAAGCCGATCGCGACCGACCTCTCGACGTGGCAGCTCATGCAACTCGCCTGGGTGAAGTTCCGCGCGGGAAAGTCGATCCACTGCCGGCTGGGCGGGACCAACGAGACGATCGGCGGTGTCGACTACGTCATCGGCAGCTCGGACAACATCCGCGTGATCGACGAGGTGCTCGGGAACTCGGCGCTGCAACCACCGCCGAGAGGCGAGCCGTATGCCCCCGGTTGCGTCGTGGGCTCGAGCGCCGGGCTGAAGTAGCGGCGCTAGCCCGCCCGAGAGTCGGTCGTCCGGGCCGCGCTCGTCGCGGCGCGCAGGCGCGAGACGACAGGCAGCCGGATCCGTGCGCCGGTCGGCGTGAAGCGCGCGACGGCGGACGAGCAGCCGATTCCGGCGGCGAGCATGAATCCGGTTGCGTCGTTGATGAGGAGCGAGGCCACGAGCCCGACGGTCAACGCGACCAGGAGGTCTCGTGCCGCCCGCGCGCGGGTCACGCGGAAGGCGAGCACGCAGCTCGCGACGAGCAGGAGCGTGAGCGGAAGCGTCAGCGGCCAGTCGTGGACGGCGGGCGCGTAGACGAGGGGCACCCTGTGGGCGGCGACGTCGAGGAAGCCGGTGACTCCGCTCCCGAATGCGCTGCGCAGATGGTTCGGGCCCGGTGAGGCCAGGCCGTGCTGGACGATCGCGAGCACGACCGCCGCGGAAGCGGCGACGGCGCCGGCGAGCGCGACCAGGCCGCGCCGCGAGAGGCGGGCGCCGAGGACGGCCAGGGCGAGACCGAGTCCGATCGCGCCACCGCCGTTCGCTCCGAGCCGGTTGTCGGTCATGACGAACAGCCCGAGGAGCGAGAAGGCGAGGAAGCCGACCCAGCCGAGCCGCTGACGCGCGATCACCGCACCGACGAGCACCGGCGCGAACAGGAGCGTCCCGATCTGATCCCCGATCCCCCAGTAGCGCAGGTTCTGATCGGGGCCGAGCGGCGTCACCGCCGCCCATTCGGGCCGTTTCACGAACACGAGCAGATAGGTGAGCAGGACGAGAACGATCAGCCCGAGCAGCGCGAGGTCGTCCCTGCAGACGCGCGCCAGCCACAGCGCTCCTAGCGCGCTCACGACGGTGAACACCGCGACGATCGCGACCTCGTTCGTGACCTGGAAGGCGCCGAGCGCGAGGTTCGCGAGCAGCGCCGCGGGGATGGCCGTGCGCGCCGCAGTCCAGCCGAGCAGCGCGAGGAGGATGACGATGCCGACCGCGATGAAGAGCGCGGCGTACTTCAGCCGCTCCTCACCATGAATCTGCGCGCCCAGACGGTCGAGTTGAGCGACCGCCGTGGCGGGCGGCGTCCGCGCGGACGACATCATGCCGCGATGAGGGGGCCCGAGCGCCGTGGGCGCGATGTCGACGATCGAGACGAGACCCGGGATGCGCGTGGTCGGCGAGGTGAGCAGACCGTGGAAGCCGAGTCCGATCACGCCGACCCGGTAGAGGCGATGATTCGCCACGGGCCTGCCCCGCGGCGGCAGCTGGACGACGATGCATCTGCGGCAGTTGGGGAAGACCGAGGCCTTGTTGGTGTTGATCAGCACCTTTCCCGCCGGCACGCCGCCGAGCCGTGCGTTCACCTCCGCTCCGCGCACGAGCTCCGCCAGGGCACGCCGCCGGTTCGTCGTGGGGCCGTAGCCGGGGCGCATCAGGCCGACTGCCCCGCGCCGGGCGAGCGTGGCGAAGGTCGCGTCGTCGATCCGATCCAGGATCACGACCGTGAAGGGCGGATCCGGCGGCGTGGTCCGCGCAGCTGCACGGCCCGGTGTGGCGAGCGCGACGCCGACCGACAGCAGGACGGCGAGCAGCGGAAGAAGGCGGACCGGCCGGGCCATCAGGTGAGCATTCTCACCGAAGTGCGCCCTGAAACGACGGGGGGATCGGTCGCTAGTCGCCGCCGGTGGCGGCCTTCTTCTCTGCCGGCTTCGACTCCGTCTTGGCGCTCTCGCCTCCGGAGGAGCCGCCGTCGCCGTCCTTCTTCTGCCTCTTCCCCTTGCCGTAGTCGGTCGTGTAGAAGCCCGAGCCCTTGTAGTGGATCGCGACCGGGTAGAGGACGAGCTCGACGGGAGACGCGCCGCACACGTCGCACTCCTCCGGCGCGGGAGCCGTCATGGCCTGGAAGCGCTCGAAGTGATGTCCGTTCGGGCAGCGGTACTCGTAGATCGGCACGGCTGCGGACGGTACCAGCGGGGCAGGTCATTTCACGGGCTCCGGCGAGCCCTCCTCGAGCAGCTCCTCGAAGCACGGAGCGCCCTCGAAAGCGGCGAGGCCGGCGGGGCGCTCGAGCCGCTGGTCGCGGCGCCGTCGCACCATCCGCTTGCGACGGGCGGCGGCGACGGCGGCGGCGCCGCCCACGAGCCCACCCAGGAGAAAGTCCCTCGCTCTGCCGCTCCTCCTCCCCGCTTCCATGGGACGATTGTGCCTTGCGGATCGCGACCCTGGGTGACGCGTTGCTGGACGTGGTGGTGCTGCTGTCGGAGGCGCTCGCGCCCGGCGGCGACGTGCCCGCCGCGAACAGCGCGGGCGCGGGCGGACAGGCGGCCAACGTCGCCGCGTGGGCGGCCGAGCTCGGCGCGGAGGCCCGTTGCATCGCGAAGCGCGGCGACGACCCGGCCGGGCAGCTCGTCGCGCGCGAGCTCGCCGCACGCGCGGTCGAGCTCGTGGGGCCGGTGGCCGCCGGCGCGACGGGCGTCGTCGTCTCGTTCGTCCACGACGGCGACCGCGCGCTCGCCTCGGACCCGGGCGTCGCGCCCTCGCTCACGCCGGAGGAGCTCGACGCCGCCTGGCTCGCGTGCGACGTCCTCCACCTCTCGGGCTACGCGCTCCTGCGCGAGCCGATCGTGGCAGCCGCGCTCCTGGCTGCGCGCCTCGCGCGCGGGCAGGGCGCGCGCATCTCGGTCGACGTCGCGGCCTGGACGGAGATCCGCGAGTACGGGCCCGTGCGCTTCCGCGAGCTCCTCGACGAGCTCGCCCCGGATGTCCTCTTCGCGACCGAGGCGGAGTGGGAGCTGCTCGGGGGCGCGTACCTGACCGCGCCGGTCGGCGTGCTCAAGCGAGGAGCGCGCGGGTGCACGGTGTTCACGGAGGAAGCGAAGCTCGACTTCGCCACACTCGAAGTGGAGGTCGTCGATCCCACCGGCGCCGGAGATGCGCTCGCGGCCGGCTTCCTGGTTGGAGGGTCCCTCGAGGAGGCGGCGCGCCGCGGCCTCGAAGCGGCCGCCCGCTGCGTCGCGACCGTAGGGTCCATGCCGTGAACGTGCAGCCGATCACGGACGAGCAGGCGGCGGCGATCGCGGAGTGGCGGTACGAGTTCCCGTACGAGTGGTACGACACGTCGGCCGACCCGCGGCGGGTCGAGCTGTTCGCGAATCCCGCACGGCGGACGCACCTCCGCGCGGTCGTCGACGACGACGGCGAGCTCGTCGGCTTCTTCAACTTCGTCCCCGAGGGACACGAGGTGCGGCTCGGGCTCGGCATGCGACCGGATCTGACCGGGCGCGGCCTGGCGCAGCCGTTCATCGACGCAGGGCTCGAGTACGCGCGGCGCGAATGGCGGCCGCGGACGTTCCGGCTCTGGGTCGCGCGCTGGAACGAGCGTGCGCTGCGGGCCTACCGGCGCGCCGGCTTCCGCGAGGCGCGGCACGGCGAGGAGAGCCGCTTCGTGGAGATGGAGCGGTCGGCGTGATCCGGATCGCCGACGAGGTGCGCGAGGCGCTGGCGGCCGGCGGCGCAGTCGTCGCGCTCGAGACGACGCTCGTCGCCCACGGCTTTCCCCCGGGCGAGGGCGTCGCGGTCGGGCTCGAGTCCGAGCGGCAGGTGCGCGCGGCAGGCGCGCTCCCGGCGACGGTCGGCGTCCTCGACGGTGAGGTACGTGTCGGGCTGACGGAGGACGAGCTCACCCGGTTCGGGCCGGAGGCGCGCAAGGTCGGCCCGCGCGACCTCGCTGCCACCGCGGTCCAGCACGCGGTCGGCGCCACGACGGTCGGCGGCACGCTCGCCGTGGCGCGGGAGGCCGGCATCCACGTCCTCGCGACCGGCGGCATCGGCGGCGTCCATCGCGGCTTCCCGCATCCACCGGACGTCTCGGCCGATCTCGCGCAGCTCGCGCGGACTCCGGCCGTCGTCGTCTCGGCGGGCGTGAAGTCGCTGCTCGACGTTCCCGCAACTGCGGAGCTGCTCGAGTCGCTCGGCGTTCCCGTGCTCGGGTTCCTCGCCGACACGCTGCCGCTCTTCTACGCCGCTGCGGGCGGCCCGCCGGTCTCGGCGCGGGTCGAGTCGGCCGAGGAAGCCGCGCGGGTGGCGAAGGTGCACTGGAGGCTCGGCGGCGGGGGGCTCCTGCTCGGCCGGCCGCCGGACGAACCGCTCGAGGACGTCGAGCCGCTCGTCGAGGAGGCGCTGGCTGCGGCAGCCGCCGGCGGCGTGAGCGGGCAGGCCGTGACGCCGTACGTCCTCGCGCACCTCCACCGGGAGAGCGGCGGCCGGACCGAAGCGGCGAACAAGGCTCTCGTCGCGCAGAACGCCCGTCTCGGAGGCGAGGTCGCGGCAGCGCTCGCCGCGGGCTAGAGGTCGCGCCGGGAGAACGCGAGCAGTCCGAGGGCGAGCACCACGACGAGGTAGCCGGCCGACCAGACACGGATCCCCCAGCCGTGCACGTAGGCGCCGCCGAACGGACCGAGCTGGAGGAGGAAGCCCGTGAGCCCCGTCGCGTTGCTGGAGATGAGTCGCAGCCCGTCCTGGTAGAGCGCCTCGAACGGCAGCGCCCAGGCCGCGACCTTCGACGCGTGCTGGATCGAGTGCGAGTTCAGCGCATGCCCGATCGTCCCGAGCAGCCCGGCCGTCAGCCCGGCGCCGAAGAGCATGAAGATCGCGATCCCGTTCGCCGTCGAGGAGAGAACGATCGAGCCGAGGATCGAGAGCGCGATCACGATCACGACGCCGCCGGCGAGCTCGAGGCCCGGCGCCAGAAAGGACGGAGGCGTCCAGTGCCCCGTCACGTCGACGATCGCCAGGGCGATGCCGTAGACGGCGAGCACGTAGACGATGCAGACGGCCGCGGCGCCGAGGAAGCGTGAGAGCAGGAGCGTCGACCGCCCGACGGGCCGCACGACGAGCGGCTGCAGCAGGCCGCGTTCCGCGTCGCCCGAGACGACGCCCAGCGTGAGGAAGACGGCGAGGACGACCCCGAGGAAGAGCGTGGCGAACATCGCCAGCCCGAGGAGGAACGCGCCGGCGAACGTGCGAGTGTCGACGTGGACGTCGGTCGGCGGCGTGATCGTCGACAGGCGAGTGAAGACGAAGTGGTTCGCCAGCCAGAAGAGGACGAGGAAGACGGCCGTGAGCACCACGACGACTGCGAACACCTTCCGGCGCACGGCCTCGCGGAAGCCGTAGCCCGCGATGGTCAGGACGACGCTCACGACACCTCGTCCCCGACGGCCTCGAGATACGTGTCCTCCAGGGTCGACGTGAGCACGCGGACGCCGTAGACCCGCCGGCCGGCGGCGACCGCCTCGGCGACGAGCCGGGCAGCGTCCTCCCGCGTCGCGCCCTCGACGGTGCGCACACCCTCGTCGGTCTCGAGCTCGACCCCGCGCGGCTGCGACAGCTCGGCGGGCGACCCGGCCGCGACGACCACACCGGCCCGGAGGATCGCGACCCGGTCGCAGACGAGCTCGATCTCGGAGAGGAGGTGCGAGTTGAGCAGGACGGAAGCGCCTCTGTCGCGGAGCTCCTCGAGGAGGACGCGGACGACGCGCCGGCCGGCCGGGTCGAGCGCCGAGGTCGGCTCGTCGAGCACGAGGACGCGCGGCGAGCCGACGAGCGCCTGCGCGATCCCGAGGCGCTGCTGCATCCCCTTCGACATGCCGTCCACCCGGCGGTCGCGGGAGTCGGCGAGGGCCACGCGCTCGAGCAGGCGGTGCCGCTCGGCGGCGCCGCCCTCCGACCCCTTGAGCCGCTGGTGGAGCGCCAGGACCTCGTCGGCGGTGTACCAGCCGGGGAAGCGAAAGAGCTCGGCCAGGTAGCCGAGCTCTGCGCGCGCGGCACGGGATCCGGCACGGGCGCCCGTGACCTCGGCCCGGCCGCGCGTGGCGTGCACGAGGCCGACGGCGATCTTCACGAGCGTCGACTTGCCGGCGCCGTTCGGGCCGAGCAGCCCCACGAGCTCGCCCTCCTCCACCGAGAGGTCGACGCCCTTGAGCGCATGGACGGGCCCGTAGCGCTTCTCGAGCGCGTGGACGGCGAGGGCATGCGGCATCGAGCGAGGGTACGGCACTACCCTCCTCTCATGCCGCGCGGGTACATGGAGGGGCCGGCTGCCGAGGAGGCCGAGCGCCGGGCGGAGGAGGCCGAGCGCGCGAAGGACGAGCCGCCGGCGCCGGTCGTCTATCCCGCGGTCTACGGTTGTACGGAGGACGATCCCGAGCCGCACTTCCTGGGCTGGCTCGGCCAGGTCGATCCCGACGAGCTGTTCGCCAGCGGCGCAGCCTGGGGCGTCACCGTCCGCCGGGTCGCGGTGGCCGAGTAGCTACTCGATCGTCGAGACGAACTCGTCGATCGACAGCGCGGGCAGCGTCTGGATCCGCGTCGAGCCGCGCGCGCCGAGGGCGACCGAGACCTTCGCGATCGTCGCCGTGTCGGGCGCCTCGACGACGTTGACGAAGTCGAACTCCCCGAGCGTCGCCCACTGGTGCAGCACCTTCGCCCCGAGCTCCTCGACGTCGCGGTTGACCTCCTGCAGGCGGGACGGGTTGCTCTGGAGCGTCTGCACGCCCTGCTGCGAGAGCCGCGAGAGCAGGATGTAGATCGGCATGGCCGGACCCTACTCGACCCTCGCCGCCTGGTCGACGTAGAGCAGGACGGCGCCGACGAAGAGGACCGGAGACACGACGATGCTCGCCAGGAAGTAGGCGACCCACTCCGCCGTGTCGCCGAAGCCGCGAAGGACGAAGGCGAGGACGGACTGCGTAAGAAAGACGACGACGGCAAGGGTCAGCAGGGATCCGATCTGGTGCACGAGGTCCGCTCGCGCGAGACGCCACGCGCGCGAGATCGCCGCTCTGACCGCACAGTCCTCGGCCACGAGCACCGGCACGAACAGCACGAAGGCAACGAGCCAGAGGAGTCCGGGAAGGATGTACGCGAGGACGAGAAACGGCACCGGGGCGAAAGCCAGCCACCCGCCGAGCCACGCGACCACGAGGCGGCGCCGGGAAGGGCGCCTCTCGAGGACGAGCACGCCGGCATAGACGAACGACGCGCTGAGCAGCGCGCCGAACACCGTCGGCGAGAGGAGGAATGCCGTTCTCCGCGAGATGTTCGCCCCGACGACGAGGACGATCGCCGGCGCGACCCCGAGCGCGAGCGAGCCCCAGAAATGATCGCCGTAGAAGCGGATCGTCTCCGCGACGAGCTGCCCGATCGTCCGCTCGGCAGGCGGCAGCGCGACTGGACGCGACTCGGCCATCCCGGGGACGGTAGCGCCGCTAGGCGTCCCGGTCAGCGCAGAACCGGACTATGCCCAGCCGAGATCTCGCATCGCCATGCCCGCATTCCAGATCTTCGTCATGTGCGCGACCTTCCCGTCCTCGAAGTCCATGACGTAGACGTAGTCGGTGCTCGTGCTCTTGCCCGTCGGCGGCACCGGCCCGCCTTCGCCCGTGTGCGTGCCCGAGAAGACGGCGTAGGCGCAGACGTTGTCGCGCTCGGGGTCGAGCGCGAACGACTTCAACTCGTAGCGGGCGTCGGGCATCAGGACGACGGCCCCCTTCATCCAGTCCGCATAGTCCTGCAGCGTGGTGATGTCCGCGAGCGGCTCGGCCTGCGCCGAGAAGCCGGCGTCGGCGCGGCAGAACGCGCTGCATGTCTCCCAGCCTCCCCCCGTCTCGCACGCCTCGAAGAAGGCCCTGGCTGTCTCCATGATCGTCGTGGTCGGTGCGGTCGTCGCCATGCCCACATCCTCCTCTGACCCCGGGTCCGAGCCGAACCTACAGCACGCCGTCGCCCCTGCCTAGGCGACCGGCTCGCCGCAGAGATGGAGGACGCCGTCGCGCGTCTCGGAGATCGGATCCCACCGCCGGTGCGGCTCGCTGTGGCCCGGTTTGAGCAGATGGACGACCTCGTGGCCGCGGGCCAGCAGGAGCTCGGCGATCAGGCGACGGTGGCAGCGCCACCAGAGCGTCTCCGCGCACATGAAGCACGGCTCGGGCTCGGCGAGCGCCGCGGCCAACGCCTCCTGCCATTCGGCCGTTCCCATCCGCGCGGCATAGCTGCGGAACGCGGCGACCCGGATGCAGTCGAACCGCTCCTCCCCCGGCTCGCTGCTGCGCCTGCCGCCGAGCTCGACGGCGTGGCGGTAGGCGATGCCCGCACCCTCGACCGCGGCGGTGAGCGCGGCCTGGTCGAACTGCGGATGCCGGCGCGAGCTCGGAAAGCGGCGCACGTCAACGAGCGTCCGCACGCCCGCCTCGCCGAGCACCTCGAGGAGCTCCTCGATCGGACGGGTGCCGTGCCCGACGGTGAACGCACGCACCCTCGTAGGATGCCGCCGTGGGCTACGACGTCGTCCAGGTCGGCGATCTCGAGTGGGAGGAGCGGCCCGGTCACGAGGGCCAGACGCCGCGGCAGGCCGCCGGGCTGACCGAGTCTGCGCACATGACGGAGTCGCGGGCGCGCATGTGGAGGTACGCACCGCACACGCGGGGCCGTCGGCATCTCGACCCGGACCAGGAGGAGGTCTTCGTCCCGTTGCGCGGCACGCTGACGATGCTGCTCGGCGAGCCGTGGGAACGGGTGGACGTCGAGCCCGGGGGAGTCGTCGTCGTCCATCCCGGGACGCCGCTCCAGATGCGCAACGAGAGCGACGAGGAGATCCTCGTCTTCGTCTACGGCGCGCCGACGCGCCACGGCAACGCCGAGTTCCTAGAGGACGTCGAGTCGGTGTAGCGCCTCGGCGAGCGCGGCGAACGCCTCGTCGAAGCGCCACCGCGCGCGGTCCGCCTCGTCCGGCGAGTTCGAGACCGCGCGCAACTCGACGGCCGCAACGCCGGCGAGCTCGCAAGCGCGGAGCACGCCGAAGCCCTCCATCGCCTCGACCTCGAAACCGGTGCCACCTCCGACCCTGCCGCAGGTCGCGATCGGCAGGACGTGGGCCTCGGGGAGCGCGGTGGTCGCCCGTTCGAGCAGGCCGGCATCGGGACGGGCCCGCTCGACGCGCGGCAGCGTCGAAGCGGGATCGACCACGTCGCAGTAGACGGCCTCGCTCCCCAGCACGAGAGCGGGGGGCTCGAGCGTCCGCGAGCCGGCGATCCCGACGTGGACGACGACGTCCGGCCGCCGCTCCGCGAGCGCGCGCGAGGTCCGGAGCGCCGCCTCGACCGGACCGATCCCGCAGCAGAACGTGTCGAGCCCGTCGAGCAGCGCGAGCTCGCGCTCCGTGGCCGCGACGACGAGCACGCTACGCCGCGGCGGCCGCGGCCGCGGCTCCGACTTTGTCGAAGCGGATCTCACCCTCCTCGGCGTCGACGCGAACGGTGTCGCCGTCGGCGAAGTCGCCCTCGAGCAGCCGCAGCGCGAGCGGGTTCTCGACGAGCCGCTGGATCGCGCGCTTGAGCGGCCGGGCGCCGTAGGCCGGATCCCAGCCGGCCTCCGCCAGCGCCTCCTTGGCCGCGTCGGTCAGCTCGAGCTCGATCCGCCGCTCGGCGAGCCTCTCGCGCAGCCGCGCGAGCTGGAGCTCGACGATGTCGGCGATCTGCTCCTTCGAGAGCGGCTGGAACTCGATCACCTCGTCGATGCGGTTCAGGAACTCCGGCCGGAAGACCTCGCGCAGCGCGTCGGTCGAGCGGACGTTCGACGTCATGATCAGGACGGTGTTGCGGAAGTCGACCGTGCGGCCCTGGCCGTCGGTGAGGCGTCCGTCGTCGAGCACCTGCAGCAGCACGTCGAAGACCTCGGCGTGCGCCTTCTCGATCTCGTCGAGGAGGATCACGCTGTACGGGCGCCGCCGCACGGCCTCGGTCAGCTGGCCGCCCTCGTCGTAGCCGATGTAGCCGGGCGGCGCCCCGAGCAGCCGGGCAACCGTGTGCCGTTCCTGGTACTCGCTCATGTCGAGCCGCACCATCGCGTGCTCGTCGTCGAACATGAACTCGGCGAGCGCGCGGGCGAGCTCGGTCTTGCCGACGCCCGTCGGGCCGAGGAAGACGAACGACCCGATCGGCCGGTTCGGATCCTGGAGCCCGGTGCGGGCTCGGCGGAGCGCGTTCGCGACCGCCTCGACCGCCTCGTCCTGGCCGATCACCCGCCGATGCAGGCGGCTCTCCATCTGCACGAGCTTCTCGGTCTCGCCCTCGAGGAGCCGGTCGACCGGAATCCCCGTCCAGCGCGCCACGACGGCGGCGACGTCGTCCTCGTCGACCTCCTCCTTGACCATCGACTCGGCCTGGAGCGAGTCGCGCTCCTCGAGCTCCTTCTCGAGCGCGGGCAGCTCGCCGTAGCGGATCTCGGCGACGCGCTGGAGGTTCCCCTCGCGCTCCGCCCGCTCGGCCTCCATCCGCAGCGCGTCGATCTGCTGCGTGATCTCCCCGATGCGGTCGAGCGCCTCCTTCTCGCGTGCCCAGCGCGCGGCGAGCCCGTCGCGGCGCTCCTTCGCCTCCGCGAGCTCGGCCTCGAGCGGCGCGCGCACCTCGTCCGACTCGCCGCCCATCGCGGCGAGCTCGATCTCGAGCTGCGTCACGCGCCGGTTCGCCTCGTCGAGCTCGACCGGCGAGGACTCGATCTCCATCTTCAGCCGGGACGCCGCCTCGTCGACGAGGTCGATCGCCTTGTCCGGGAGCTGCCGGTCGGCGATGTAGCGCTCGGAGAGAACCGCCGCGGCGACGAGCGCCGCGTCGCGGATCCGCACCTTGTGATGCGCCTCGTAGCGCTCCTTCAGCCCGCGCAGAATCGCGATCGTGTCGGCCACGGACGGCTCGCCGACGAAGACCGGCTGGAAGCGCCGCTCGAGCGCCGCGTCCTTCTCGATGTGCTTGCGGTACTCGTCGAGCGTCGTCGCGCCGACGCAGCGGAGCTCGCCGCGCGCGAGCATCGGCTTGAGCATGTTCGCGGCGTCGACGGCGCCCTCGGCCGCGCCCGCCCCGACGATCGTGTGCAGCTCGTCGATGAAGACGATGATCTCGCCGGCCGCGTTCGCGATCTCCTCCAGCACGGCCTTGAGCCGCTCCTCGAACTCGCCGCGGTACTTCGAGCCGGCGAGCAGGCCGCCGATGTCGAGCGACCAGACGCGCTTCCCCTTGAGCGACTCGGGAACGTCGCCGGCGACGATCCGCTGCGCGAGCCCCTCGACGATCGCGGTCTTGCCGACGCCGGGCTCGCCGATCAGGACGGGGTTGTTCTTCGTGCGCCGCGAGAGCACCTGGATGACGCGGCGGATTTCCTCGTCGCGGCCGATGACGGGGTCGAGCTTGCCGCTCTCCGCCGCCTCGGTCAGGTCGCGGCCGAACTTCGACAGCGCCTGGTAGGTGCCCTCGGGATCCTGGGAGGTGACTCGGCGGCCAGCCGTGGCCTCCGCGATCTTGGCGAGCAGCCGGTCGCGCGGCACGACGTCGAGCGCGAGCAGGAGATGCTGCGCGGCCACGTACTCGTCCTCGAGCTTCTTCGCCTCGTCGAAGGCGCGGTCGAGCACCTTCGAGAAGGCGGCGGAGACCGCGGGCTGCTGCTGCGAGCCCTCGATGCGAGGCTTCTGGGCGAGCGTCGCCTCGGCCTGCGCCCGGAGCGCGTCCGCGTCGGGAACGAGCTCGCGCGGCAGCTCCTGGTCGAGGAGCGCGAGCAGGAGATGCTCCGGATAGAGCTCCGGGTTGCCGCTCCGGCGCGCGAGCTCCTGCGCCGCGGCGACGGCTTCCTGGGCCTTGATCGTCAGCTTGTTGAAATCCATGCGCTACTGCCTTTCCGGTAGCCGCTCGTCGCGCACGAGCACGAGGTCGCGGCGGTACTGCTTGTGCACCTTCTGGACGTCCCGGAGGTGCTGCTGCTGGAGTCGCTCGATCTGGGCGTGGGCCTTGCGCAGCTCGTCCTCGAGCCGCAGCACGAGCTCGACGCCGGCGAGGTTGAGGCCGAGCTCGGAGGTGAGCCGCTGCACGATCCGCAGCCGCTCGATGTCGGCCTCGGAGTAGAGCCGCGTACCGCCAGGCGTCCGCTGCGGCCGCACGAGACCCTTCGTCTCGTACATGCGCAGCGTCTGCGGATGCATGCCCACGAGCTCGGCGGCGACCGAGATCATGTAGATGGGCCGGTCGGAGGTCTCCATCACGCCACCTGCCTCCGCCGGTGGTAGATGACGTACGCCACGATCGCGGCGGCCACGAGGGCGGCACCGATCCAGCCGCCGATCCGCCACGCATCGACGGCGCCGTTCCAGGCGAACCACCAGAGGAAGAACTTGCCGAGCAGCCCGGCCTTGACGAGGCCGATCCCGCCCGCAGCCGCGCCGCCGCCTGCAGCCTTCGTGAGGCCGGTGCGGTGAGAGCGCTCCTCCGCAGTCTCCGGCTCGGGCGCCTCCCGCGGCCCCTGCTCGAGCAGCTCGTCGTCCATCAGCCGACCGCCTTCTGCAGTTCTTCGAGGAGCTCGCGTTCCTTCTTGTTCACGCGCTTCGGCACCTGGATGCGCACGCGCGCGAGCACGTCGCCCTTGCCGGAGCCGCTGAGTCTCGGCGCGCCGCGGCCCTTGATCCGCAGCAGCTTGCCGTCCTCGGAACCGGCGGGAATCTTGAGCGAGACGTTGCCCTCCGGCGTCGGCACCTCGACCTTGCCGCCGAGGGCCGCGGTCGGGAAGGAGACGGGCACCTGCACGACGAGGTCGTCGCCGCGACGCTCGTAGGTGGGCGACGACTCTACGCGCGTGACGACGATCAGGTCGCCGCTGGGGCCGCCGTGCTGGCCGGCCTCGCCCTTCCCCTTGAGCCGGATCTTCGTGCCGTCCTTGACGCCCGGCTTGATCTTCACGTTGAACGTGCGCCGGCGCCGCTCGCGGCCGGAGCCGTGGCACTTCGAGCACGGCTTCTCGATCACGGTGCCGTTGCCGCGGCAGCGCGGACACGGCTGGGAGAGCGCGAACAGTCCCTGCGACTCGGAGATCACGCCGCGGCCGTTGCACTCCGGGCAGATGACCGGCGCGGTGCCTGGCTCGGCCCCGGTGCCTCCGCACTGCGAGCAGGCCACGACGAGGTCGACCGGCACCTTCGCCTCCGCGCCGCGCAGCGAGTCCTCGAAGGAGAGCCTTACCTCGGTCTCGACGTCCGCGCCGCGCACCGGCTGCGGCCTCCCGCGGCGACCGCCGCGTGCGGCGCCGCCGAGATTTCCGAAGATGCCGCCGAGGATGTCGCCGAGGTCACCGCTCCAGTCGAAGTCGCCGAAGTCGACGTTGACGCCGCCCGGGCCGGGAGCACCGCGGCCGTTCGTCGAGCCGAAGCGGTCGTAGGTCTTCCGCTTCTCCTCGTCGGAGAGGACGTCGTAGGCGGTCTGCACCTGCTTGAAGCGCTCCTCTGCGGCCTTGTCGCCCTGGTTCGTGTCCGGGTGGTACTGGCGCGCGAGCTTCCGGTACGCCTTCTTGATCTCGTCGGCCGAGGCGCCCTTCTCGACGCCGAGCGTGTCGTAGAGCGACTCAGGCATCGCCGTCCGTCGCCTCCTCGGCCGCCGGCGGCGCTGCGACGACGACCCGCGCGGGCCGGACAACGCGCTCGCCGAGCTTGTAGCCCTTCTGCACCACGTCGAGCACCGAACCCTCCTCCGCCTCGGATGGCTGGGAGAGCAGGGCCTCGTGCACGTGCGGGTCGAACTTGCCGTCGGTCTCGATCGGCTTCACGCCGTGACGTTCCAGCAGGCCGGCGAGCGAGCGGTGGACGAGCCGCACGCCGTCCTCGAGCTGACTCTCCTCGTGCTGCTCGGCGGCGCTCAGCGCCCGCTCGAGATCGTCGAGGATCGGCAGGAGCTCGCCGATCAGCCGCTCGTTCGCAAGCTGGACGTACTCCTGCCGCTCGCGGGCCGCACGCTTCTTGTAGTTCTCGAAGTCGGCGGCGAGCCGCAGCAGCCGGTCGTCTGCTTCCGTCTCCGGCTGCTGCTCCTCTGCTTCCTGCTGCTCGACCTGCTCCTCGCTCACGAGGTGGGCGCCTCCTCGTCCACGACCTCGTACTCGCCCTCCTCGACGACCTCGTCGCCGGAGTCCGAGGCCGCCTCGCCGTTGCCGCCGCCCGCCGAGGCCTGCGCCTGCTGGGCAGCCTCGGCGTAGAGCACCTCGGCGAGCTTGTGCGAGGACTCCTGCAGCGCGTCCATCTTCGTGCGGATCTCGGCGAGGTCGTCGCCCTCGAGCGCCTGGCGCAGCTCCATGATCCGGCCCTCGATCGTCGAGGCCTCGGACTCGTCGAGCTTGTCGCGGTGCTCCTTGAGCGAGCGCTCGGTCTGGTAGGCGAGCGTCTCGGCGAGGTTCTT
>DATCYP010000072.1:0-12601 GCA_036526375.1 Gaiellaceae bacterium | reverse complement strand
AGGCAACCAGCTCACCGAGACGGATACGCCGACAGGCATCTCGACGTCGAGCCAGTCCTTCGTCGTCGTCGACGAGCTCTGCACGAAGACGAACGGCAAGCCCTGTTCGGTGAACGACGGTCAGTACCACAACGGATCCGTGACGACGACGCTCAGCACGCCGAACGGAACCAACCCGAATCAGGGCTCTCTCGGACTCGGGTTCGACCCGTCGCTGGACACCACCGGTTGTGTCCAAGGCGCCGGCCAGCTCGGCGAGAAGATGTTCATCTTCCCGTCTGGCATCGTGGGTACCTATCAGGTGACGATCACCCTCACGAAGGCGGCCGTCGGCAAGGCGCCGACGTCGAGCCTCTACATCTGCTTCAAGGGTGAGAGCACCGTCGGGACCAACGGCTGGATCGTGCTGCAGAACTGCTCGAACACGGTGTCGGACCCCTGCATCGTGAGCCGGTCCGGCACCTCCGGGGGCGGGGTGCAGTTCGTTCTCTCGCTCGCGCCCGGGGACCCGAGCCCGGTGATCCACCACTAGGCGAGATCAAGGCGGCGGCGCCTGCTGAGGCAGGCGTCGCCGCTCTACGACAGCGGCGGCCGAGCGATGCGCTCGACGCGGAGGCGCTCGAGTATCTCCGTGCTCCGCGCCGCAGCATCGCCGTCGTCTGTGGCCGCGCTGAGAGCATCGAGCGCGAGTGCGTGCTCGTATGGCAGTTCGGCCTCCTCGGCTGCGCGGCTGCTCTCCTCGAGGACCGCGACCCCGTCGTCGCGCCGTCCGAGTTGAACCAGCGCCGCGCCCTTCACCCGCAGCGCAGTAGCGTGGAGAGCAGCAGCATCCGCCGCATCGGCCGACTCCGCGAGAACGGTCTCGACCCGGTCGAGGGCCTCTTGACCGCGACCACCGCGTAGCGTGTCGCTTTCGGCGCGACGCAACTGGGCCTCGAGGATCCCCCGCACCGCGTGGATGTCCTGCAACGTCTCGGCCGCCTGCTCGAAGAGCCCGTCCGCAGTGTCGAAGCGGCCGTCTCGGGCTGCAGCTCGGCCGCGGTTCACGAGCGCCAGCCCAGCGAGCAGTCTGTAACCCGCCACTTCGAACACACCCTCGACTGACTCGAAAAGCTCCTCGGCCTCGGCGAAGCGCCCCTGATCGGACAGGATCTCGGCCGTGTTGCTTCGAGTCGTGGCCTCGCTCGTGACGTCCCCGATGCGCTCGAAGAGCTTGCGGGCGCGTTCGTAGACGTCGAGTGCCTTTTCCCAGTCACCTTCGTAGTACGCCTCGATGCCGAGGCTGTTCAGAGCTGCGGCCTGCCCCCTGAGGTCTCCGATCTCTTCGTAGATCGACAAGGCCAGACCTCGGAAAGCCACGCGATCCGGCGAGCCCAGCAGAGCATGGGCGGAATAGAGGAGGAGATACGCCGCTGCGAGCTGCCTCTCGCTGTTCGTGGCGAGCGCCTGCTCCACGACCTCGTTGCAGCGCCGGATGCACTCCTGGTACTCGCCCTTGTCCGCCAACGCGTATGCGTAGGCGGTGTTCAGCTCCATGGTCAGCGTCGCGCGCTCGGTCTGGTCCGCGACGAGCTCGACCGCCTCCAATCCCCGTGAGTGGAGGCCGATCGCGTCGTCGTACTGCCCCATCTCCTCCCGAACCGATCCCTCCTTCCGCAGAAGCAAGACGTACTTCGCGGATTCGCGCGGGAGCACGTCTCTGCCCGCGGCATAGGCCCCGACAGACCCCTCGAGCTGTCCGGCGAGCTTGAGGCAGTCGCCGAGCGCCTCCCACACGTCGGCCACATCCGCCGGTTCGAGATCGGGAACGTGCTCGGCGCCCTCGAGGGCCCGACGGTAGAACTCCGCGGCTTCGAGGTTCGCCCACTTCGCCTGGGCGCGTCTTCCGGCGGACACCGAACACCGCCACGTCTCCAGCCAGCGCTCGCCGAGCCGGAAGTGGAGCGACAGGAGCTCGACGGCATCCGGGTCCCGCTGCTCCATCACCTCGCCGACACGAGCGTGCAGCTCCTGCCGCCGCTTGAAGGACAGTCCTTCGTAGGCTCCGTCTCGGATGAGTGCGTGCCGGAAACGGAAACTGCCCGGCACGTTCGGGTCGCGCTCCACGAACTCCGCGAGCCGATCCCAGGCTTCGGAGTCGGATGCCGCCGTCGGGTCGCCCTCGAGCACGTCCGCGATGAGGGCGCCCGAGAACGTCACCCCGAGCACCGACGCCCAGCGGAGCAGCGCGCGGTCGCCCGGTGCGAGGCGGTCGATACGCGTCGCGACCAGCGACTCGACCGTGTCCGGCATCTGCTCCTCGCCTTCTCCCTCCGGTGAGGCGAGTTCCTGTAGGAACAGCGGATTGCCGGCGCCGCGGTCGAAGATCGCCGACAGCTCGTCGTCGCTCAGGCTTCGCTCGCCCGCGGCGGCCCGGATCAGTGTCTTGGCGTCCTCCGGCGGCAGTGGCTCGAGCCGGAGCGTCAGAGCCGGTAGCGGGGGCGTGCCGTTCGCCGCCAGGAAGCCGTCCCCCTCGGGCCGCCGCGTCGTGCAGGTGAGCCAGGGCTTCGTCGGCAGCTGTGTTCCGAGATGGCGAAGGAGGTCGGATGACGCGTCGTCCATCCAGTGAACGTCCTCGAAGACGAGGAGAGTCGGCGCTTCGAGCACCTTGCCGAGGAGCGATCCGACCACGCCGTGGAGGCGCGCGCGCCGGAACGACGGGTCGAGATCGTCGACCTCGGGCGTCGTCTCGACCTCCACGTCGAGCGGAGCGCCGAGCAGCGGTGCCCAGGGGACGAGCTCGCCGTCGATCGTCGCCAGCCGCTCCGACAGAGCGGTGCGGTTGTGCTCGCCGCCGCCGTTGAGCTCGACGTCGAGCACCGTGCGAAGAAACGACCGGAACGGGTGGTAGGCGGTCGAGGACTCGTACTGATCGCAGCGGAGCGTGATCTGCTCCATGTCGCTGCAGTTGTCCCGCAGCTCGTCGGCGAGACGGGACTTGCCGATGCCGGGCTCTCCGATCAGCTCGACCATGGTCCCGAAGCCCATCCGCACCGGTGACACCGCAGCGCCGAGCACGGCCCGCTCGCGCTCGCGGTCGACGAAGGGCAGCTTGTCGGCCCGCGCCGGCTCGCCCTCGGCCGCGGCGCCGAGCTCGCCGAGGACGAAGGCGCGCTGCGGCTCGGACTTCCCCTTGAGCTGAAGCGGTTCGAGCTCCTCCGCTGCGAAGCGGGCGCCGCCCCGCTCGTACGCGGAGGCCGCGACCCAGATCTCGTCCTCCCCGGCCTTCGCCATCAGGCGCGCGGCGAGGGCTGCCGTGTCGCCGAGGATCGTGTACGTCCTCCGGAACGGTGCGCCGACCTGGCCGGTGAAGACGCGGCCCTCGCTGACGCCGATGTGGACCGGGAGGGGGAGGCCCGCGTCCACGATTGCGCGCACGGTGCGGAGCATGCGTTCCTCGTCGTCTCCGAAGGTCTGCGGCGCGCCGGCTACGAGAATGATCCGGCCACCGTCCCGATCGACGTCGCTCTCGAGGAAGGTGACCTCGTGCTCGTCGCAGGCCTGCTGGATCGTCTGCGCAAGCACGTCGATTGCGTCTGTGGCGGCCTCCGGGCCCTCGGTCCCGATGATCTCGTCGATGCCCGAGTAACGGACGAAGGCGATCGCAGCGTGGCGGTGCTCGCCCTCGAATTGCCCGACCTCGAGCAGCTGGGCTCGCAGGGGCGCGGGAACTGCGAGCTCGATCGGAATCCCGTCCAGTTCCGGCAGCCGCTCGAGCTCGCCGGTCACGTCGGGCGCTGCCTGCAGGAGCCGTCCCGTCCCTTTCTCGTCTCCGAGCGTGGATGGATCGAGCTCAGCTGCCGTTTCGGGGCTGACGAGGATCTCGCCGGCCTCGGAGGCGGCTTCCATCTCGACCGTGCGCGTTGCCGCCGGCCCGGTTACCAGCAATTCGCGGTGGGACGTGCCGACGAGGAAGAACTGGAAGCTGCCGCTGTGGAGCCCGGCGTGCATCCGCAGCTGCACGGTTCCCGCCGAGGTGCGGGGCCGTCCGATTCCCCGCAGCGTCCGCCGCATCTCGAACGCCGCCCGTGCGGCCCGCCGGGCGTGATCCTCGCCGTGGTAGAGGAGAAGCAACGCGTCTCCACCGAACTTGAGCAGGCCTCCCCCGAGTGCATACGCCTGGTCGAGGAGCGCGGAGAACGTCACGTTCATGATGTACGTGACCTCCTCGGCACCGGCGCGCCCGCGACTCGAGAGCTGCTCCGACATCGCGGTGAAACCGGAGATGTCGACGAACGCGAGCGTCCCGTCGACCTCGAGCCAGCTGCGCTCGGGGTGCGACCGCAGCCACTCGATCGTCAGCCGGGGGACGAACGAGACGAGCTCGGCAGCGTTGTCCGGGCGGTCGCTCATGAGGCCGTCCCGAGGTCGATCTCCAGGCCTTCCCGCGCGATCAAAGGCGCCTCTTGCTCGTCCCGGAGCAGGTCGGCGACCTCGTCGTACAGCTCCTCGAGCGCCTGGTCCGAGCGCATGGGGTCGTGGTGGAACATCGCGAGCCGCCTGACCTCGGCGGCGCGCGCGAAGGCCGCGGCGTGGTTGCCGCTCGAGTGGCCCCAGCCGAGCCGGCCCACGTACTCGTCCGCCGTGTACTGCGAGTCGTGAAAGAGCAGGTCGGCGCCGGCGGCGAGCGCCCAGCCGGAGACCCACCGGGGCCGGTCGTCGACGGCGGCAGTCAGATACGGCTCGTGGTCGGGGAGGTAGGCGAGTACATGGCCCTCCTCCTCGATCCGGTAGCCGAGCGTGGGCCCGCGGTGCTCGACCATCTGGGCCTCGACGACCGCGCTGCCGACGCGCCACGGCTTGCGGGGGACGTCCTCGAACACGGCCTCGGCCGGCGCTTCCGAGAGCCCGATCGGGAAGAGCGGCGGGGACAGGTACCGCGAGACCCGTTCGCGGAGCGTGGCCGTCGTGGACGGCGGTCCCCAGAACCGCAGCTTCCAGCCGGCCCTCCAGAGCGGTGCGAAGAAGCCGAGCCCTTCGACGTGGTCGAGGTGCAGGTGGGTCAGGCAGAGGTGCAGCACGCCGCGATCCCGCTCCAGAAGCCGCTGACCGAGCTCGCGGATCCCGGAGCCCGCGTCGAGGATCAGCGTCGTCCCGTCGGCGAGCTCGAGCTCGACGCAGGACGTGTTGCCGCCGTAGCCGACGGTCGCAGGCCCCGGCGCGGAGAGCGAGCCCCGCGCGCCCCAGACGCGGACGATCACGGCGCCGCCGGGAGTTCCCAGAAGATCGACATCGAGCCGACGACATGGTCTGGGCGCGAGAAGAGCGGAAATGCCGTGACGGTGATCTCGCGCTCGCGGCCGTCCAGCCCGCCGATCACGATCGTGTCGTGGACCGGTCGCCGCTCGATCAGCGCGACACCCCCCGGTGTCTGCTCTGCGGTCATCGGCTTCTCGTCCAGCGTCCGCGGCTTGAAGAGTTCCTGCCAACGGGATACTCCCAGCTCCCCGATGTCGAGGTATGAGCGACCCAGCACCTCGCCCGCCGCGTCGTTGAAGTAGACGAGGTCGCCGCGCGCGTCGATGATCACCGTCGGTGTAGCCAGCTTCGTGGCGAACGAGCGGGCCACGATGAGAACGAGATCCGGCTGCGTGCGCTCCACCCGTCCGATCCTACGCCGCGCCTCGTCCGACTAGGCTTCGCGCCCGTGGCGAAAGTGGCGCCTGACCGACACGAGTTGCGGCGCGTGATCGACGAGGAGCGTGAGGTCGACGGCCTCGGCCCCGACGATCTCCTCGCCATCTACCGCTCGCTCGTCCTCCTCCGCACATACGACGAGCGCTCGGTCGTCTACCACCGGCAGGGCCGGATCGGGACGTACGCGATCTTCTGGAACCACGAGGCGATGCAGGCCGGCTCGGTCCACGCGCTCGCCGACGAGGATTGGATCTTCCCGAGCTACCGCGAGTCGGCGATCGGACTGCTGCGCGGGATCCCGGCGAGCACCGTGCTCCACTGGTGGCGGGGCCACCCGGCCGGCTGGTGGAACCCGGCCGACTACCGGGTCGCCTCGATCTGCGTGCCGATCGGGACGCACGTGCCCCATGCGGCGGGGCTCGCGTGGGGAGAGAAGCTGAAGGGCAACTCCACGGTCGCGATCGCCTACTTCGGCGACGGCGCGACGAGCGAGGGCGCCTTCCACGAGGGCGCCAACCTCGCCGCGGTGATGCAGGCCCCGCTGATCCTCTTCTGCAACAACAACCAGTGGGCGATCTCCACGCCGCTCGAGGCGCAGACGCACGCCGAGGCGCTCGCCGACAAGGCCGTCGGCTACGGGATGCCGGGCGTGCGCGTGGACGGGGGAGACGTGCTCGCGGTCTACGAGGCGACTCGGGAGGCGGTCGAGCGGGGTCGGGCCGGCGGCGGGCCCACGCTGATCGAGGCCGTCACGTACCGCGCCGCGCCGCACGCCACCGCCGACGACCCGCGCGTGTACATCGACCTCGAGCGCGTCGAGGAGGAGAAGCGCAACGAGTGCGTCGGCCGCTACGAGGCCTACCTGCGCAGACTCGGCGTGCTCGACGACGCGACGGCCGGGGAGATCAGGAACGATGCGCTCGAGACGATGCGGCAGGGGATCGCCGCGGCCGAGGCCGAGCCGGATCCCGATCCCGAGCTCGTCTTCGACAACGCCTACGTCCTGCCGCCGCCGACTCTCCGCGAGGGCTGGGATGGCTGAGCTCTTTCTCGTCGAGGCGGTCAACGACGCGCTGCACAACGAGCTCGCCCGCGACGACACGGTGATGGTCATGGGGGAGGACGTCGGCCGCGCGGGGGGCGTCTTCCGCGCCACCGCCGGGCTGCGCGAGCGCTTCGGCGAGAACCGCTGCGTCGACACGCCGCTCGCCGAGGCCGGGATCCTCGGCGGCGCAGTCGGGCTCTGCATGGCCGGCTGGCGGCCCATCTGCGAGATGCAGTACGACGCGTTCTCGTACCCCTGCCTCGACCAGCTCATCACCCACGTCGGCCGCTACCGCTGGCGCACCGGCGGGAAGATGGAGTTCCCGCTCGTCGTGCGCATGCCGTACGGCGGCGGGGTGCGCGCGCCCGAGCTCCACGACGACTCGCCCGAGGCGTACTACGTCCACACGCCGGGCGTGAAGGTCGCGATCCCCTCGACGCCGGCCGACGCGAAGGGGCTCCTCGCCGCCGCCATCCGCGATCCCGATCCCGTCGTCGTGCTCGAGCCGAAGCTCATCTACCGGGCCGAGAAGCAGGAGGTGCCGGAGGGCGAGCACGTCGTGCCGCTCGGCCAGGCGCGGCTCGCGCGGGAGGGGACGGACGTGACGCTCGTCGCCTACGGCGCGATGGTGCCGGTGTGCGAGCGCGCGGCGGACGCGCTGGAGGCCGACGCCTCGGTCGAGGTGCTCGACCTGCGCTCGCTGCGGCCGCTCGACGAGGACGCGCTGCTCGCGTCGGCTGCGAAGACGGGACGGGTCGTCGTCGTGCAGGAGGCGCCGCGCACCGCCGGCTTCGGGGCCGAGATCGCCGCCATCCTCGCGGAGAAGGCGATCCTCGACCTCCACGGTCCCGTGCTGCGGGTGACCGGCTTCGACGTGCCGTATCCGTACTGGAAGATCGAGGATCGGTACATGCCGTCGGTCGAGCGGGTCGCGAGTGCCGCCCGGAAGCTCCTCGAGTTCTGAGGCACGCCTCCGGATCTGGCTCGAGCACGGCGAGTCGGGCTACTGGCTGCGCGATGCCGCGAACGGAGAGCCGATGAAGTGGGATGACCCTCGCGTCCGCGTGGTCAAGCTCGCGGGTGCGTCGTACCGCGTGGAGGCGCTGCAGGACGAGGCGTTCGCGCCCGGCCGGCGGCTCTCGCTCGTCCGCGAGCCCGAGAACGAGCACGACCCGAACGCGGTTGCGGTCTACGACGCGGAACGACGGCTTCAGGCCGGATACGTCCCGGCCGAGGTCGCGCCTGGGGTGCGTGGCGACGAACAGGCCGTGTCGCTCTGGGAGTTCCGCGGCGAGGACGGCTCGCGGATCGGCCTGCGCGTCCTGCTTGCGCCCGCGGACGCGTGGATCCAGGAGCCGCGGATATGAAGCCGATCGATCCGAAGGGCTTCTTCTCGTGCGACTACGAACCAGTCCTGACCGTCGATCCGGGTGAAGCCGTCGTCTTTTCGTCGCTCGACTCCGGGTGGCGCTGGGACCCGGAGATCCAGGAGCCGACGCCGGACCATGCCGGGCACGCGCTGCACGGGCCGATCGAGGTGCGGGGCGCGCGGGCCGGAGGCACCCTTGCCGTGCAGTTCGACGAGGTGACGCCGCGGAGCTGGGGCGTGACGTTCGCGCGGGACCTGAGGCTCCTGTGGTCACTCGACGGCGACACCTGGATCAGCGAGCGAGGCTCGCGAGTCGCGGCTGCGCCGTTCCTCGGCGTGATCGGCATGCCGCCGCCGGAGCCGGGCGAGCACTCGACCATCCCGCCCCGCCTCTGGGGCGGCAACATCGACTGCAAGGAGCTCGTCGCGGGCACGACCCTCTATCTGCCGATCCCGGTCGACGGCGCGCTGCTGATGGGGGGCGACGGCCACGGCGCGCAGGGCGACGGCGAGGTGTCGGGGACGGCGATCGAGTGCCCGCTCGAGCGGGTGACGCTGACGCTCGACGTCGTGAACCTCGAGCTCCGCTCGCCGATCGCCCGCACCCGGGACGCCTGGATCACGCTCGGCTTCGACGAGGATCTCGACGCCGCCGCCGGGCAGGCGACCGAGACGATGCTCGACCTGATGGAGCACGAGCTCGGCGTCTCACGGGCCGAGGCGCTCGCGCTGGCGAGCGTGTGCGTCGACCTCCGCGTGACCCAGGTCGTCAACGAGGTCAAGGGCGTTCACGCCGTGCTCAGAGACGGCGCGATCCGCTAGAACTGCGCTCCGTGGCCTACGAGTTCAAGCTGCCCGACCTCGGCGAGGGCCTGACCGAAGGCGAGATCGCGCGCTGGCTCGTCGAGGAGGGCCAGGAGGTCGCCGAGGACGAGCCGCTCGTCGAGATCGCCACCGACAAGACGACGGTCGAGATTCCCTCGCCGGCGGGCGGGACGGTCTCGCGGATCCTCGTCGCGGAGGGAGAGGTCGTGCCGGTCGGCACCGTCCTCGTCGTGATCGGTGGCGACGGCGCGGGACCGGAACCCCAGGAGGAGCAACCGCCTCAGCGAGAGGAGAGTGCCCCCGAGCAGGCACCCACGGGCGCCAAGGTGCGCGCGACGCCGCTCGTGCGCAGGGTCGCGGCCGAGCTCGAGGTCGATCTCGCGGCGGTGATCGGGACAGGGCCGCAGGGAAGGGTCACGGAGGACGACGTCCGTGCGGCAGCCGGCGGAGCGTCCGCCGGGCTGGCTTCCGTGGAGGGCGAGCGCGTGCAGCTGCGCGGAGTGCGCCGCCAGATGTTCGAGCATCTGACGCGCGCGCATCGCGAGATTCCGGCCGTGACCTGGGTCGAGGAGTGCGACTTCACGGACGTCGAGCTGAAGCGCCTCGTTCCCCTCGTCCTCCACGCCGTCGCGGAGTCCCTCCGCGAGTTCCCCGAGCTGAACGCGCGCGTCGAGGACGGCGACCTCGTGCTGCTCGACCGCTACGACATCGGCGTCGCCGTGCAGACCGAGCAGGGGCTCGTCGTCCCGGTCGTCCACGGCTGCGAGCGTCTCTCGCTCGACGAGCTGGACGCCGAGGTGAGGCGGCTCGCGGACGCCGCGCACGCGGGGACCCTGAAGCCGGAGGAGGTCCGCGGCGGCACCTTCACCGTCACGAGCGCCGGCAAGGCGGCCGGGCTGCTCGTGACACCGTTGATCAACCATCCCGAGGTGGCGATCCTCGGCGTCCACCGGATCGACGGGCGGCCGGTGGTGCGGGAAGGCGAGGTCGTCGTCCGGCGGATGGGGAACGTCTCGGTCACGTTCGACCACCGCGTGATCGACGGCAAGCGCGCCGCCGACTTCGGGCTCTCGGTGATCGCCCGCCTGCGCGGCGAGCGCTAGGCGACGGCTTCGGTCGGCTCGATCTCGGCCAGGTGCGGCTCGAGCATCGACTCGATCCGCGGCGCGGTCGCGCGCCCCTCGAGCCGCGAGACGACGCGCCTCTCCACGACCAGCGCCAGCGACGGCACCTGGGAGACGCGGAAGCGCTCGGCGACCTCCGGCCGGTCGTCCACGTCGACCTTGCTCACGCGGAGGCGGTCGCGCTCCTTGCGGGCGATGTGGGCGAGCAGGCTCTCCATCCGCCGGGCGGGGCCCGAACGGTGCGAGGTGAAGAAGATGAGGAGCGGACGATCGTCGGGGGTCACTGCGGCCTCCTGGCGGGGTCTGCGCAAACAACGGACGAGAGAGGCCCGCGGTTACGGTTCCGGCGTGGGAGCGTGGTACTGGATCGGCGTGAGCGCGGGCCTCGGCGCGGCCGTGGGGATTCTCGGCGCCGCCTTCCTGGGCGCTGCGGTGCGCGTCGTCCTCCTCGTGGGAGGTCTCGTTGCGGTGGTCGTCGGCGCGGCGCTCGGCCTCGGCATCGACCGGTGGCAGCCGGGCGGCTGGCCCGACATCGCCCTCGGCGCGGGCGGAGCGGTGGCCGGGCTCCTCGGCGCCGCGCAAACCGTGAGGGGCGCGCTCAGGCGCGGCGGGACGCGGGTCGGCACGGTGACGCTCGTCGCGCTGGCGGCCTTCGTCGTCGCGGCGATTGCCTGGATCCCGGCCGCGGGCTACCTCGTCGCGGTGGCGCTGCTCGCTCTCGCGGTGCTGCTGAGACGGGCGCGGCCCGAGCGGTACGCCGGTTTGCGAACGCTCGCGCGCGACGAGTAAGCCGCGGCGTGGCCCGCAAGCTTGTCCTGATCGTCGTGGACGGGATGACCCCGGCGGCGTTCGAGCGTGCGGTCGAGGGTGGCCGTGCGCCGGCGATGGCCTTCCTCGCCGAGCACGGCGACTACCGGCAGACGACCTCGGTCTTCCCGTCGCTCACGCCCGTCTGCCTCACGTCGATCGCGACCGGCGCGGGCCCCGGCGTCCACCACGTCCCGTCGCTCGTGTGGTGGAACCGGCAGGAGCGACGGATCGTCGAGTACGGCTCGTCCTTCGCGGCGCTGCGCGCGGCCGGGCTCTCGCAGTCGCTCCTCGACCCGATCTTCAACATGAACGCGCACCACCTCGCGCCGGACGCGGTCACGATCTACGAGGCGCTCGAGGACGCCGGCCTCGTCACGGCCGCGGTGAACATCACCTGCTACCGCGGCCGGCACCGCTATCTGCCGACGCTCCCCGGCGTCGGTCGCCCGGCCTACGGGCCGCGCCGCTTCTTCTTCTACGGCCTCTTCGAGTCGGACCGGACGGGGGCTCCGTTCGCGGTCCGGAGCCGCCGCGCCGGCTCGGTCGACGCCTACGCCGCCGCCGTCGGCCGCTGGCTCGTCACGCGCGACGGGTTCGACCTCTTCGTCTTCTATCTCTCGTCCTACGACTTCGCCTCGCACGCCGCCGGCCCGGAGGGAGACGCCGCCGACCGCGCGCTCGAGCAGTCCGATGCCGCGATCGGCTCCCTCTTCGACGCGGCGGGCGGCCCGGACGAGTTCCTCGACCGTTACGCCGTGGTGCTCCTGTCGGATCACGGCCAGACCGCGGTTCGTCAGGTGGCGAGGCTGGAGGAGCCCTTCGCGGCTGTCGCCGGCGACGTGGTCGTCGCGGCCTCGAACCGGGCCGGGCAGATCTACCTCCTCCCTCATGCGCGCGTCGGCAGCGCCGAGCTCGCGCGGCGGCTGGACGGCTTCCCCGCAGTGGACGTCACGCTCCGCCGCGAGGACGGCGAGGTGGTGGCCCGCCGCGACGGGTCGGATGCTCCCGCGGAGAAGCTCGACCATCCGGACGCCGCCTGGCGGGCACGGTCGGCTCTGGCGAACCCGAACGCCGGCGAGCTGCTCGTCTCCGCCGCGGAGGGCTGGGAGTTCATCGACCTGGGCGGCCACCATCACCTGGGCGGCGGCAGCCACGGCTCGCTCGTCGCGGGCGACTCCTTCGTCCCGCTCGTGACGGTCGGGCTCGCGCAGGAGCCGCACCGGATCACCGGCGTTGCTCCGGCCATCCTCGAGCACTTCGGCGTCGCGGCGCCTGCGTCGATGGAGGCGCTCGCCGGTGTCGGCTGACGAGCGGGCGCGCATGGTCGAATGGCAGCTCCGCCGGCGCGGCATCCGGGACGAACGCGTGCTCGCTGCGCTGGGGCGCGTGCCGCGCGAGCGCTTCGTGCTTCCGGAGCTGCGGGAGGAGGCGTACACGGACGCGGCGCTGCCGATCGGCGCGGGCCAGACGATCTCGCAGCCGTACATGGTCGCGCTCATCTGCGAGCAGCTCGCGCTCCGGGGTAGCGAGCGGGTGCTCGACGTCGGGACGGGTTCCGGCTACCAGGCCGCGGTGCTGGCCGAGCTCGCCGCCGAGGTGCACACGATCGAGCGGATCCCGGAGCTCGCGGAGCGCGCGGACGCGAGTCTCGCCGCGGCCGGCTACGGGGGCCGCGTCCAGCGCCACATCGGCGACGGCTCGCTGGGCCTCCCCGGGTGCGCGCCGTTCGCCGCGATCGCCGTCGCCGCGGCC
>DATCYP010000071.1:0-18118 GCA_036526375.1 Gaiellaceae bacterium | reverse complement strand
TCGAACTGCCTCGTCAACGCGATGTGCGTCGGACTGCTCGAGACGGAGCGGCTGCGCTCGGCGAAGGCGAGCGGGCCCGGGCGGCTCGTCGTCCTCTACGGCGCGACGACCGGCCGTGACGGCATCGGCGGCGCCTCGGTGCTCGCGAGCGCGGAGCTGAGCGAGGACGACGCCGACAAGCGCCCCTCGGTGCAGGTCGGCGACCCGTTCACCGGCAAGAAGCTGATCGAGGTCTCGCTCGAGCTCGTCGGGTCGGGCCTCGTCGAGTCGCTGCAGGACTGCGGCGCGGCCGGTCTCGCCTCGGCCCTGTCGGAGATGGCCGCGGGCGACGCCGGCATCGACGTCCACCTCGACCGAGTTCCGCTCCGCGAAGAGGGCATGGAGCCGTGGGAGATCATGATCTCGGAGTCCCAGGAGCGGATGGTCGCGGTCGTGCGGCCGGAGATGCTCGACTCGGTACGCGCCGTCTGCGCCCGCTGGGAGCTGCCGTGCACGGCGATCGGCGAGGTGACCGAGTCGGGCGCGCTGCGGGCCCTCCACGACGGCGACGTCGTGGGCGAGATCCCGGCAGCGCTGCTGACGGACGAGTGCCCACGCTACGAGGTCGAGCAGCGGGCGGAGACGCGGCCCGTGCGGCGCCCGCCGAGGCCCGAGTTCGACGTCGGTGAGGTGATCGAGCAGTACGACCATCTCGTCGGCTCGCGCACCGTCCGCCGGCCCGGCCTCGACGCGGCCGTCCTGCGCCTCCGGCCGTCGCTGCGCGGGCTGGCAGTCGCGCTGCAGGGACCCGCACCCGGCGAGACCGACGGCTTTCGGGCAGGTGTCCAGGCGACGCTCGGCGCCGCGCGCAACGTCGCGTGCGCCGGAGGCGAGCCGATCGGCCTCACCGACTGCCTCAACTTCGGCAACCCCGAGAAGCCCGCGATCGCGCACGAGCTCGCGCAGGCGATCGAGGGGATCGCCCAGGCCGCGGAGGCGCTCAGGATCCCGGTCGTCTCCGGCAACGTCTCGCTCTACAACGACGCGGACGGCGCCTCGATCCCGCCGACACCGGTCGTCGGCTGCGTCGGCCTCGTGCCCGACGTGCGACGCGTGCCCGGCAAGTGGGAGAGCGGCGACGCCGTGCTCCTCGCGACGTCGCCGGACGGGTCGCTCGCCGCGGAGGCTGCGCTGATCCGCTTCCTCTGGAAGGCGGCGCCACACCTGAGCCTCGCCCACGACGTCGGCACCGCCGGCATCGCCGCCGCGCTCGCGGAGGCGGCGGCCTGGAGCGGCGGCCTCGAGGCGGAGGTCGAGCTTCCGGCCGACTACGACTCGCGGCGCGGCGCGGCGATCCTCGCCTGCCGTCCGGTGCGCGTCGGGCGCCTCGGCTCGCGCGGCTTCGTCCAGATCGGAGTCGTTGCCTGATGTGCGGCGTCTTCGGCGTCTATGCGGCCGAGCGCGACGTCGCGCGCCTCACCTATTTCGGCCTCTTCGCGCTCCAGCACCGCGGCCAGGAGTCGGCGGGCATCGCGGTCTCGGAGCATGGGCGGCTCACGGCCCTGCGCGACCTCGGGCTCGTCTCCCAGGTCTTCGACGAGCAGAAGCTCGGCGGCCTGCACGGCCAGGTCGCGATCGGCCACACGCGCTACTCGACGACCGGCTCGTCGCAGTGGGCGAACGCGCAGCCGCTCGTCCAGCACGGCCGCGCGCGCACCGTCGCGCTCGGCCACAACGGGAACCTGATCAACGTCGGCGAGCTGCGGGACGAGCTCCGCGAGGCCGGCGTTCCGCTCGCGACGACGTCGGACAGCGAGCTGATCGCGGCGCTGATCGCGAACGACCCCGCGCCGCTCGAGGAGGCCGTGGCGAACGCGATGCGCCGGCTCGAAGGCGCCTACTCCATCGTCGCGCTGTCGGAGGGACGGCTCGTCGGCTTCCGCGACGAGCACGGCTTCCGGCCGCTCGTCATCGGCCGTATTCAGGAGGACTGGGTCTTCGCCTCGGAGACCTGCGCGCTCGATCTCGTGGGCGCGGAGTTCGTCCGGGAGGTTCTGCCCGGCGAGCTCGTCGTCGCCGACGCGGACGGCCTCCACTCGGCGCGTGCGCTACCGCGGCCGGACCGCGGCGCCCTCTGCATCTGGGAGTTCTTCTACCTCGCCCGCCCGGACAGCCGCCTCGAGGGGATCGAGGTGCACAACGCGCGGGTGCGGATGGGCGAGCGGCTCGCGCAGGAGGCGCCGGTCGACGCGGATCTCGTCCTGCCCATCCCCGACTCGGGGACGCCCGCCGCGATCGGCTTCGCGCGGGCGCTCGGGCTGCCGTTCAGCGAGGGTCTGATCAAGAACCGCTACGTCCAGCGCACCTTCATCCAGCCCGACCAGGAGCTGCGCCGGCAGGGGATCAAGCTCAAGTACCACCCCGTCGCGGAGGTCGCGGGCAAGCGCGTCGTCGCGGTAGACGACTCCATCGTGCGCGGCAACACGACCCGCGAGATCGTGCGGATGCTGTTCGACGCCGGCGCCGCAGAGGTGCATCTCCGCATCTCGTCGCCGCCGGTGATCGGGCAATGCTTCTACGGGATCGACCTCGCGGATCCGTCCGAGATGGTCGCCTCGACCCGCACGGTCGAGGAGGTGCGGGAGCACGTCGGCGCGACGTCGCTCGCCTATCTCTCGCACGATGGGCTCGTCGAGGCGACGCGACGCCCGGCCTCGGCGCTCTGCCGCGCCTGCCTCACCGGCGAGTACCCGACCGAGGTCCCCGCCGAGGCCGCGAAGCTCCGCTTCGAGCCGGCGCGTGCTTGACGCGCTGCTCGAGCGAGCACGCGCAGACGAGAACGTGGTCGGGATCGTGCATTCGGGCTCCCGCGGCCGCAACGCCTACGTCACCGACGGGAGCGACTGGGACGCATTCGTCGTCGTGCGGGAGGAGCGGGGCGACTACGGAGCCGAGCGTGGCTCGGGGCTCGAGCTGTCGGAGGTGACGCTCGAGGTGCTCGCCGACCCTCCCGACTGGGCTCGTCCCGCCTTCCTGAGTCTCACGGCGCAGCTCGACAAGACAGGCGAGGTCACGGCGGCACTGCACAAGGCGACGACTGTCGATCCCGCGACGGCGGCCCAGCCGCTCGACGCGTACATCAACTCGTACTACCGCTCGGCGAAGAACGCCCGGCACGATCTCGCTCTCGGCTCCCTGCTCGACGCGCAGGAGTCGGTGCGTTGGTGGCTGGAATTCGTCTTCGCAGTGCACGGGCGTCTGCGCCCGTACAACAAGTGGCTCGCATGGGAGCTCCGCGAGCACCCGCTGCCGGTCGAGATCGAGCTCGACCGGCTCGAGCGGATCTCGGTCACCGGCGACCTCCTCGCTCAGCAGGAGCTCTTCCGCGAAACGGAGGAGCTGGCCCGGGCGCACGGCCACGGCGCGACGATCGACGGCTGGGAGCCGGACCTCGCCTGGCTCCGCGGCTGAGCCCTGCGCGTTGGCACCATGGCCGCCGTGCAGCTCTTCCACTACCACCTCGTCACGAGCCGCGTCCGTGAGGTCGAGGCGCGCTACATCGGCAAGCTCGCATTCGATCTCGTCGCGCGCCACGGCCGCATCGGCGAGGAGCTCACGTCGTACGAGCCGGGAGTCGCGTGGAACGAGCTCGACTCGATGGGCTTCAAGCTCCGGCTGACGGAGCTGGAGAAGGGCGCGGTCAACGTCGTCGTCCAGCCGGGGCAGTGGCCGACCCCGCGCGTCGACCATCTCGGGTTCGTGCTCGACGAGGACGAGTTCGAGTCGGCGCTCGAGCGCGCGGAGCGGAGCGACCTGCGCGTGCAGGAGCACGGGGGGCGGCGCACGTTCGTCTCCACGAACGCCGGCTACCGGCTCGAGCTCCATCCGCCGCGCGAGTGGATCGACGAGCTCCTCGCGCAGGGGGACGAGCTACGGCTGTCGGAGCTGCACCTCAAGGCGGACGACCCGTCGGGCAAGGCGAAGGCGCTCGCGCAGATCCTCGGCGCGGAGCGCGACGGAACGAGCGTCGAGGTCGGCGAGACCGTCGTCCGCTTCGTCCGCGGCGGCCCGCAGGGCCGGCCGGAGCTGTTCGGCGAGCTGTTCGTCTAGCAGTCTTCGTACACTCGACGCGTGGCGGAGGAAGAACGGACGTACGACGCGGCGGGCGTTTCGCTCGCCACCGCCGACGCGGTCGTCGAGCGGCTCCGCGCCGCCGTCGAGTCGACGGGCGCAGAGAGCTTCGGCGCGTTCGCGGCGCTCCATCCGCTCGACGACCGGCGCCTCCTCGCCGCCTCGACCGACTCGATCGGCACGAAGCCGATGGTGGCGCGGCCGCGTGGGCTCCTCCGCAACTGCGGCGCAGACATGGCGGCGCACTGCATCAACGACGTGATCACGTGCGGCGCCGAGCCGCTCGTCCTGCTCGACTACGTCGCCTCCGCCCGCATCGAGCTCGAGCAGGTCGCAGAGCTCGTCGAGGGCGCCGCGGAGGTCTGCCGCACCGCCGGCGTCGCGCTGATCGGAGGCGAGACGGCCGAGATGCCGGACGTGTACCGAGAGGACGAGCTCGACTTCGCGGCGACGTGCGTCGGCGTCGTCGACCGCGACGCGCTGATCGACGGCTGCGAGATCGCTCCGGGCGATGCAGTGATCGGCTTCCCTTCCGCAGGTGTGCACGCGAACGGTTTCACGCTCGTCCGGCGCGTGCTCGAGGAGGAGGACTACGAGGGCGACGACCTGCTCGCCCCGACGAGGCTCTACCTCGACACCGCCCGCAGGCTCCGCGGCCGGGCGCTCGCCTTCGCCCACGTCACGGGCGGCGGCATCGCCGGCAACCTCGACCGCGTGCTCCCCGCCGGCCGGAGCGCCGAGATCGACTGGGACGCCTGGGAGCGCCCACTCGTCTTCCGCTGGCTGGCGCGCCACGTCGACGAGGAGGAGCTGCGCCGCGTCTTCAACCTCGGCATCGGCTGGTGCGCGGTCGTGCGCGAAGCCGAGCCGGGCGAGCGCGTGATCGGGCGGATCGCGTGATCGGCGTGCTCGTCAGCGGGGAGGGCACGAACCTCCAGGCCCTGCTCGACGCAAGGCTTCCCGTGGTGGCCGTCGCCTCGAACAAGCGCGAGGCCCCCGCGCTCGCCCGCGCGTCCTGTGCGGCCGCAGCCTTCGAGCTCGCCGACTTCCCCGACCGCGCGGCGCGCGACGCCGCCATGGCCGACTGGCTCGAGGAGCAAGGCGTGCGCCTCGTCGTGCTCGCCGGCTACATGCACCTGCTCACGCCCGGCTTCCTCGAACGCTTCCCGGGCGCGGTGGTAAACGTCCACCCCTCGCTCCTGCCTGCGTTCCCCGGGGCGCACGCGGTCGAGGCACAGCTCGAGGCGGGCATCGCCGAGTCCGGCGCCACCGTGCATCTCGTGGACAAAGGGGTCGACAGCGGGCCGGTGCTCGCGCAGGAGCGCGTCCCGGTGCTCGCCGGCGACACACCCGAGAGGCTGCACGAGCGGATCAAGGCGGTCGAGCACCGGCTGCTGCCCGAGGTGGTGCGAGAGCTGTGCGCGCGCTGATCTCCACGTGGGACAAGTCCGGCCTGGACACGTTCGCCCGCGGACTCGTCGGCCTCGGGTGGCGTCTCGTCGCGAGCGGGAACACGGCGGCCGCGCTCGAGGCGGTCGGGCTGCCGGTCGAGCACGTCGAGGCGGTCACCGAGTCGCCGGAAATGCTCGGCGGGCGTGTGAAGACGCTCCACCCGCGCGTCCACGCGGGCATCCTCGCCCGGCGAGACGAGGCCGAGGACGTCGCCACACTCGAGGAGCACGGGATCGAGGCGTTCGACCTCGTCTGCGTCAACCTCTATCCGTTCGAGGACGTCACCGCGCGGCGCGGGGTGACCGAGGCCGACGCGGTCGAGAACATCGACATCGGCGGCCCGTCGATGCTGCGCGGTGCGGCGAAGAATTTCGCCCACTGCGCACCCGTCTGCCGGCCGGATCAGTACCACGACGTGCTCGAGGAGCTGCGCGCGAGCGGCGAGCTCTCGCCCGAGACGCGCCGTCGCCTCGCCGCCGAGGCGTTCGCGCACACCGCCGCCTACGAGGCCGCGATCGCGACATGGTTCAACGCGCGCGAGGAGTTCCCCGACTCGCTCGTCGTCTCGCTCGAGAAGGTGCAAGGCCTTCGCTACGGGGAGAACCCGCACCAGCGCGCGGCGTACTACGCGGAGCGCGGGGCCCGCCGCCACCTGCTCTCCCGCGTCGAGCAATTGCATGGACCCGAGCTCTCCTTCAACAACCTCTTTGACCTCAACGGCGCGCGGGCGCTCGCGCGCGAGTTCGAGCTGCCGACGTGCGTGATCGTGAAGCACGCCAACCCGTGCGGGGTAGCGGTAGGCACAACTGTCGAGGAGGCGTACGACAAAGCGCTGGCTTCGGATCCAACCTCCGCCTACGGCGGCGTCATCGTCCTCAACCGCGAGGTGCCGCTCTCGGTCGCGGAGAAGATCGCCGTCTCGGCCGACCTCGTCTTCGCGCCAGGCTATGAGGAAGCCGCGCTCGACGCGATCCGCGAGCGCCGGAAGATGATCCGCGTTCTCGTCGACCGTGAACGCCGTGCGGCGTGGTCGGGCGAAAGGGGCTACAAGCGCGTCCTCGGCGGGATGCTCGTGCAGGACACCGATGCCGAGATCGACGATCGCGAGGGCTGGGAAGTCGTTACGGGCGAGGTGGACGAGTCGCAGTGGGGAGACCTCGTCTTCGCCTGGCGGGTCTGCAAGCACGTCGCCTCGAACGCGATCGTTCTGGCAAAGGGACTCCAGACGATCGGGATCGGCGCCGGCCAGATGAGCCGGGTCGACGCCGTGCGGATCGCGGTCGACAAGGCTGCGGAGTTCGGCCACGACGTGGCCGGATCGTCACTAGCCTCCGACGCCTTGATTCCGTTCCCCGACGGCCCCCAGATCGCGCTCGACGCGGGAACGACCTCGATCGTCCAGCCCGGCGGCTCACGCCGCGACGAGGACGTGGTGGCCGCCGTCGCGCAGGCCGGCGCCGCGATGGTCTTCACGGGCCGCCGCCACTTCCGCCACTAGCTCGTACTGCGACGGGATGTCGATTTGGGGCCCGGTCGTTCGTCGCCTTACGATGGCCGCAGCAAGAGGAGGAGGATCTCGATGAACGCCACTGGAACCGATCCGAAGCGCTGGCAGGCGCTCGCGCTCGTCTGCGTCGCCTTTTTCATGACCGTGCTCGACGTCTCGATCGTCAACGTCGCGCTCCCGTCGATCAAGAACTCGCTCCACGTGAGCGACACCACGGTCCAGTGGGTGCTCATCGCCTACACGATCACCTTCGGCGGCTTCCTGCTCCTCGGCGGCCGCGCGGCCGACCTGCTCGGGCGCCGGCGGATGTTCATCGTCGGAGTCGCCCTCTTCTCGATCGCCTCCCTCGTGTGCGGGCTCGCGAGCTCGATCGGCGTGCTGGTCGCGGCGCGCGCGGTGCAGGGCCTCGGCGCGGCGATCGTCTCGCCGGCGACGCTCGCGATCATCACGACCGCCTTCGAGGAGGGCGCCGAACGGAACAAGGCGCTCGGGATCTGGGGCGCGATGGGCGGCAGCGGCGCAGCGGCGGGCGTCCTCTTCGGCGGCATCCTCGTGAAGTACCTCGGCTGGGAGTGGATCTTCTTCGTCAACGTCCCCGTCGGTGCACTCGTCCTCGCGCTCACCCGCTCGGTCGTGCGCGAAAGCCGCGCCGAAGGCATCCGCGGCTTCGACGCCGGCGGCGCCGTCACGGTCACGGCCGGACTGGCGCTCCTCGTCTACGCGATCTCGAAGGCTCCGACCGTCGGCTGGTCGGCCGGCCGCACGATCGGCGAGCTCGTCGGCTCGGCGGTGTTGCTTGCTGCGTTCGTCGTCATCGAGAGTCGCCATCGGCAACCGCTCGTCCCGTTCCGGATCTTCCGGACGAAGACGCTCGCGGGTGCGAACGTGGCGAGCTTCCTGCTCGGGGCGGTGATCTTCGCCAACTTCTTCGTCCTCACCCTCTACGTCCAGCAGGTGCTCGGCTACTCGCCGCTGAAGACCGGGCTGACCTTCCTCGCGACCGCGGGCACCGTGATTCCGGTCGCCGGGATCGCGCAGGCCCTCGTGACACGGATCGGCGTCCGCCCGGTGCTGACGGCCGGGCTCGCCCTCGTCGCCGGCGCGATGTTCTGGTACGCGCAGGTGCCGGTCGACGGCTCGTACGCGCGCGACCTGCTCCCCGGCTACCTGATGATGGGCGTCGGCCTCGCCTTCTCGTTCATCCCGGTTTCGATCGCGGCGCTCGCCGGCGTCGAGTACCACGAGTCGGGACTCGCCTCGGGGTTGCTCAACACCACGCAGCAGGTCGGCGGGGCGCTCGGCGTCGCGATCGCCTCGACGGTCGCATTCACCCACGAGCGGACGCTGCTCGCCTCCGGCCGTTCGTTGCCGCAGGCGATGACGAGCGGGTTCGCCCTCTCCTTCTGGGTGCTCGGCGGCGTCGGCGTCGCGGCAGTGCTCGCCGCCTTCGTGCTCGTCCGCTCGAGCGAGGTCGGAGTCGAGCCGGGAGAAGCTCCCGCAGCGGCCTACAGCTCGCCCGGCGAGGCGTAACGGACGAAGAAGGGGCCGAGCCCGGCCTGGTTGACGGCGAACAGCAGCTCGAGGTGGTCCTCGAGCATCCGCGCCCTCTCGAGCCCCCCGGCGTAGACCGGCTCGTACCCGGCGTCGCGGATCAGCTGCTCGGTCACCTCCCGGGCCTCGTCCTCCGCGCAGAAGAGGTTGGACGGCCGGACGCGCTGCGCGTCGATCTGGTCGTAGATGTTCGCGAAGTTGAGGTTGAACGACTTCGCGGTCGGCCCGCCGACGATCGAGCGGACCTCGTGCGCGAGCGACTCGTACTCCTCGTTCCGGCCGCGCACCGCGTTCGTCGCGTCGATCGTGAGCTTGCCGCCGATGCCGCTGACCGCGCCGAGTGCGTTTGCGATCTCGCCCGCGGGAACCGCGACGAGCAGGACGTCGGAATCCGAGGCGTCGCCGCCGTCGCGTCCGAGCTCCTGCACCTCGTGCCCGGCGGTGCTCCACCTCTGTGCGAGCCCGCCGCCGACGTTCCCTCTGCCGATCACGCTGATCCTCATGGCTCCCTCCAACGTTTCGCGGACCACTAGGCTTCCCGCGATGCCGCGGGAGTATCCGACCGTCCTCGACCTCGTCGGGGACTCGCCGATCGTCCGGCTCGACAGGCTCTCGCCGGCCGGCCACGCGCGGATCCTCGCCAAGCTCGAGTACCTCAACCCGGGCGGCTCGGTCAAGGACCGGATCGGCCTGGCGATGATCGAGCAGGCCGAGCGCGAGGGGAAGCTCAGGCCCGGCGGGACGATCGTCGAGCCGACCTCCGGCAACACCGGCGTCGGCCTCGCCATCGCCGCGGCGGGCAAGGGCTACCGCTGCATCTTCGTCATGCCCGACAAGATGAGCCAGGAGAAGATCTCCATGCTCCGCGCGTACGGCGCCGAGGTCGTGATCACACCGACCGCGGTCGACCACGACTCGCCCGAGTCGTACTACTCCGTCTCGTCGCGGCTCGCGGAGGAGATCCCGGGCGGCTTCAAGCCCGACCAGTACTCGAATCTGGCGAACCCGCAGGCGCACTACGACGTCACCGCGCCCGAGATCTGGGAGCAGACCGGCGGCGAGCTCGACGCGATCGTCATCTCGGTCGGCACCGGCGGGACGATCTCCGGCGTCGGACGCTGGTTCCACGAGCGCAAGCCGGAAGTGAAGATCGTCGGCGTCGATCCCGAGGGCTCGATCTACACGGCGAAGGACGACTCCGACCTGCACCCTTACCTCGTCGAGGGTATCGGCAAGGACACGTGGCCCGACACGATCGACCTGAAGGTCGTCGACGAGTGGATCCGGGTCTCCGACCGCGAGTCGTTCCTCATGGCGCGGCGACTCGCGCGCGAGGAGGGGATCCTCGCCGGGGGCTCGGCCGGCTCGACGGTGTGGGGAGCGATCCGGGTCGCCGAGCGGCTTCCCGCCGGTGCGACGGTGCTCGCGATCATCCCCGACTCCGGCCGCTCCTACATGTCGAAGTTCTACGACGACAACTGGATGCTCGAGCACGGCTTCGTCGAGCGGCAGGCGTCGCTGCCGACCGTAGCCGAGCTGCTGGGCGCGAAGCACGGCGGGAGGGTGCCGGAGCTCGTCACGATCGCCGCGCACGCCAAGGTCGGCGAGGGCATCGACACGATGCAGCGGTACGGCATCTCGCAGCTGCCGGTCGTGCGCGACGGCCAGTGCGAGTCGCTCGCGGACGTGATCGGCTCGCTCCAGGATCGCGCGCTGCTCGAACGCGTCTTCGGTAACCCCGACGCGGTGCACGAGGACGTCGCGGCCGCGATGCAGCCGCCGCTCGCGGCGGTCGAGGCGTCGGCGACGCTCGACGAAGTGTTCGCGACGCTGACCGGCGGCGGCAGCGCTGTCGTCGTCGCACGCGAGGGGAAACCGGTCGGCGTCCTCACCCGCTCCGACCTGCTCGACTTCCTGGCGCACAGCCGCTGATGCTCCGCGTCGTCGGCGCCGGGCTGCCGCGCACGGGAACGCGCTCGCTCAAGCTCGCCCTCGAGACGCTGCTCGGCGGCCGCTGCTACCACATGTCCGAGGTCTTCGAGCACCTCGAGGACGTCGATGTCTGGCGAGCCGCGGCACGAGGGAGCGAGCCCGACTGGCGGACGTTTCCGGGCAATTGCGTCGCCGCGGTCGACTGGCCGGCCTCGCTGTTCTGGCGGCAGCTCGCCGGTGCGCATCCCGGCGCGGTGATCGTCCTCTCCACCCGCCGCGACGCGGCCCAGTGGTGGGAAAGCTGCGACGCCACGATACTCCCGTTCGCGCGCGGCGACAGGCCGATGGAGAGCAAGAAGTGGCTGGCGATGTTCCGCGAGCAGCTCGAGCGCGAGATCGGCGAGAACTGGGACGACGCGGCCGACGCGCAGGCGTACTACGAGCGGTACAACGCGGCGGTGCGGGCGGAGGCGCCGGCACACCGGCTCGTCGACTGGACGGCGGCCGACGGCTGGGAGCCACTCTGCAGCGCGCTCGCGGTGCCGGTGCCGGACGAGCCGTTCCCGCACACGAACACGCGGGCAGAATGGAACGCGTGACCGGGGATCTCGAGCAGCTGCTCCGCGACGCCTTTCCGGAGGCGACCGACCTCCGCGTCACCGACCGCACCGGCGGCGGCGACCACTTCCTGGTCGAGGTCACCTCTCCGCGCTTCGACGGACTCCCGCTGCTCGAGCAGCACCGGCTCGTCAACGACGCGCTCGCAGCCCCGTTCGCTTCAGGCACGATTCACGAGTTGAGGATCAAGACGAGGGGGACGCGATGAGCGAGGTTTCCGCACGCATCAGGGACGTGATCGAGAACGAGCCGGTCGCGCTGTTCATGAAGGGCACGCCGCAGTTCGTGATGTGCGGCAACTCGGGCCGGGCGCTCGAGGCGCTGCGCGCGGCGAACGCGCCGGTGACGGCGGTCGACATCCTCCCCGACCCCTCGATCCGGCAGGAGCTGTCGGAGCTCTCGGGCTGGCCGACGATCCCGCAGGTGTTCGTCAAGGGCGAGCTCGTGGGCGGGGCCGACATCGTGCAGGAGCTGGCCGAGACCGGCGAGTTGCGGAAGATCCTCGAGGACAAGCTCGGTACGGGTTACTCCGACGACGCCGAGGAGCGCGTCGTCGACGTGCTCAGCGGCACCCGCGCGTAGTGCAGGTCGTCGTCAACCACTCCCACCTACGCGAACCGGTCGCCGACGAGCCGTGCAGTCCGTACGGCAGGCGGCGCAGCTGGTCGTCGAGGCGACGGGCTCGCGCCCCGTCTCGCGAAGGTTGACGAGACGCACCTGATCCTGATCCTCGACTTCGCCTCGGCGGATGACGGCGACCGCATCGCACCTGAGGTCGGCGGGCCGGGGATGGTGGAGCACATCGTCCCGCTGCTCGCGGGCGACACCGAACGCAGCGTCGGCGAGGTCATCGTCTCGGCCGGAGCCTGAAGCCGCATCAGGCGCAGTACAGACTCCAGGCGAGCGCCCCGGCAGCTTCGAGGAACGCGGCCTCGTCGGCCTCGGCCGGATGGCCGTTGGCGCAGACCACCACCTGTCGCCGACCGTCCTCGCTCGACAGCGCGATCGCGGCGTAGCCGACCGAGAAGCCGAGATGGCCCCAGGCGGCGCCGCACGACGAGCGCTGCCTCCCCATCACCGAGGTGATCTCGCCGATGCCGAGGCCGTAGCGGTCAGTCTCCTCCCAGTCCGAGTCGATCGCGTCGAGCATCTCCAACCGCTGGCGTTCGGGAAGCAGGTCGCCTCCGAGCAGCGCGCGAAGCAGCGTCGCGATCTCGCCGGGGGTGGAGACGATGCCCCCGCCGGCGCCGTGGAATGGGAGGTCGATCTCGGTGAGGTCGACCGGGCCGACCCCGCCCGGCCAGATCGGATTGTCGGCGGGGAAGTAGCCGTGGGCGCACTCGCCGCGAAGAGGGCCCTCGACCAGGTCGGTCTTCTGCAGGCCGAGCGGCGCGAAGACGCTCCGGCGGAGCTCGTCGGCGAGGGTCGTCCCCGTTGCAGCTTCGACCACCAGCCTCAGCGCGAGGTAGTTGCTGCCGTGGTAGGCCCATCCCTCGCCCGGCGGGAAGAGACGGGGCTTCTCGAGGACGAGCGCCAGCTCCTCGTGCGGACCGAGCTCCCAGCGGTGAGCGGGATCCCGTCGATACGGCTCCCAGTCGAAGTCGAAGTCGTCGAGGCCGCTCGTGTGGTTCAGAAGCTGGCGCACCGTGACGCCCGCGACGAAGGGCGCCGCTTCCTGGTCGAGGTCGAGCCTGCCCTCCGCGACCAGTTGGAGGACGAGTGTGGCGACGAAGATCTTCGTGACGCTGCCGATCCGAAATCGGTGCTCGACGGTGAGCACCTCGCCGGTGGCGACGTCCGCGAGCCCGACCGCTCGCTCGATCCTCTCCTGCGGCCCGACGGCCACTACGACCGCGCCCGGAACGCCGGTCGCCACGATCGCCTCGAGCTGATCCTGGACCGAAGCCACGCCTGGCCGGCCAGCCTAGAGGGTTTCGCAGACCGCCGTGGTGCCTCTCGCGGCGCTAGCTCTTCGTGCCGGAGAGGATGAAGGCGACGAGGTCGTTCAGCTGCGTCTTCGAGAGGGCGCTGCCGAAGTTCGTCGGCATGACTCCCTTGCTGAAGCCCTTCGCGATGTAGGCGTCCGGATTGACGATCGACTCCCTGATGAACGCCGCGAGCGGCATGTTGTGATCGGCCTTCGCGTCCTGGGCCGGCGCCTTGTCGAGATTCGGGCCGATGGTGCCCGTCGCGTTCGCGGGGGCGAACGTGTGGCACGAGGCGCAGCTGTTCGAGGCGAACACTGTCCTCCCCGCAGCTGCGTTGCCGGTTCCCCCTCCGGGTGCGGTGGTGGTCGCGGCCGTCGTCGGAGCCGCGGTCGTCGTCGGAGTGGTCGCCGTCTGACCCGTGGTCGCGCCGACCGTGACGGTTCGCACCGACTTCCCGAGCGACGTGTAATGACCGACCGCCCAGCCGGCGAAGCCGATGGGGAACAGGAGGAGCGCGAAGAGCACCCAGATGAGAACCTCGCCCGTCGAGGTCCACGGATTTCGGCGTCTCGGGCGCGGCACGGGCGGGAGGCTATCGGGTCGCGCTGCGCCGCGGCGCACTAGCCAACTGGTAGGTAGAGGAACCATGAAGACCGCCGCCGTCAAGCTCGCCGCGATCCGGCGGCTCGCCGTGTCGACGCAGGCGTACGCGCCGCGCTTCCGCCGCGCCCAGGCCGGTGAGGTGGAAGCCGCGATCCGGCGGCTCGCCGCGGTCCAGCTCGACTCGATCTCGGCGGTCGACCGGGCTCACCGGCTCACGCTGTCGAGCCGCATCGGTGCCTATGACGAGACCGAGCTGCGGGGTCTGCTCGCAGCCGGCCGCGTCTTCGAGTACTGGGCCCACGAGGCGTGCCTCCTCCCCGTCGAGCTCTGGCCGCACTTCCGCCGCACGATGGACGGCGGCGCGCACTGGCGCTTCCACGAGCGGGCCAGGATCGAGCACGGGGATTTGTTCGAGCCCGTGCTGGAACGGATTCGGGCGGAAGGCCCGCTCGGCTCGCGCGACTTCGAGGGGGCCGGCGACGGCACCGACATGTGGAACTGGAAGCCGGCGAAGATCGTGCTCGAGGCGCTGTGGGACGACGGTGTGCTCGTCGTCGCCGGACGCGAGTCCTTCCAGCGCCGCTACGACCTCGCGGAGCGCGTGATCCCGCGCGCGATTCTCGAGGCACCCGTACCGGACGAGGACGAGACGCTCCGTGCATTGGCGCTCCTGGCCGTGCGGGCCCGCGGCGCGCTGACCGAGCCCGCGATCCGCGAGCACTGGCGACTCAAGGGCGGGCGCGCCCGCCTCCACCACCACGTCCTCGCCCTTGTGGACGAGGGACTGCTCCGCGAGGTGGATGCCGACGACGGAGGCCCGCCGTTCTACGTCGACGCCGAGGCGGAGCTCGACGGCAAGCCGGCGCCGCCCGTTCTCATCGGCCCCTTCGACAACCTGCTCTGGGATCGGCCGCTCCTCGAGCGGCTCTTCGGCTTCCGCCACGTGATCGAGGTCTACAAGCGCGAGCACGAGCGCGTGTACGGCTACTACGTCCTGCCGCTGCTCGCCGGCGACCGCATCGTCGGCCGCGCCGACCTGAAGGCCGACCGCGGCGACGGCGTTCTCCACGTGCGGCGCTTCCATCCGGAGCCGCGGGTGCGCGGGGACGTCGGCGCGAAGCTCGAACGGGCGGCCGCGCGGCTCGCGCGCGTGCTCGGGCTCGAGGAGGTCCGCCATGCGTGAGGTGCCGCTCGAGGAAGCGCGCCGGATCGCGGTGCGCGCGCAGGGCCTCGACGGCCGGGCCGACGGGGTGCTCGAGACCGTGCGCCGGCTCGGCTTCCTCCAGCTCGATCCGATCTCGACCGTCGCGCCGCCGCAGCATCTCGTCCCATGGAGCCGACTCGGCCCGTTCGACATCGGCGAGCTCGACCGGCTGCTGTGGCACGAACGAAAGCTCGTCGAGTGGCGCGCGTTCGTCTACCCGATCGAGGATCTGCCGCTGCTCAAGGCGCTCATGCGCCGCCGCGACCGGCCGCTCGACCTGAGGATCATCGACTGGCTGAAGGAGAACGGCGCCTTCCGCCGCTACGTCCTGAGGGAGCTTCGCGATCGCGGACCGCTTCTCTCCCGCGAGATCGAGGATGCGCCGAGCCACAAGCGCGAGGAGCACCGCTGGTGGGGCCAGCGCAAGATGGGCCTGATGCTCGACCTTCTGGCGGCACGCGGGCAAGTCGCGGTCGTGGGCCGCCGAGGGAAGCAGCGCGTCTGGGATCTCGCCGAGCGCTGGTATCCCGAAACCGAGACCGTGCCGATGCGCAAGGCACTGCGGCTGATCGAGGAGAAGCGCTTCCGCGCGCTCGGCGTGCGGCTCGACCGGGGCCGCCTCGTCATGCATCCAGAGGCCGAGGACGGGCCGGTGCCGGAGCGCACGACGTTCCTCTCGCCGTTCGACCGTCTCGTCCACGACCGGGATCGTGCCCTCGCGCTCTGGAACTTCTTCTACCGGCTCGAGATGTACGTCCCGGCCGCGAAGCGCGAGTACGGCTACTACGTCCTCCCGATCCTGCACAGCGACCGGCTCGTCGGCCGGATCGAGCCCGTCTTCGACCGGCGCGAGAAGGTGGTGCGCGTCAAGGGGCTGTGGTGGGAGCCGGGGGAGAAGCCGGTCGATCTCGAGCAGCCGCTCGCGAGCCTCGCGGCGTTTCTCGGCGCCGAGCGGATCGAGGCCTAGCGGCCGCCCTGGCGCTTCGCCGGCGGCCGCTTCGGAGCGCTTCGCCGCCTCTTCGCCGCCCGGCCGACGAGCTCCGCGTACAGCTCGGCGATCTCGGCGGTCTCCACCTCGAGCGACGGCGCCCCGACTGAGATCTCGGTCATCTGCACGCGCGGCGACGGCGTCGGCGCGAAGTAGCCCGCGACGAGGGTGCGCCGCTCCTTCGCGACCTCGTAGAGCGCCTCTTCCAGACGCTCGAGCTCGCCCCGGACGTGGACGTGCAGCATCGCGACCTGCGGCGGATCGGGAACGACGTCGACACCGTCGACGCGAGCAAGTGCGACGCCGATCTCGCGCGCCTTGCGAACGAACGCCGGCATGCGTGGGAGCACCTCGTCGAGCCCTCGTTCCGCCGAGAGCGCCATCGGCTCGTACGTCGAGAGCCTGCCGCCGTGCCGGATCCGCCAGACCCGCGCCTCCGCGATCACGTCCCTCGGTCCGGCGAGGACGCACCCGCCGAGGCCGCCGAGGTCCTTGTAGAGCGAGACGTACACGGTGTCGAACAGCGCCGCGATCTCACGCAACGGACGCCGGTAGAACGGGCCGCACTGCCAGAGCCGCGCGCCGTCGAGATGCAGTGCCACACCGTGCCTGCGCGCCCAGCTCGTCTGCGCGCGGAGGTCCCGCCACGCGGGCAGCTGCCCACCGAGATCGCGCTGCGGGAGCTCGAGCAACAACGCTCCGAGCCGCTCGCCCACCTCGTCGAGGGCGGCGCGCGTGAGCAGGCGGTCGCGGTGGCCCACCGGTCTCGCCTGCAGCCCGTGGAGGTGCTCGTACCCGCGCTCCTCGTGCACGTCGAGGTGGCACTGCGGATGGAAGGCGACCGTCGAGCAGCCGTTGCGGTCGCACAGGATGCGCAGGGCGATCTGCTGCGCCATCGTGCCGCTCGGGAAGAGCGCGGCGGCCTCCTTGCCGAGCAGCCGGGCCACACGGGACTCGAGGCGCTCGACGCTCTCGCCGCCGCCGTAGACGTCGAGCCGCTCGCCCGCGCGGTCGGCGAGCGCGCGGAACTCGGCCGCCGGATCGCGCGGCGCGTGCCAGGACACGACGAAGCGCTCGCAGCGCGCGACGATCCGCTCGCGTTGCCGCCGGTCCACCGGCCGAGCCTACAATCGCCGGCGTGGACTTCGAGACTCGCGCGATCCACGTCGGCCAGGAGCCGGACCCCGCGACCGGCGCGATCATCACGCCGATCTACCAGACGTCGACCTACGTCCAGGACGCCGTCGGCGAGCACAAGGGCTACGACTACTCGCGCGTCGCCAACCCGACCCGGCAGGCGCTCGAGACGGCACTCGCCTCGCTCGAGTCGGCGGAGCACGGCGTGGCGTACTCGTCCGGGCTCGGCGCGACGACGACGCTCTTCCACCTCCTCAACCCCGGCGACCGCGTCGTCCTGATCGCCGACGTCTACGGCGGCGTCTACCGGATGACGTCGCAGGTCTACGAGCCGAAGGGCTACCGCTTCCACTACCTGCCGGCGGAGGACTTCCCGAACCTCGCCGACCATCTCGACGACTCGACGCGGATGGTCTGGATCGAGACGCCGTCGAACCCGATGCTCAACGTCGTGGACATCGCCGCCGCGGCCGAGGCCGCGCATGCCGCGGGCGCGCTCCTCGTGGTCGACAACACGTTCGCGACGCCGTACCTACAGCGTCCGCTCGAGCTCGGCGCGGACGTCGTCGTTCACTCGACGACCAAGTACCTCGGCGGACACTCCGACGTGGTCGGAGGCTTCGCGGCGACGAACGACCCGACCGTGGCCGAGCGTCTGCGCTTCCTGCAGAAGTCGCTCGGCGCCGTGCCGGGCCCGTTCGACTGCTGGCTCGTGCTGCGCGGGATCAAGACGCTCGCGGTGCGCATGCGGCAGCACTGCCGGAACGCGATGGAGGTCGCCGCCGTGCTCGAGCGCCACCCGCGCGTGGAGCGCGTCCTCTACCCCGGCCTGCCGACACATCCGGGCCACGCGATCGCGGCCCGCCAGATGCGCGACTTCGGCGGCATGGTCTCGTTCCTCGCGGAGTCTCCCGAGGAAGCCGCTGCGATCGCGGCCCGGACGCGGCTCTTCCAGCTCGCGGAATCGCTCGGCGGCGTCGAGAGCCTGATCGAGGTGCCGGCGCGGATGACGCACGCCGCGACGGCCGACGCCCCCTTCGCCGCGCCGCCGAGCCTCATCCGCCTCTCGGTCGGGATCGAGTCGGCCG